>JBFHWF010000073.1:0-11750 GCA_041589175.1 Gammaproteobacteria bacterium
ACGTTTAAGTGATATGTGGATACAGCCGACATCAAATGCAGCCAATGACTTACAGGTTGTACTAGCTAAGCCCTTAAGCAAAGAATCCCGTGCTCTGGACTTATTAAAGCGCCCGGAAATGGATTATGAAAAACTAACATCCGTTGCTGAGATTGGCCCGGCTGTAGCAGATTCACGCGTTGCCGAACAGGTCGAAATTCAGGCCAAGTATGAAGGCTATCTCAATCGTCAGCAGGAAGAAATCGACAAGGCGCGTCGTTACGAAGATAAAGTCATTCCCGATGAAATGGAATACGACCAGGTGAAGGGCTTATCTAATGAAGTCCGTCAAAAGCTGATTGATCATCGCCCATCGACACTGGGACAGGCAGGTCGTATCTCCGGCGTAACACCGGCGGCGATTTCTTTGTTACTGGTGCATATCAAGAAAATCAGTCACTCCTGACCGAGCAAAATCATAGCCTATGTGTTTTAGCAGGTGGTTAAAAGAAAGGACTGTCCGCTAATGCACGCGAATAAACGCAAATTTTAATATTGTATATATGCAGGGTTGGCTGATGTATATACTTCTTCACGTTAATACCGCGGATTACATAATCAATAATAGCGTTTATTTGCGTGCATTAGCGGACAAAAGCTTTTCAATAACTAAAACTGCATCAATGAGTGATGAAACTCAGGAATAGATAAGCCGCGAGAATGACGGCCACCCACATTACCATGCTGCCTGCAGGATAGGTTCTAGATAGTAAACTGCTTACGCCCTTATTTCTTTCCGCGATCATAGATAATCCCAGGTCAAGCTTTGACAGGAATTCCTTGCGAATCACGCCGTCGACTTTCCAGATAATGGCGAAGGCATTCCTGAAAGCAGTTGGGAAGGCGCGACGATAGAACCAGTCGAAGTCAAGGTTGGTTGAATGCAATTCTGGTGGATATAGTCCTTTCAGGTTGAGCCACACGAAGGCCAGTGCCGAGAAGAATAGCAGCTGGGTTTGTGATAACACGTGGCTGGCATCATAAGGATTGTAACCCGTGTCGTAGGGCAGTATTGAATACAGGTAACCAGGGAAGCTGCCAATACCCACACACAATACCGCGGCAATCAGCATGGCGAGTAACATATTATTTGGTGGATCACTGACACGCAGGCCCGAGTCATGGGCGAAGAAAGCAAAGTAAGGAATCTTGATACCCGCATGATGGAATACACCCGCCGCGGCAAATAGCAGTAGCAACCAGACAACATCAAAGCCTTCTTCCAGTGCGGCACTCATTACCATGGATTTACTGACGAAGCCACTAAAGAGTGGGAAGGCAGAGATCGAAGCGGCGCCGACAATACAGAGTATCGTGGTTTTTGGCATGGTTTTATAAAGCCCACCTAAATCAGATCCATTGATACGACCTGTCATATGCAATACGGCACCCATCGACATAAACAGCAGGCCTTTAAATATAATATCGTTAAAGGCGTGAGACACGGCGCCGTTAATGGCAAGTGCAGTACCAATTCCGATACCGACGACCATAAAGCCGACCTGGTTGATCAGGCTATAGGCGAGTACGCGGCGCAAGTCGTTTTCAATGACCGCGAAGAAAATCGGGAAGCAGGCCATGGCCGCACCGATATAAACCAGTATCTCGGTGCCGGGATAGCCACGGGCCAGAGAATACACTGCAACCTTGGTGGTGAATGCACTGAGAAATACGGTGCCGGTAACAGTCGCCTCGGGGTAAGCATCGGTGAGCCAGTTATGGGCCATGGGAAAGGCGCACTTGATACCAAAGGCAATAAAGATTAACCAGCCGGCCATACCTTCAAGCCCGATGAAGTTAAAGTCGAGAGTGCCGTGTTGAGCCGCATAAAAAAGTGTGCCCGCGAGTAGAATAACGCCCGATAACACCTGAATAATCAGGTAGCGCATACCGGCCACATAAGCGCGGCGGGTTTTACGTGCCCAGATTAGAAATACCGAGGTAAATGCCAGTAGCTCCCAGAAGACAAACAGGGTTAACAGGTCACCGGCAAATACGGCACCGAGGCCGCTACCCGCATAAAGCATCGCGGAAACCTGTTGCGTGGTATCACGTACGTGTAAGGAATAGATAATGCCAATGAACGCTGCGATATGAAAAACATAGCCGAACATAATGCTGAGTTTGTCAGCGCGGTATGGAGTCAGTGTGTAATCGAGGAAAGCAAACTGTAAGTGAATGCCTTCGGGAATCATCCACAGGTGCAGGCCACCGAGTATGGGTACCGCGATGAGTAAAATATTACGTAACAGCCCGCGGCTAACGGCCGCCAGTAGTGCACCGATAAAGAAAGGTACAAACGGGGGAATCTCAAGCATCCACATTATGATCTCCCGCTTTTACATCTGACGTATCAGTCTGTTCTGCTTTGCCTTCGTCGTCATAGTAATCTTCAGAGCGCATCAGGAAGGTTCGCATCCAGGTGGCAACCAGTACCAGCACAACACAACCGACGAATCCATAAATCGCGTAAAAACCCCAAAGGCCTTCCCAGTCGTGGACGATGTGACGGTGAATAATAAAATCGAGCAGGAAAAGTACGGCGCAACAGGCATAAAGAATGTGCATCAGGCGCTTAACATTTTCTGGCTTGTCGAAAATATAGGTTTTCTCATTGTCCATGGTTCAACCTCGTGTCTCAAGAATGGCACTGGCCAGTTCAAATAGTGGCTGTGGATAAACAAACAGAACCAGGCATCCCACCGTGGTAATGCTAATGGCAATTAATGACGGTAGAGGTGCTTCTTTCATACCTGTTGCGTGATTGCCAGCAGGGTCTTTTGAGAAAAATCCATGCAGTGGAATTGGTAGCAGGTAGGCGATATTTAATAGCGAGCTAAGCATTAGTGTTAGCATAATAATCGTTTGCTCAGTATTGAGTGCGCCCAGTAACAGGTACCACTTGCTCCAGGTACCGCCGGTGGGAGGTACGCCGATAATACTTAAACTGGCAATAAAGAAGGCTGCCATGGTGATTGGCATTTGCAGTCCAAGTCCACGCATCTCGCTAATTTTCGATTTATGTGCTGCGACCAGTATGGCACCCGCACAGAAGAACAAAGTGATTTTACCGAAGGCGTGCATGGCAATATGCATCGAACTTCCCAGTACACCCGCAGAGGTAGCCAGTAGTGCACCGATAGTGACATAACCGAGCTGGCTTACGGTTGAATAGGCTAATCGTGCTTTAAGATTATCCTGGCGCATGGCAACCAGCGAGGCAAGCAGGACAGTTGCCGCAGCAAGGTAAAGCAGGAATTGTGTGCTGGGTAGTACGGCAAGAAGATCAATGCCAAAAATAAATACACAGATTTTTAATACTGAGAACACACCCGCTTTTACGACGGCAACCGCATGTAGCAAAGCACTAACTGGTGTTGGTGCCACCATGGCAGCCGGCAGCCAGCGATGAAATGGCATGATTGCCGCTTTGCCGATGCCAAAAATAAACAGGACCAGTATGATGCCGACGACACCCTTATCGACACTCGCATCGAATACGCCACCCTGTTTAAAGTCCAGTGTACCCGCTACAAACCAGGTGCTGACAATCGCCAGCAGCAGGAATACGATCGAGGTACTGAGCAATATACCAAGATAAATTCGACCACCCTGTTTCGCCTTGTCTGTTCCTGCGTGGGTAACCAGTGGGTAGGTCGACAGGGTAAGTATTTCGTAAAAAATAAACAGCGTAAATAGATTGCTGGCAAATGCAATGCCCATGACGCTGGCAATGGCAACGGCAAAACAGGTGTAGAAGCGAGTCTGGTTCTGTTCGTTATGACTGCGCATATAGCCGATGGCATATACGGTGGTAACCGGCCACAGGAAGCTGGCTATCAGGGCAAATAACATACCCAGTGGCTCAATTTCAAAACTGATCTGTAGCCCGGGTAGTAGTTCCCACCAGTGCACAGCGATGGTCTGACCCTGCTGCAGGCCCTGATAAAGTTGAACCACGAAATAGAACAGGATTAACGCGGTGCCAATAGACACACCTTCGCGCAGGTTAGGTTGTTTGCCGGTGGCGATAATGCCGACGGTTGCTAGTGCTGGCAGAATAATACTGAGTTGAAGCAGGGTTTCCAGAGTCATATTCATAGGCCTGCTCCCGTTATG
Organism: Gammaproteobacteria bacterium; assembly: GCA_041589175.1. Lineage (GTDB taxonomy): Bacteria > Pseudomonadota > Gammaproteobacteria > SZUA-229 > SZUA-229 > SZUA-229. Next base: position 4,159 of record JBFHWF010000073.1, read on the forward strand.
GACTGACCAAACAGGCTCTGGGCTGCAGCCTCGGCAACGGAAACACTGAGTCGAGTATCAATACCAAAATAAATATTTGCGAATACCAGCACCCATACGGGCACCAGGAACGTTAAGGGGGCTTCTTTTGCAACTTCGGCACCTGCCTGAGGCTGCTGGAAATAGGCGACTTCAACAATACGCCATACATAGACAATCGCCAGTAGTGAGCCTAGCAGGATCAGTACAGCTACTGGCCACCAGCCATGCTCAATTGCAGCAAGCACCAGGTACCACTTGCTGATAAAGCCAACGGTCAGGGGTACGCCAATCAAACTGAGTCCACCAATCACGATTGCTGCCATGGTGTAGGGCATCTGCCGTCCCAGGCCCTGAAAATGGCTGATCTGTACACTGCCAATCCGATACATCACAGCACCAAGCGCCAGGAATAGTGCACTCTTCATCAGGGCATGGTTGAAAAGGTGTAATAAGGTTGCCATCAGGCCAGTGGCCGTGCTGATGCTGTAACCAACGATCATATAACCTATCTGGGCAATACTGGAATAGGCAAATAACAGCTTGATATTTGTCTGGTAGATTGCCGTTATAGACGCGGCAAAGATACCCGCCAGGCCGAGGACCAGGAACAGAATCTGAAGTGGAACTGCCTGAAAGGTAAAGGTGATATCAAAGATAGAGAAGGTAAAACGAATCAGTAGATAAATGGCAACTTTGGTCGCAGTGGCAGCGAAGAAAGCCGTCACGATAGACGGAGCATACGCATAGGCATTGGGCAACCACAGGTGCAGTGGAAACAGAGCCAGTTTTAAACAGATACCTACGATTAGAAATGCAAATGCGGTGAACACAGTGCGGGTATGTTCGACTTCCGGTAAACGCTGAGAAAGATCATACATATTTAATGTACCCGTCATCTGGTACATCAGGCCGATACCGATCAGAATAAATGTTGCACCGATGGTACCCATAACCAGGTACTGGAAGGAGGCCCAGAGCGCACATCGAGCCTTTCCTAAAGCGATCAGGCCGTAGGCAGATAATGATGAAATTTCGAGAAATACGAAAACATTAAATGCATCACCGGTTGCTACAATACCCAGCATACCGGTCAGTGATAGCAGGTATAGAATATAGAATAGAGTGTGTTTATCTTCGGGAATTTCATTCTGTATACTGGTTTGTGCTGCCAGTAAAACGACTGTACTAATACCAGAAATAATCAGTAAAAGAAGTGCATTGAGCTGATCGATCCGGTACTCAATTCCCCAGGGTGCATCCCAGCCACCGAGCTCATAGATGATGGTGCCAGAGGTGACTACCTGTTCCAGTAAGAGTCCGCTGATGAGAAAGGCAAGGCCACTTACAATGAGTGTAAATAGCCAGACCAGCCGCGGTCGAGCGACTAGTAGACAAAGGGGAGCCGCCATCAGAGGGACAACGACCTGCAATATCGGCAAATGAGCTAACAATCGATGTTATCCTTTTTCTGTATTTCTTCTTCTTCAATACTGCCGTAGGCCTCTTTTATACGTACGGCTAGCGCAAGCCCGACGGCTACGGTTGCAATACCTACGACAATGGCAGTGAGGATCAGAACATGAGGCAGAGGGTTTGAATATTGTTGTATGCCTTCTGCGAGTATAGGCGCGGTACCCCCGTCAACTTTTGACAGGCTGATATAGAAAATAAAAACCGAGGTCTGAAAAATACTCAGGCCAACAATTTTCTTGATCAGGTTGCCGTGAGCGATGACGATATAAAAACCCACCATCATCAGCACTACGACAATCCAGTAATTATAAAGTCCGATAAACATTAGGCTTCTTCGTTATCCTTATTCTGTAAGTTGTCTCTACGCCCTTCAAAATTGAACATGATGATAATCATGACGGAGGCAACGGTGAGGCCAACACCAAGCTCTATAACAATAATACCCAGATGCTGGCCAGCAACAGGGTCTGCAGATAATGCACTGTAATCGAGGAAGTTACCGCCATTTAACATCGCAACGACACCGACACTGCCATACAGTAAAACACCGAGTGCGGCTATCAGTCGTACCAGTGTCTGATTGATGACACGACGAGCAGTGCTCATGCCAAACATCATGGAGTAGAGGTAAATGGCAGAAGCAAATATGACACCCGCCTGGAATCCACCACCGGGACCAAAGTCACCGTGGAACTGAACATAAAGTGCAAACAGTAGAATGAATGGGATTAGCATTTTTGCAACGATGCGCAGGATAAGGTATTCCCCATGCATGGAATCATTGAGGCTATCAATCTTTGCCATCCTGTCGGGGCTACGAACAACAGACAACAGGGCCAGTACCGCGATGCCCGCAGTGAAGATAACCAGGACCTCGCCAAAGGTATCAAACCCCCGGTAGCTTGCCAGTACCGAAGTGACGATATTAGGAATGCCGATTTCCTGCATGGAATCGTTAATATAGCGAGGTGCAACATGTGTATGTACCGGTGCAGCGGCTGAACCAAAATGTGGCATATCGAAAGTGCCATAAATAAGCAGGCCACCGGTAATTAGAACAACTATTAGAGCTAGTAGCGGTTTATGACGTGAGGGGTTTTCAGTGCGTCCCGTCATGGTTATGGCTGCCAGCATGAGTACAGTTGAGATACCCGCACCCACCGAGGCTTCGGTAAACGCGACATCCACCGCATCCATCGCAACGAAGAAACTGGCAGATAACAGGCCGTAAATGCCAGACAGCATAATAACCCCGAGCAGGTCTTTCATTCTGACGATGGCAAAGGCAACACAGACCAGTAGTGCGAGTAAAACAATGTCAACCAGGGAGTCGATGACTATATCCTCTCTTTATTATCTTCGCTATCAAGCTTAGGTTTGAGACTATTCTTTATTGCGGCCTTGGCTAAGGCATGACTTGCCGTTGGACTAATGAATAGCGTTAACACGAGAATAAATAGTAATTTGATGATAACCATAGCGTCGGGCATCTGCAGCATCAGCCCAAGTAATATCATACCTGTGGCCAGAGTTTCGGTTACCCCAACTGCATGCATACGTGTATAAAAGTCGGGAAATCGTAATATACCAATGCCACCTGAAATACACAGGAAACTGCCTATTAATAAAAATGCGGCACTTAGAATTTCCAGTAAGTTATCCATTATTGCTTATTCTCAATTTCATCAGTGGGTGTTGGCGGATTCTTGAATATAGCAGCGTCCGAGTGCCGTAACACGGCTATGACGCTGATAAAGTTAATGAGAGCATAGACGATAGCGATATCCAGAAACTCAGGTCGCCCCATAACGAATCCCAGTAGTGATATGAGTAGCACGGTTTTGGTGCCAAACATATTCACCGCAAGTATACGGTCATAGAGCGTAGGCCCCATGATGCCTCGGGTAATCGCCATGACCATGACGACAAAAATAGCGAGTGTTGCAGCAATTAACATGATTATTCCAGTTGAGTGACCCGGCGATCCATATCACCGGATTCCAGATCTTTTAAAGAGTCTTCTACTAACGCATGCACCAGAAACTGGTCATTATCCATCGCAACGGTCACCGTGCCGGGCGTTAGCGTAATTGAATTTGCATAAATGACTTTACCAATATCCGTTTTCTGGCTGGCAGTGATCGTTTTCATTGCCGGTGAAATAGACGTGTTACCTAGCCAGATATGCTTCACAACGGTGATATTGGAAAGAATGATTTCTTTATTCAGCCACAGGTAGTAAGCAGGAAGCCTGAATGTCAGGTGTATGGGCTGGGATTCGTGATCGATAACATCCATGCGATGGGCAATAAATAGAACGAGCGCAATTGAAACGGCTCCGAATGACAGCATTAATACTGAGAAGTGCCCAGAACTTGCTAACCAGAATGCTGCTAACGACAGCGATAGCATAACAGTATGTCGCATTTTTATTATTCCACTTTCAAAGAGTGTGTAACGAGATCATGCTGACGTAAATTCTAGACTATTAAATTATGGATATCTATGACGAACGGTGATTGTTGTGTCAGGAAGGCGTAAAGCTCGCGAATATATCTAGAAAAGGCGAATGGAATGCGCGCATGTAGAAAATTAATATCCACTTATATTAGGGTGATATGAACTATGTTGAGACTGAAGGCCTCAGGCTTTAGCCGAGTCGAGCTTGAGCAGGTACTGATCCAGATTGATTACGCTACCATTTACGACCTCAATACCAGCATTGTTTAATAGCCTGGATTTAGTTTCTGAACCCAGAACATATTTACTGGCTTTTGCACTGTTACATAACACCCGGTGGCAGGGGACATAAATGGGCTGGCGGTTATTCGATATGGCTGAGTCGACAGCTCGGCACGCGCGGGATTCGAGGGCTCTGGCCATTTCCTTATAAGTTGTGACGCGTCCAGCAGGCACCTGCTTTAGCAGGCGGTAGCACTTTTCGTAAAAAGTTTGATCATTTGCCATATCAGTTTTCCGGTTCAGTTTGGGTAACCAGGGATGCAGCTAGTGAAAAAGCAGGACAGAGAATAAGGTAGCTCAGCCTGATTTGACTGATATTAGATCAACCAGAGGGGTTTGTGAAAGCGAATTTATGCGCTTATCAATAATATTTATTACGAGATGGGAAATATAAAATATAGTTATCGGGGTAATGTTACTTCCATGATGTATGCTGTGTGCGCGTAAGAATACAATTAATACTTTCCAGGGCAGCTAGTAAATATACTTATATAGACTGCACTTGATCAGACGGTGAAGATACAAGGATATGATTTTAAAGCTAAAACACGGGCTTCGACTGACGGCAATACTGCTGTTTTTCAATCTGAGTGCCCAGGCCCAGCCGGTGATACCTCTGGTTGTATCATCGGAGTTTCATAATGATTCCTGGTTTCCATTACCCGTTGAGCAGATGAAAGCCGCCGCTGTCGACACAGCGCTAATGGAAATATCCCGTTTGCAGCGTTTCGCCTATATCTATGAAACTGCAGACTCGAAAGCTCGAAATGGCAGCATCTTTTTAAAAGTTGAACTGGTTGAGCCGGCGGAGATCGCGCGTCTCAATATCAAGTTACACTTGCCCAATAATCAGGGCTCGTTTGAGTCTGCTGCCTCGGTGTCACTGGATAATAAAGGCTTCGATGGTATCTACACTGCACTGGAGTCACTGGGGCGTAAGGCATCGGAAAGCATCGTGCTGGATGTGCGTCGCAAATATTCTGAGCAGGCGGATGCGGGGCAACGGAGTCAGGACCAGCGTAGAGTGCTCGACGAGCTGGACCGTATGAACACCAATATGATTATGCTGGGTGACTATGTAAAGTTCGCGAACCAGCAACGGGCGATCAGCACTATGAGTGAACTCGATCGTCAAGAACATAATCGCCAGGTATTGAGTGAGCTAAAAAAACTCGACCTGATCCTCGCTAAACTGAACGCAACACATCAAGTAGCAGTGGAAACCCTGAAAACCGGGCAGCAGACCCAGGCGATTGCCAGGGAAGCGCGAGATTTATCACGGCAAACCTATGATGCCGTCAAGAAAAGCCAGGACTATGCGGTACGCTCTGATGCGCAGCAGTTGAGAAAACTAAATGCTATTTACGATGGCATTCTCAAGCTGAGTAGTGAATCTGCCGCCTCTCTGCCTGATGCAAATACATTGAATAAGCAGGATGTCGCAGCACTGGAGTGGTATGAAAAAAGCCTGGAGAGTAAATATGCCAGTCAGTTTGATCAGGCCCGGCAGATGCTTGACCGTGCATTTGCTATTCCCGGACAGAGTGACCGAGTGTTCGAAGTGATTCGTAATGAGAGAGACTATGGGTTGCCCTATTTTGAGGCCAGTATCCTTAGCATGCATCTGGGGCGCGATTTCCAGAACCTGAATAACGAACATGAGCATAAAAAACAGATCGAATATATCCGTGGCCTGTATCAGGATATCCTCGCCAATAACCAGCTAAGCTTCAAACAACGGATTGAAGTGAAAAATAAAATGGATCAGCTGCTCATTACTAACGAGGCCATGGATGTCACTATTGCGCATATGCATAAAAATGCCATGCACAGTTTCAAGATGTTACTGCATAACTGGTACAGCAAGGCGATGGTATTTGGAAAGCAGGATTGCCCAAATGAAACAGATGTAGCGCAGATTATCCAGCAGTCTGGCGCACCGTATACATTGCAGTCGATCAGTCGCGGGGAGTGCAAACTGAATATGATCGACAATTACAATAACCCCGTTGTTGCAACGATCAGCGATGGTTATATTGAGGTATACCGTTAGCTAGCTGTATAGCTAACCAACCAGCTAGCTTTTCCTTGTTATCACAGCGCCGCAAGACGGCCAAACTCTGCCTATACTCAAGGCATAGTGATATTGACAGGACAGCGGCGTGGATCTAATAACCGACATTCATCAGAAAGCCTTTTCCATCAACATGAACAAAGGCCAGTATGGCACCATCGCTGAGATAGGTGCCGGGCAGGAAACGGCCCGCTGGTTTTTCCGGGTAGGCGGTGCTGCCGGTACCATCGCCAAAGCCATATCCGCCTATGATATGCAATTTAGTGATTCAATATATGGTAAGGCATCCCGCTACGTTAGTCGGGAGCGCCTGAATGCCATGCTGGATCTGGAATACAAGCTGGTTGTCGAGAGGCTTACCGAAAATCGCGGTGCGGAAAGCACGTTCTTTGCCTTTGCCAATACCGTCGCCTCACGTAGTTATACGCGGGACGTGGATGGTCAGGGCTGGATTGGTATTAAATTTCAGACTGAGCCGGGTAGTGAGCCTTCGCAGATTGATCTACATGTGCATGCCCTCTCCAAGGATGTGAGCGTTGATCAGGAAAATATTGGTAAGCTGGGCGTTAACCTGATTTATGCCGCGCTAACTTATTATGATAATCCAGAGAAGCTGATCAAATCATTAATGGATGAGCTGACCCATGATACGGTTGAAGTCGATATGATCGATTTCTCAGGTCCGGCATTTAAATCCATCGACAATCGATTAATGGCACTAAGACTGGTTGAATACGGCATGACCCATGGAGCCATGTTTAATGCCGAAGGCAAAATCGTGCACCCGGCCGATTTGTTGTATAAAAAAGCTGTGCTCATCGAGCGTAGTCGTTTTAACCCTCCGACATTACTCAATATGAACATGCTGGATTGTGCACAGGAAAAATTTATAAAAGAGCATGAATTAACAGTCGAAGAAACCATGGTCATTTCTGAAATGACCCTGCACAACCTTAAGGCGGGTGAAGATATCTGCGCCGAAGATTTCTTATGTCGGGCTGATATTCTCTGTGAGCTTGGTAAAAATGTGCTGGTATCAAATATGGGTGAGTATTATAAGCTGGCCGATTACCTGACGCGATGTACGCAACGGCCCATGGCGCTTGTGCTCGGTGTGCCCACGCTGAACGAAATTTTCACAGAAAGTTATTACGATAATTTGCCGGGAGGTATTTTGGAAGCCTTTGGTCGGCTGTTTAAATATGAGTTAAGTTTATATGTGTCGCCCATGTTGGGTAGTGATGATAATTTAATTAGCGTGAAAGAATACCAGCCAAAAGAA
>JBFHWF010000074.1:0-11713 GCA_041589175.1 Gammaproteobacteria bacterium
GACGCAGAATACGGGATTATCAGTGAAATGGCAATGTAAAGCATCCCGACAATAAGGTGGTTCTGTTGTCGGAATGCTTTACGGAGAAATTAGAGGAAATAGCGACGCATATTCAGCTCAAAGATATTGCGCTGATATTCGAAAGCCTGCAGGTTAGCATCATTATCCGTGTGGGTGTATTGAGCATTCAGTGTCCAGGACTTAAACCAGCCAGAGCGGAAGTCATGGCTTACACCAAGCATGGCCTGCAGTTCGGTTTCGTCACGTTTGATAGTGGTCGACACAAAACCATCAACGCCGCTGTAGTTGTAGTTGCGGCTGCTCAGTGTCATATAGGCACGGGCATTGGTCCATGCAGGGATCTGTCCACCCAGATAAATCTCAGCACCTGAGTAATGCAGTGCCTGGTCATCGGCACCATTGTCGTGGTATTTGATACCCGCCTGAACACCAATGACCTGTTGTGGATAGAACTTGGACAGGTTGATATTCCAGCTGGAAACCGTGCCATCGAGTCCCTGGTCGGCAGCATTGTCGTGTTCTTTATCTGTCAGGGTGTTTTCTACGGTCAGTTCCATGTCGTCAGACAGGTTGTAGGTGAATACCGGGTTTAATGACAGATTGGTTGAGTAGGGGTCGTTACCAAAATAGACCTTGTCGAACTTGATATTCAGTGCCGCACGCCATTTCTGGTTAGCAAGCAGAGCCGGGCCGGTATTGAAGCTGAGTACTGACAGGTTGAAATCACTATTACCGTCGTTATAAGCCTTGTTATAGGCAATGGCCTGAGTGAGCCATTCAAAATCAACCGCCGAGTTGCCCATCTGGACAGTTTCTGCTGCGCGATTACGATGAGAGTAGCTCAGCATCAGCTGGCTGCCTTCACTGCTTTTTCTAACTGCCGAAGGATTCAGGCTGGGAAAGTTGCGAACATTGTTAGGTCCAAGGTTAATATTGGTGTCGTTGAACAGGCCAGCAGACAGGTACAGAGAATGCGTACTGCGCTTTTCGTTGGCCTTGATGTCGCCACTCAGCTGAGCCAGGTAGGCAGATATCGCCAGCTTCACATTTTCTGGTGTCGCCGGGTCCTGCATAACCTGGGTCAGATGTTCTTTTGCGGCTTCATAACGACGTGTCTGGTGATAGGACACGGCCAGTTCGAGGCGAGCGCGATTCAGTTCAGGCTGATGCTGGAGGATAGTTTCAAACAGCTCGATTGCATGGAACAGATCACCGGCTTCACGGGATTGCATGGCTTCCTGGAAAAGCGCCTCTGCATTGATTGCGTCATCCGCCAACAGAGGCTGGCTAACAAGGCTGGCCGCCAGGCAGGCCGAAACAAGTGATTTCTTAATCATTTTGGTGAAACTCCAGATGTAAAATTTATGCGCGATATTGACGTCTTTTTCGCGTATTTTCAAGATAAACACCGCTAAACCGATGGAAATCGAAGGAAAGTGAGAGTATGTCGAGTGGGATTCACTCGAATGGGTTAGGCAATATTATATGAATTCGCTATTATTGGTGCCTCTATAACGTATAAAAATAGCGGTTTTAAGTGAACGATCTCCGAGCCAGGTTGGCACTCCATCTCTTCTGCGCGCTAAGCCTGCTGCTAGTCGGCCCGTTTTTTGTGGGTATGTCATCAGTACAGGCGCAGGTTGGGCTGTTTGGTTATCAGGAAAATCAGCGTAGTAATTTGCAGATCTTCCCGCAATGGCTATCAGTGCTTGAACGACATATTAAACAGAACACGCCACAGGGAAATTGCGAAACGCGACAGCTTGACCAGTGCCATCTAAAAAACTGGATGCAATTTCTGAAAAGTATCAGGCACCTGTCACCCATGCGTCAAGTTGAAGAGGTGAATAATTTCGCCAATCGTCACGACTATATTCTCGATATTGAAAATTATGGCCTGGAAGATTTCTGGGCAACGCCCCGAGAATTTTTTACTAATAATGGTGACTGCGAAGATTATGCAATAACAAAAATGTTATCGCTGAAAATACTGGGTTTTAAAATGGATAAGATCCGGCTGGTCGTATTGCAGGATACCAACCTGAGAACCGCGCATGCGGTACTCGCGATCAATACACCCAATGATACGCTCATCATGGACAACCAGATCGATGAGGTCGTATCGCATAAACATATTCTGCATTATGTGCCAGTGTATGCGCTTAACGAAAAACAGTGGTGGATGTATCTGCCGCAATAAATGAATTATAAGAAATGATTAAATCGGCCAATACAATATCTAAAATCGGTGCGCCAGGAACCGCGATACTGTTTCTGCTGGCGTTTATTGCAATCAGTTTGTGGTTGATTATTCAGTATGTAGATAAGGAAAGACAGCGCGATCTGATGAACTGGCAGTCGCGACTTTCACTGCTTGCTGAAATTCGAGCAGCTGCAGTAGAAGATGAGCTGATGCAGAGAAAAAATCAGTTGCTGGAGCTGGCAAACAATCCGACGTTGAGACTGTTTCTTTCACAGTACGCAGATAAAGACACTATCACGAGTGCAATTATTCGTGCACAACAGGGGCATGTGCGCAATCTTTTAAGTGCAACAGCAGAGCGGCTGGATCTGGTTAATCGTAATAATCAAGGTGTGAACCTTAATCAGGAATCAGATTATGGACTGGCACTGTATGATGCCTCACGTGATTTATTGATGAGTAGCAAAGGCTTTCCGGTAGATGCGGCAGAGTTGCATGGCAGCCTGGTTGATGATGTATATATGACGTCTGGAGTCGTATTGATTGATATTTATAAAAGTCAGCGGCAGTCACCCGTTTTTGGATTCATTGCACCCGTTATGCATATACAGGGTGGTGATGTTGTTGGTGCGGTGATGATACTTTTAGATCCGGCAAAGAGTCTGTATCCGCTCCTTGAAAACAGGCAAAGTGCGACATCTTCCGATGAGTCGCTTCTGGTGATGCAGAAAGGCGCAAGTATTCAGTATATAAGCCCGCTTTCAGGAAACAGGGAGCTGTTTCACCAGTTGCCTGACAATAATAATTCACTGGCATCTTCTTACGCATATCATCATGTGGGTGACTTTACAGAGATGGTAGATTACCAGGGTAGAGGCGTACTGGTAACTGGGCGTGCTATAACAGGGAGCCGCTGGGTGCTGGTGCAGAAGATAGTTGCCGATGAAGCACTGGCAGAATCGAACAGGCACCAGAAGTTTCTGTTAACAACCTTTAGTGTTCTGGTGCTTTTTATTGCCACGGCATTTATTGCTGTCTGGCGGCACAGCACCAGTGTGCGCCTGCAAAAGCTGAGTAAAGAGCTGGAGACGCATACAGCATTGCTGGATGCAGTGACTGAGAATATTCAGGATAATATTCTGCTAGTCGACAGAGATGAGCGTTTGTTATTTATTAATCCGTCATTTCTCAAGTCACTGGCGCTAACAGCCGAAGATGCGATTGGTCAGAAGCTGGCAAATGTACTGGGCCAGGGTGTTGCATCAGAGCTTGCGATTATTGAGCCCGGCAAGGTGCAGGCAAAGTGCCTCGATATTAATGGCATGGAAAGAAGCTATCACGTGACATCAACTTCGCCTGCATCGGGCGAACATGCACAGGCAAAATTATATGTGCTGCATGATATCAGTGAGCTTAAGCAGGCACAGCAGAAACGCGAAGCACTGGCTAAGGGAATTATCAGCACGCTGGTGAAGGCTGTCGATTTACATGATCCGTTCTGTGCCAATCACTCTGAGCGAACGCGTGAAGTGGCCGTTGAAATCGCCAGGGAGATGGGGCTGGAAGAAGAGCGTGTTGAAACACTGGAAATGGCAGCACTACTGGCCAATATCGGTAAGCTGTTTATTCCAAAAGACATCCTGACCAAACTGGAAGCGTTGTCGAAAGAGGAATCCAGTGAGCTTAAGAAACATATTGGCTATGCCGTCGATATACTGTCAGACCTGAGCTTCAATGGGCCGGTGCTGGAGGTAATTGCTCAGAAGAACGAGCGCATTGACGGAAGCGGATATCCCGCTGGCCTGAGTGGAGAACAGCTGCTGCCGGAGTCACGTATTCTAGCCGTCGCCAATACATTTGTGGCGATGGCCAGTTCGAGGGCGTATCGACAGGGCCTGCCGGTAAAAGATGTAGTCGATGCATTGCTGAAACAGACCGATCAGAAATATGATCGTCATGTGGTGGCGGCTTTGTTCCATATTGCAGAAAACAAGTCTGACTGGGACAAGTGGCAGGATGTTAGCGAAACCGTTATTTAGAATATTATAAAATAGAAATATATATTTTTTGTAGTTGCGTTTTCCCTCAATGACAGACATTATGAGCGGATAACTGGTCCTAGAATATAATAATAATGACCTGAACGAGACAAGTGGGGAGCTTGCGACAGTCATGTATGAAGCGTTTTATGGCCTCAAGGAGAAGCCGTTTACTTTATTGCCCGACCCGGATTACCTTTATCTAAGTCCAAAACATCAACGTGCATTAACCCTGCTCGAATACGGCATGATGAACCAGGCTGGCTTCAGTGTTATTTGCGGCGATACAGGAGCGGGTAAAACCACGCTCATCCGTCGGCTGCTTAGTGAGCTGGGTGATGACACAACGGTTGGGCTGATAACCAATACCCATCAGTCATTTGGCGAATTACTAAACTGGGTGCTAATGGCCTTTGGTCTCGATGGAGACGGTAAGAGCAAGGCGCAGATGCACCAGATGTTTATTAATTTTCTGGTAGAGCAGTACGCCGATAAAAAACACACCGTGCTGATTGTCGATGAAGCACAGAACATGAAGGCCGATACGCTGGAAGAGCTGCGTATGCTTTCGAATATCAATGCCGATAAAGATCAGGTGTTACAGGTTATTCTTGCGGGGCAGCCGGCTCTTCGCGAAACGCTGCGTAAACCTGAGCTCATGCAGTTTGCACAGCGTATTGCCGTCGATTATTACCTTGAAGCCCTGAGCATGGAAGAAACCTGTGCTTATATAAATCACCGCCTGCATGTGGCTGGTGCAGAGGCTGAAATATTTACCGCAGAAGCCTGTCAGGCAATATATCGTTACAGTGGTGGTACACCCAGGTTGATTAACCTGTTATGTGATACGGCACTGGTGTATGGCTTTGCCGAGCAGTCAAAAAGCATAAATGCGCAGCTGGTTCACGATGTGGTTGAGGAGCAACATAGTAACAGCATTATTCCGACTTTTAATATCGAATCAGAACAGGCAGAGCTCGAGGTCAGCTCGGGCGTTGTAAGTGAGCCACAAAACATCGTGTCGCAGGAAGATGACAGCCTTGCGCGCCTTACTGAACGTGCCGTGAGTGCTGTTAATGCAGCCGATGCCATTATGCCGGTGAAGAATAGTGAAGTTATTCAGAAGGCGCAGCAGATCAATGATGAGCTTGAGAAAGCGGCACAGAGTCAGAAAGAGTCAGCAGTATTGCCAGACGCAACCGTGACGCCTATTAATAAACAGTCTCAGAAAGATTCACCGACACCGGAAAAGGAATTTGAAAGCATTGAAGTGGAATCAGCGGTTAAAGATTCAGAACAAAATGCCGAAGTCAGCAAAAGTCAGACAGCATCTCAAGCAGAAGGTGCTGGTAATAAAGTAGAAGAAGTAGATGTTGAAGTGCCCGGAGAGTCACCGGCTGCAAGCGTATCATCTGCCAGTGCACACAAGGGCGAGAGCCAACCTGAACAGGAGGTTTACCCGATTGTGCATGTTGAAGAAAACCCCAAGAAAGCATTTAGTCTGTTGTTAGTTGGACTTGTTGGCGGCATGTTTGTCGCCTCGATTGCAATGGTAATTATTGCCTGGATGTTGTTTAGCACCAATGATGTCAAGTTGACTTCCTCGGTAAATTCAACCTCTCAGTCAGTGGATGTAGACGCAACGAGGGAATTAAAAATCCTGCAACAGGAGCGTGATGCTGCGTTAGCAGTGAGTCGTGCGCTTGAACGTGAGCGTGATGCGGCATTAACTGCAGCAAAGGCGCAGGAAGAAATGCGAGCAGCCGAAATGCGAGCCGCTGAAATCCTCGCGGCCCAGGAAAGGGAGGCGGAAGCAAGGCTACGAGAGGCACGGGCTCGGGCTCTTGCAGCAGAGCGTGCTGAGCAGAAAGCCATAGAGCGTGAACGCCTGTTAAGGCTGAGAGCAGAACAACGAGCGGCAGAGCTTGCAGCTCAGAAAGCGCAGTTGCTTAAACAGCAGCAGCTGGAAGCACAGCAACTGGAAGCGCAGCAACTGGCACAGCAACAGAAAGAGAGCGCTACAACGACTACGGCTTCAACGAGTCAAGTGGTTGTACAGCCACCGGCACAGCAGCCGGCACAACAGGTGGAGGGAGCATTGTCACAACCAGCAGTGCAGCCAGCCCAGGTCGTTAAAATAACTCAGGCACCCGTTGTAGAGACTGTGCAACCGACAGTGAAAACACAGAACCTCGCAGATGGCGAAGCAGAGACAAAGGCAAAAGAGATTTTTACGGCGAATCCATGTAATAGTGCGTCTGCGAAGTTCCTGTCCACATGTAAACGATAAGTGTGAACAGGTGCAAAGACAGAAGAAGGGACTCGCACTAATGTAATACAAGGCATAACTGCCGCTTGTTCTCAGATTTAAGGAAGAAATAATGAGTGCGCTTTATAGCATTATCGTGGTTGTGATTGTGGCTTTACTGTTATTAATCAATAGTCTCTGGCTATATGAGTCGGCAGATGCAGCCTGTAATAACTGCGATATCCCCCATGTACAGCTCGAGAACCTGGAATAAACCAGGCCAGCTTGCCTGATCAGTATATTCCAATAGTCGATACCAGTTATATGAACTACACTAGACAAAACACAGCTCTGGTGTGGAAATATGAAAACTGCCCTCAATGAAAAAAGAGCCTGCCTGTACTGGCGGCGAACAAAAATCATCGCAACGCTTGGGCCTGCGAGTCGAAGTGAGGCAAAAATCGCTGCATTGATCGATGCGGGTGCCAATGTATTTCGCCTTAATATGTCCCATGGCACCCATGAAGAACACGAGGTAATGGCAGGCAGAATCAGGAAGATAGCCAGACGAAAGAAAAAATATGTCGCGATCCTGATGGATCTGTGTGGCCCGAAAATACGAGTAGGGGTGTTTGAAAATGGGTTTATTGAACTTATATCGGGTGAAACCGTAACCGTTAGCTGTAGTAAAACAAAAGGCAATGAAAAGCTGATTCCTTCCCAGTATAAAAGTTTATATAAGGACGTCAGTGCGGGTGATCGTATTCTGCTTGATGACGGCAAGCTGGAGCTGAAGGTCGTTGCAGTCAACGAGAAAGATGTCGAGTGTAAGGTTGTATATGGCGGTGTGTTAAAAGATAAAAAGGGGCTTAATCTTCCCGATAGTACAATATCGACATCAAGTTTTACTGCAAAAGACAAGAGAGATGCAGAGCTTGCTGCCAGGCTGGGTGCCGACTTTGTTGCGCTGAGCTTTGTGCGAGATGAAAAATGTATTCGTACATTGAAACGCTACTTACAGAAGTTCGATGCGGAAATTCCGATTATCGCTAAAATCGAAAAACCAGAAGCAATAGAACATATTGAGAGTATCCTGCATGAGGCCGATGGTATTATGGTGGCGCGTGGAGACCTTGGAATTGAAATGCCAGCGCAACGAGTACCACTTCTACAGAAGCATCTAATCAATCGAGCGCGCTTTCATGCCAAGCCAGTCATAGTTGCAACACAAATGCTGGAATCGATGATAACCAGTTCCAAGCCGACACGTGCAGAAGTAGGTGATGTAGCAACCGCAGCGCTATCGAGTGCAGATGCTGTCATGTTGTCAGCGGAAACAGCAAGTGGTGATTATCCGGTGATGGCGGTAGAAATGATGGATGATATCCTGCGAGAAATGGAAGCATATCAATGGGAAATCGGGCAGTTTGGTGAGGCAGATTTTGAGCAGTGTGAGGAGCAGATTGAAGCGGAGCGTAAGGCCATTGCGCGCTCAGTTAAAGCGCTTGCACATGAATTGAAATTGCAGGGTATTATGGTACCAACACGGAGCGGCACAACTGCACGAATACTCGCGGCGAGCCGACCAGGTGCGCCACTGATAGGGATTAGTAGTAATACAGAAATCTGTCGACGGCTCGCACTCAGCTGGGGTGTTATTCCGGTGGCGATTCGTGAAGAAGTCACGCAAAACTGGAAAGCATTATGCGAAGAGGTATCCTGCCTGTGTAAGCTTGGGGCTACGGGCAACAGGATTTTGCTGGTGTCCGGTTTTAGCAACGAACTTGAGCTGAACGAGCCGGTGATGAAATTAATGCATGTCAGTAATAATCGTCAGCTAGGTCGAGCTGTTAATCAGACGATTTTTGAATGAATAACCTAATCGTCTTCCGTTTGTGGTGCAAAGCCGCGGCGTAAGGTGTTTTCAGTTACGCATCGGCAGTCAACAAAATGCATCAGATAATCGACACCACCAGCCTTGCTGCCTGCGCCACTCATCCTGTGGCCACCAAAGGGCTGTCTTCCAACAATAGCCCCCGTCGTTTTTCGATTTAAATACAGGTTGCCGACATCGAAATGTTGTCTGGCGTAAAGCAGGTGTGAAGGCTGGCGGGAATACAGGCCACCTGTCAATGCGTACCGTGTATTATTGGCAATGGTGATGGCATTTTCAAAACTGCTGGCTTTAATGACTGCCAGCACAGGGCCGAATATTTCTTCCTGTGCGAGTGGTGATTGTGGATCGACATCAGTGAAAATTGTTGGCGGTATAAAAAAACCCGACTCAGGCAAATTCTCATTAAACTGATGCATGGTTGATATTTGCCTGGCATGTTCGATGCTGTCGAGTATGCGTCTATAAGCGACTTCATCTATAACGGGTCCAATGAAATTTTCTGCACTTTCCGCGGGGCCAGATTGCAAACTTTTAGCGGCTTCGAGTAGCCGGCTGACAAATCGTTGATAAATAGTTTCTACTACAATAACGCGTGATGCAGCGCTACATTTTTGACCCTGATATCCAAATGCAGAATGTAATGTACCAGTGACTGCGTCGTCCAGATCCGCATCTGCGTCAATGACAATTGCATTCTTGCCGCCCATTTCAGCGATAACTTTTTTAATATGGCGCTGGCCAGGTTGAATCTGTGCGCCCGTTTGCAATAACTGAGTGCCTACCTGTAAAGATCCGGTGAACGCGATAATATGAGTTTCAGGTTTTCGAGCTAGATACTCTGCTACGACTTTGCCTGATCCGGGTAGAAAATTAATAACGCCAGCAGGAAGGTCTAGCTGGTGCCACAGACTAATAAATTCGGCAGCGACGACAGGCGTAAGACTCGACGGTTTTACGATGCAGGTGTTGCCACAGACAATAGCGGCGCTCATCATGCCGCAGAGTATCGCCAGGGGAAAGTTCCATGGCGCAATGATGAGGCTAACGCCACGCCCATGATAGCTGAGTTGATTGTCTTCTCCGCTGACAGATGTTGCAGAAGGTGAAAATAAACGTTCAGCCTGCATTGCGTAATAGAGAAGAAAGTCAATGGCTTCACAGACGTCGGCATCAGCTTCCTGCCAGCTTTTGCCTGCTTCAAAAACCTGAAGTGCGGCAAATCGCATGCGTTGTTTCTTTAGCTGGTTAGCAACACGTCGCAACGTATCTGCTCGTTGACGGACCGGTAATGTAGACCATTCTGAAAAAGCCTCTGTCGCTGCCTGTAGTGCAATGTCTGCATGTGCATGGCTGGCCTGTGAAACTCGACCTACTAGCTGCTCTGGATGAGACGGGTTGACTGAATCTATAAAACTTTCGGTAGATGACCATTTGCCATTGATATAAAGGCCATAATCTTTACCCAGGCTTTCCTCGGTGAGTTTGAGTGTATGCTGAAACTCATCGCGTTCAGTTTTGCTGGTAAACCTCAATAGCGGCGTGTTGTTGAAGTTTTCCTTGTTTACACTTTGTAATTTTAAGGCAGGCCTGTTCAGTACAGGGATATCGAATATGCTGTCATCCTGGATGGAGCCTGATGAACCAAATCCGGAATCGAGCAGGCTCTGACCGCTACTGTTTTCAAGTAATCGACGTACCAGATACGCCATGCCAGGCAGGGTTTCACCAAATGGCACATAAACTCGAACACCATATCCCAGAGATTGCAGAGCATGTTTATAAGGGTTGGCCATCCCGAATAGCATCTGAAATTCGAACTCATCGGTTTTGAGTGAAAGTTGTTCGCAGAGTGCAAGTGTAAAGGCAATGCTGCGTGCATTGTGTGTGGCGATGGCGCAGTGCACTGTTTTATGGTTGGTCAGCAACAGCTGCAGGCATTTTTCATAGTTTAAGTCAGTGTCTGATTTGTTTTCCCACACAGGACATGGCCAGTTGTTCTGACGTGCGATGACTGTTTCATAGTCCCAGTAGGCACCACGAACCAGTCGAATGGTAAAAGGTGTATTGCGCTTTCGAGCCAGTTCAAGCAAGTCCTCGAGATCGCTGTATGTGTCTTTCAGGTAAGCCTGCATGGCAATGCCAATATGCGGCCACTGGCGAAACTCGTCTTCCATTACTAGCGTTTTAAAGCAGTCCAGAACAATATGTTTAAAGTCGTACTGTTCCATATCGATCGTGATGAAAGCATGCCGCTGTTGTGCAAGACGAACAACAGGGCGGAGTCGATTCAGAATGGCCTGTATGCTGAATTCTGGTGCGACAGGACGAATCTGTGAATAAAGTGATGATAGTTTTATGGATAAATTCAACCTGGGTGAGTCGAGCCCATGGGAGCGGTCAAGTAGTGTATCTGTGCTCCAGTTGTTAATCGGCTCAGCCAGGTTTTCGAGCATCTGTATGTATTGTTGCTGATACTCGGCTGCTTCGGTTTCTGAAATAGTGGCTTCGCCAAGCAGATCAAGGGTGAAGTTCATACCCTGATGACGAAGTCGATTAACAGCGGTCAGTGCGTGATGTAACTGGCTGCCGCCCATGAATTTACGTGCCAGGCCTCTCAGGGTGTAGCGAACGGTAGGTGCTGCAATGCGGGTGGCCCATGGGGTATCACTGTGACGTAGGCCCCACTCAGCAAAACGAGGGAGTTCCAGGTCGGCGAAGTATTCCTGTAGATGGGCGGCCAGCTCATCGTCGTCATCAAGTGCGGGAAGCACATCAATAAAACGCAGTGCCTGTATTCTAAAGCTTTCGTCGGCAATCGTACGATTAATCAACAGATCTAGCCATTTATGATGGGCAGCCTGTGTGTTTGCGTGTTCTGTAAGCGCAAGCTGTAGGCGTTGTGCCTGATGCAAAACCTGTTGTTGAAAGCTATCGGGAAGTGATTCGAGTGCGGCCATGCTGCCCCCCTGTAACACTGCATACTAAATTAATAGATGCTTAGTCTGTGTGCTGCAAGTGGAAATGGGCGAAATTAGATAGCCGGAAATACAGGTTTAAGGCGTGTCTATTCGAGAAATTCGAGGCCTATGCCATCATTTTCGTGACGTACAACCCGTGCTCGATTAATAGGGGGCTCCTCACCATCTCCTAGCTGGTTCTTCAGTCGAACCTGAACTTCAGAGCCTATGTCAGGCAGGTCAACCTCATCAAGTATGAGAAAAAGGCCGCCATCGCTTATATTGCGAGTGCGAACGGTAACAGGGTCGTTACCCTGAAGGGTAAGTTCGATATCGACGATAAGTCCA
>JBFHWF010000075.1:0-10957 GCA_041589175.1 Gammaproteobacteria bacterium
CATGCGATGCTGAAAGAGGCGGGTCATCGTAAGGAAGTTATCCAGAAAATCAATAATGCGTTGAGTGCGCGGCTGGATGAACTCGGCATAGAAGCAAAAATCAACGCGCGTAAAAAACACCCCTATAGTCTCTATAAAAAGATGCGCAATAAAAACCTGCCCTATCGAAATATTTTCGATGTGTATGGTATGCGTGTCATCGTTGATTCTGTCGATGACTGTTACCGTGTGCTAGGTGCAGTGCATAATCTGTTTAAGCCCATACCGGGTAAATTCAAGGATTATATAGCCATTCCAAAAGCCAATGGCTATCAATCACTGCATACTATTCTGTTTGGTCCGCATGCGATTCCGCTGGAAGTTCAGGTTAGAACAATCGAAATGGATAATTTCGCAGAAACAGGAATAGCAGCGCACTGGTTATATAAAGAGTCGAGTGATGGCGATGCCGTAGATGTGGGTGGGCGCACCCGTGAATGGCTAACCGGTTTGCTAGAGATGCAGCAGTCAGCGGGTGACTCGGTCGAGTTTCTGGAAAATGTTAAGGTTGATCTGTTTCCAGATGAGCTTTATGTGTACACACCACGTGGCGATATTGTCAAGTTGCCGAAGAACTCAACGCCAATTGACTTTGCATACTCCGTACATACAGACGTGGGGCATACCTGTGTTGCAAGTAAAGTTGATCATCGTTTTGCACCACTGGATACGCCTCTTTACAGTGGTCAGACTATCGAAGTTATTACCTCTGCTGGAGCGCACCCAAATCCGGGCTGGCTGGATTTTGTGGTAACTGCAAAAGCCCGTACCAATATTCGTAACTACCTGAAGAGTATCCGTGCCGAAGAGGCGATTGCTCAGGGAAGGCGGATGCTTAGTCGGGTGCTTCTTGAAAAGAATATTACGCTTGAAGAAATATCACCTGAACAGTTTAAACCACTGCTGGAAGAATGCGGCTTTAGTTCGCTAAACCAGCTGCTGGAAGATATTGGCATGGGCAATCGTCCTGCTGGCCTGGTGTTGCGTCGACTTTACCCTTCAGATGAAGACGATGGACGTAACGAACAGGGGTTGCATCCCGGCCGACCTCCACTGGCTATTCAGGGCACGGAAGGAATGGTGGTTTCATATGGTAAATGTTGTCATCCGATTCCAGGTGATCAGATCATCGGCAAACTAAGCAAGGGACGAGGTCTGGTTATACATCAGGTTGACTGTAAAAACATCGCTAATGAGCGTCTGCAAAACGACAACATGATCGACGTTAAATGGGCAGACGACTCCAGTGGTGAATATACCTGTCAGTTAAGTATGCATGTTCAGAATGAGCGTGGTGTTCTGGCAAGGCTGGCAACCATTATTTCGGATGAGGCAGCTAACATCGAGCATGTTGAAGTTGAAGACAAGGATGGTCTGTCGACCAACATTACATTTATTATTGCTGTCAGAGATCGTGATCATCTGGCAAAAATTATGCGCAGGTTACGACGCGTGCGATCGGTCATGCGAATTGCGCGAGTATCATAAACAGGTTAGAAAAAATTTATGAAAAAAGAAATCATCTCCACAGATAAAGCGCCACAGGCTATAGGCACCTATTCTCAGGCAGTTAAGGTCGGTACTACGGTATATATGTCTGGACAAATTCCATTGATACCTGAAACGATGGAGATGCTGGATGGCGCTGTTGAAGAACAGATTCACCAGGTGTTTAAAAATCTTCAGGCCGTTGCGAATGCCGCGGGTGGTAGCCTTGAAGATGTGGTGAAATTGAATATTTTTCTAACCGATCTAAATAATTTTCCAACGGTGAACCAGGTTATGGCGCAATACTTTAATGAGCCCTATCCTGCTAGAGCGGCAATAGGCGTGAAAGAGTTGCCCAAGGCTGCCGCTGTTGAAATGGATGCCGTACTCGAACTTTAAAAGGATTTCACGGTTTGGCTAATCAGCCAGATTTATCAGCAGATTTATTATGCCTGAAAGGCGTTGGACCCAGAATGGTCGAGCGCCTTTCCCGTCTTGGGCTGCATCAAATACAGGATGTTCTGTTTCATCTTCCCTATCGCTATGAAGATCGAACGCGTCTTGTGCCTATAGGCAGCTTGCGACATGGTAATAGCTGCATGATAGAAGGTAAGGTGGACCATGCAGAGGTTTCATTTACCCGAAAAGGTAAGCGCCGCCGTATGTTACTGGTTCATCTTACAGATGGAACGGGCGGCGTGGTCTTGCGATTTTTTCATTTTAATCGACAGCAGCAGGACAACCTGGCTCCGGGCGTTCGCTTAAGATGCTTTGGTGAAGCAAGGTTTGGAGCGTCCAGGCTGGAAATGGTGCATCCAGAGTATACGGTTGTCAGGGATGAGCAGTCTGTACCGCTGGTGGATGAATTAACCCCCGTGTACCCATCAACGGATGGTGTGAGTCAGCGCCTGTTGAGGCAGCTAACGCAGCAGTGTCTCTCAATATTACAGACAGGTGAAAATCTCGATGATTATTTTCCTGAAGATTGTGCAGAACAGAATACGTATACCCTGGAACAGGCATTGCGATATGTGCATAGACCCCCTGTCGGTGCTGACTTAAATCAGCTGTATGAAGTAAAGCATGCGGCACAGGTGCGCCTTGTGACGGAAGAGCTGGTTGCACAGCATCTGAGTTTGCTTGAATTGCGCCAGCAGGGCAGGCACCAGGCCGCAGCAAGCTTGCAGAGTGAGCAGCAATTGATACGACAATTTATCGAGCGCTTACCTTTTGCATTAACCGATGCGCAGAAAAAAGTTAGCCAGGCGATTCTAAATGATTTGAAGTCAGGCGTGCCAATGATGCGCCTGGTGCAGGGTGATGTGGGTTCTGGCAAAACAGTCGTCGCTGCTATGGCCTGTCTGTGTGCGGTTGAGTGTGGTACGCAGGCTGCTTTGATGGCGCCAACTGAAATACTGGCAGAGCAACATTATGAGAATTTCAAAAAATGGTTCGAGCCTTTAGGAATTAATGTGGCCTGGTTGTCGGGTCAGTTAAAGGGTAAAAAACGACGTGAAGTGCTCGAAAAAATATCGACATCTGAATGTCAGGTGATAGTCGGCACCCATGCACTGTTTCAGCCGGATGTCAGTTATCATAATTTGTCCCTGAGTATTACTGATGAGCAGCATCGATTCGGTGTGGAACAGCGTATGTCGCTTGCTGAAAAGGCTGGGGTGAATGGTGAGTCACGTCTGGCGCATCAGCTAATAATGACCGCTACCCCAATACCGAGAAGTCTTGCTATGACGGCCTATGCGGATCTGGATTACTCTGTAATAGATGAATTACCGCCAGGGCGTAAACCAGTGACCACAGTGGTTATTCCCGAAGAAAGGCGACAGCAGGTGCTGGAAAGAATTAGTGACGCCTGTCGCACAGGTAGACAGGCTTACTGGGTGTGTACGCTGGTGGAAGAGTCTGAAACGCTACAATGTCAGGCAGCGGAAGATACGCAGCAACATCTACAGCAGCTTCTACCCGATATCCGCGTTGGCCTGGTGCATGGGCGTATGAAAGCGGATGAAAAAGATCGAATCATGCAGGCATTCAAACGTGGTGAAATACAGTTGCTGGTGGCTACGACGGTTATCGAAGTTGGTGTCGATGTGGCAAATGCCAGTCTGATGATCATTGAAAATGCAGAGCGCCTTGGGCTCTCACAGTTGCACCAGCTGCGTGGGCGCGTAGGCCGAGGTGAGGAGGCGAGCCATTGCGTGCTGATGTTCAAGGGGCCGCTAGGTGATATTGCAAAGCAGCGCCTGGCGGTGATGCGTGAAACTAGCTGTGGGTTTGAAGTCGCGCGCAAGGATCTACAGCTAAGAGGGCCGGGTGAAGTGCTGGGAACACGGCAAACCGGTCTATTGCAGCTTAAAATTGCGGATGTGGTCAGGGATGAATATCTGCTGGATGACGTCAAACGGCTGGCCGCCAGAATCCAGCAGAATTACCCGGAAAATGTACAGCCGCTCATCGATCGCTGGATTGGCGATGCCCAGCGTTTTCGTCATATTGGTTAGCTCCGGGCAGGATCAAAAAGATGTATCCTGGGCTGGATAAGCCAGCATAAGTCGTCTATTTATAGTTAGATAGTTTATAAAGTAGTAAGCACCTCTTTTTTGCGGCTGATATCACTTTGCAGGACAAACCTTGAATATGCTTGGCTTGATGGATGACACGATAAAGTCGGAAGACAATATACATCAGGAAAAAATATGGCGTGAGCAGGTCAGGCGGGTTGAGCAGAACGCGTCGTTGTCTAATATTGTCAGCCTGGTCGTGTCGCTTGTCGTAGCGTTTATTCTCTGGGGCGATGTTTCTCACGGCCTGCTGATCGCCTGGCTTGTCTATATGGTTACGGTTTCATGTCTGCGTCATGCGATGACGCTGTTGCAGCAAAAAAGCATGGAATATGAACTGGTCTATGACAGATTTGGTAACGCTTATCTGGCTTCAATTATTCTGACCGCG
The DNA here is from genome assembly GCA_041589175.1 of Gammaproteobacteria bacterium. Classification (GTDB taxonomy): domain Bacteria; phylum Pseudomonadota; class Gammaproteobacteria; order SZUA-229; family SZUA-229; genus SZUA-229. The sequence goes on from JBFHWF010000075.1 coordinate 4,498, forward strand.
GCGGGCTGGGGTAGTTGTGGTTTTCTGCTTTTTCCTGCCGACGCTTCGGCGCACCAGTTAACTATAGGATTTGTTCTCGCAGGTATGGCGTCGGGTGGTGTCACTGTAATGGCGCCGATAATCAGATTGTATTATGCGTATCTTGTGCTGGTGATATTGCCTGTCAGTCTTAAACTAATGATGATGGGTGGTGATTATCTTGTATTGTCATTGGTCACGATTGGTTACATGCTGGTAATGGTCGCTATTGGTACGCGAATTCACAAAAGTATTTTGTCTTCACTGGAGCTTCGTTTTCATAATGAGTCGCTGATAAAATTCATGAGTCAGGCGCGTAATGAGTCGGAAGACCTTAACGAAGAACTCGCAGATGAAATCGAGCAGCGTAAGCGAGTTGAAAAAGAACTGCATAAGGCCAAGGAGGCGGCGGAAGCTGCAAGCAAAACCAAGAGCGAATTTCTGGCGAATATGAGCCATGAAATACGAACACCTATGAATGGTATTCTGGGTACCTTGCAACTATTGCAGGGCTCAGACATGAGTGATAGCCAGAAAGAGTATGTCAATATTGCATATAACTCAGGAGAGTCCCTGCTGTCCCTGCTGAATGATATTCTGGATTTCTCCAAGATAGAAGCCGGCAAGCTAGAACTTGAGTATATCCCCTTTGATCTTCGCGAGCTTGTTAAAGAGCTTTCCGTGTTATTGAAACAGAAAGCCGATGAGCGTGAAGTTGCACTGTACACAAAGGTTGATGAAACACTGCCGCAGGTGATTCGCGGAGACTCAGTCAGGATACGTCAGATTCTGGCTAATCTGATGACCAATGCTATTAAGTTTACAGAGAAAGGGGATGTCACTATTAGAGTGAGTGTGATCGATCAGGATGAAAAAACGGCGCGGTTACGTTTTGAAGTAATTGATACGGGTATCGGCATTGCCGAAGAGGCGCAGCGTAAACTATTTAATTCATTCACACAGGCAGATGGTTCAACGACGCGAAAGTATGGTGGTACAGGCCTGGGGCTGGCAATCGTGCGGCAGCTGGTGACAATGATGCGTGGCCGACTCGGTGTAGAAAGTGAAAAAGGCAAGGGTTCGACTTTCTGGGCAGAAATTGCTTTTGAAATTGTCAATGAGTCGCTGGATAAAGCAGCTGCGAAAGAAGAAAAGGCTGAGGTGATTGATCTACAGGGTAAGGCCTTGCTGGTTGAAGACAACCCGGTGAATCAGGTGGTTGCAAGGAAAATGCTTGAAAAAGTTGGGCTGAGTTATGAAGTGGTGAATAATGGCGAAGAAGCGGTTAAACGACTAACACAAGATCATGATTTTGACCTTGTTCTTATGGACTGCCAGATGCCCATTATGGATGGCTACGAAGCGACGCGTAAATTACGTGAGTATGAAGAGGATAAACCGTTTGGAAGATTGCCGGTAATTGCCATGACTGCTAATGCAATGGAAGGTGATCGTGATAAATGTCTGGATGCGGGTATGGATGATTATGTGGCAAAGCCGGTAAAGCAGGATGCATTAAGGGAAACGCTGGCAAAATATCTGCAGAAATAAGGCGACTTCTGCGTCGTCACGATGTGTTGTAGAATCACCTCTTTTCAGATCATTTCACTATGTCAGGTCATTACACTCGCCTTAACTGGTGTGCAAAACTCCAATGCCGAAAAAGCAGGTTGAATAAACCTCTGCGCAACTGGTTGTTCGATACCGGCTCCCTGACGGCGCGCCTGATAGATCATTGCCCGGGAACATTCTCGGTGCGAGTATTATCCGTAAAACGCGAAACGCCAACACCCGATGAAATCGATGTGCTAGGTATGCGACCTCGCAGCCTTGCGATTGTCCGCCAGGTACAGTTGTACTGCGATGATACGCCGCTGGTGTATGCCCGTACAATTATTCCCGTCTCCAGCTTGAGAGGGCCTTTGCGTGGACTGGTGCAGTTAGGTAATCGGCCACTGGGTGCGCTACTGTTTTCCGACCCATGTATGCAGCGCCTGCCAATGGAGGTTGCAGCATTGAGTGTTAAAAGTCCGATTCATCGATTGACTGGTTATAGTGGTAAACAGCCAATTTCAGGCAGGCGCTCGGTCTTCATTATGAAAAAACAGAAGTTACTGGTGAGTGAATTCTTTTTGCCAGGCCTGGTGGATGGTACGCAGTGACCTGTTAGTGGTGAGGGAAGAAAGTATCTTCAGGCTCGAATGATTCTGTCTGTCTCAATGTCGATAATCGGTGTGGCCTGTCGAATCATGCCCGTTCTTCCCGGGATGTAGGCATCAATAAGGCGACCAAAATAGCGACGGGCGTGTAGCACGGTATGTGCTGGCTCTGCGCCAGATGGATTGGCGCTGGTGGATACCAGGGGGTGATCAAGAAAACGACACAGCTGTTGTACCACCGGGTGCGGGCTAATTCGCACAGCAACTTTCTGGTGCTGACCACTGATCCATGTGGGTGTGTAATCCGACTTTTTTACCAGCCAGGTAGTAGGTGAATCTGTTGATAGAATTCTTTCGCGCATCGAGTCGTTTAGCCTGGTGTAGGCTTCGAGTTGATCAAGGCTGGAAGCCACCAGTATCAGGCCTTTTTCAACAGGACGGCTCTTAAGCTTTAATATGCGCTCAACGGCGATTTCTGACAGTGGGTTGCAGCCGAGACCAAAAACCGATTCAGTTGGATAAGCAATAACGCCCTGATGCTGAAGTAAGTGCTGGCAGAATCGTAAACGGAATTCACTCAACATGATCAGGACCTGGTATGTTTACTCACCAGATTTTTTCTTTGCTGCTTTCTTTTTGACGACTTTTTTCTTCGCTGTTTTTTTCTTTGCGCTTTTCTTTTTAGCTGTTTTCTTTTTGGCAACTTTCTTTTTAGTGGCAGCCTTTTTCTTGGTTGCTGCTTTTTTCTTTTTGCCCTTGCGCTCCGGTGCTTCTTCCAGCAGTTTAATGCACTCTTGCAAGCTCAGGCTTGCGGGTTCACGGTCTTTAGGAATCTTCGCATTCTTGTTGCCGTCGGTAATATATGGGCCATAGCGCCCATTTAGTACCTGTACATCGGAGTCGTCAAACGTTTTGATGTACTTGTTGGCTTCGAATTCTTTCTTTTCATTAACCAGAACCATCGCCTGTTCAAAGGTGATGTTGTATGGGTCGATTCCCTGATCCTGAAATTCCTTGCGGATAGATACGAAGAACTTGCCAAATTTCACATAGGGTCCAAACCGGCCAACATTAGTGGTGACTTCTTCACCTTCTTCGGTGTGGCCAAGACTGCGTGGCAGAACAAATAGCTCGTAGACATTATCCATGTTAATGTCGGCCATTTTCTGCCCCGGCTTGAGGCTGGCAAAGCGCGGTTTTTCCTCATCATCCTTGTCGCCAATTTGAGCGAAGGGACCATAGGGGCCCATACGAACAGTGATAGGTTTGCCGCTTTCTTTATCGGTGCCGATTTCACGGCTTTGCGCTACATCGGCTCGGCTGACATTTTCGTCTATGTCTTCAACTTTTTTAATAAATGGGTCCCAGAAGGTTTTCATTAACGGAACCCAGTCATCTTCACCGCGGGAAATTGCGTCCAGCTCATCTTCCATGCGAGCAGTGAAATCATAGTCGACGTAGTCTGTGAAGTACTGTGTCAGGAAGGTGTTGACGATACGCCCCATGTCAGTTGGCGTGAATCGACGATTTTCGATTTCAACATACTCGCGATTTTGCAGAGTCGAAATAATGCTGGCATAGGTCGAAGGTCGACCGATACCGTATTCTTCCAGTGCCTTAACAAGGCTGGCCTCGGTATAGCGTGGTGGCGGGTCAGTGAAGTGCTGGTCGCTGCGAATGTCGAGCAGTTTCAGTTTTTCGCCTTCTTCCATTGGAGGAAGAATTTTTTCATCGTTATCTTTATCAGTGTTATCGTCCTGGTCTTCCATGTATACCGACATGAAGCCAGGGTGCTTAATGGTAGAGCCATTCGCACGGAACTGGTTGCCTTCACCACACTGCAGGTCAACGGCAACCGTGTCTAATGTGGCATGAATCATCTGGCAGGCAACAGTACGTTTCCAGATGAGTTCATAGAGTTTGAACTGGTCTGGACTCAGGTGGCTCTTGATTTCTTCCGGGGTGTGCTTTGCCGAAGTTGGACGAATCGCTTCGTGTGCTTCCTGTGCGTTTTTCGATTTGTTTTTGAATACACGCGCTTCATCTGGCAGATTGTCCTTGCCATAACGCTCAGCGATTAGTTCACGCAACTCGACTAAAGCATCCTGTGAAAGCATGAGTGAGTCGGTACGCATGTAGGTAATCAGGCCGACAGCCTCACCGCCGATATCGATACCTTCATAGAGTTGCTGAGCAGTACGCATCGTACGTTGAGCCGAGAAGCGAAGCTTGCGTGAAGCCTCCTGCTGCAGAGTTGATGTTGTAAAAGGTGCAGAAGGATTACGTTTGCGTTGTTTCTTCTCGATTTTTGCAACGCTTAGTTGACCACTGGCTGCTTTAAGAAGTGAATCGCGTGCTTCGGTTGCTAAATCGGTGTTATTGATTGTGAACTGCTCGACTTTTTCATTTTTGTAAAGTCTGAGCTTGCTGGTAATGGTTTTACCCTGTTTTTCGGAGTCTGCTTCAATGGTCCAGTACTCCTGCGGAACGAAGGCTTCTATTTCTTCTTCGCGGGTTACGATCATGCGTAGAGCAGGGCTTTGTACGCGGCCTGCCGACAGGCCGCGCTGGACCTTTTTCCACAACAGTGGAGACAGATTAAAACCAACCAGATAATCCAGTGCACGACGAGCCTGCTGGGCATTGATCATCGGCATGGATAGTTCCCGTGGATGATCGACCGCTTCTCTTAGTGCGCGTTTGGTAATTTCATTAAAGGCTATTCGGTGAACCTGCTTGTCCTTGAGTGCACCAGCTTCCTTGAGTAGCTCGTACAGATGCCATGAAATGGCTTCCCCTTCGCGGTCAAGGTCAGTCGCGAGGTAGAGAGTGTCTGCTTTCTTTAATGCTTTCTTGATAGCTTCAACATGCTTTTCGTTTTTTTCGATAAGCTCGTACTTCATGGTGAAGTTGTTATCGGGGTCGATCGCACCTGTTTTGGGCACCAGATCGCGTACATGGCCATAGGAGGCCAGTACATTGAAGCCCTTGCCAAGATATTTTTTGATTGTCTTGGCTTTGGCAGGTGACTCTACGATTAGCAGACTGTTACTCATGGAGGGTAATTATTCTTCTTCTGTTACGAAATGTTTAAGCCCGTTACTGCATATAGCCCATATTATTCTCAAATATCAAGTTTTCCATCCAGGCATAGGCGTTTTCCTCACCGGGCTGGCTGTAGAGAACCATCATAACGATCCACTTGAGTTGTTCCAGTTCCAGCTCGACATCGAGTGCAATGACCCGGTCGAGGATGATTTCACGGCTGGTTGGGCTGATAATCTGGTTCTGTTCCAGGTGTAGCAGGAAGCTCAGGCTGTCATCATCGAGTAACAGTCGTTCCAGTTCACTGAACACCCGTATCGACATGGAATGCTCCAGCGCCATGCTGGTTTCTGCACTCAGTTGCTGGGAATGAATTTCTGCAAGATCCTCCAGCCAGTCGAATGCGAGGAGAATTTCATGCTGTGGGAAGCCCATTTCTTCTAGCTTGTCGAACATATGTTCATGTTCGGGAAAGACTGGATTTTCTTCTGCGATGATGTTTTCAAACAGGTACATCAGCACATCAACAACATTTTGTTTCATATAGCTCTCTTCACATGTAGCGTCCGCTACAGCTGTTTCGGGGCGGTTCGGGTATATAGCCCATTTTGCGAAACCACCTGCCCCTCCAGTTCGAGGATGAGTAACATCGAGGCGATTTCAGAAGCGCTCAGATTACTTCGTTCTACCAGTTCGTCAATACCTATGGCTTCGAATTCCATCTGTTTTAACAGATGCTGATAGGACGGATCAAGCTCGTCGGCCACTACGGTTTGCGGCTTAGTGGTGGCTTCAGGGGCGCTAGTATGGCGAATCGAGCTGGATTTTACCAGTGGTACTAACTCTTCGAGTATGTCATTCGCGCTTTCAACCAGCTTTGCACCGGACTTGATCAGCTGATGGCAGCCTCGGGCTAGTGGGTTATGGATGGAGCCCGGTATCGCAAAAACCTCGCGGCCCTGCTCCGTGGCATGGCGGCTGGTAATGAGAGAGCCACTACCGATAGCGGCCTCAACCACCAGGGTGCCAAGGCTGAGCCCGCTGATGATACGATTGCGCAGGGGAAATAGCCCCTTATGGGGTGATGTGCCTGGTGTGGCCTCACTGATAATGCAGCCATTTCTGGCAATATCGGCAGCCAGCTGTGTATTCGACTTCGGGTAAATGGTATGCAGGCCATTGGCCACCACGGCAACGCTTCCTGCGATACCCTGTAGTGCACCAGTATGGCAGGCTGC
>JBFHWF010000076.1:0-10665 GCA_041589175.1 Gammaproteobacteria bacterium
AGATGATGCAGGCGATGCAGGGTAAATTGCCGCCGGGGATGGGGTTCTAAGCGCTGAGATTTGTGTGACTCTGTCGAGCTCTCGGTGGTGTCAGATCAGGCGACTCCGGTCAGCTGCAGGTGGTATCACAACAGGGGACAGAGCGCTTCGCGGTCTGTCCCCGAGGGAGAAGGACTGATATCGTCGCCATACCAGCCTGTCGGGCTCGGGGACAGACCTTGCTTTTTAAGCTCTGTCCCCTGTTGTGAGACCATCAAGAACTGATCGAAGTCGCTTCTTTCCAGTGAAAAAACCCTGATTTAGTGTTGCCCTAATCTCCACAACCCGTTAAAATTCCGCGTTTCCCGAGGGCTGGAAGGTCCGATATCGGGTTTAACTAACATTTAGATTGAGATAGAGACTAATGGTAACCATTCGTTTATCACGTGGCGGCGCCAAGAAGAATCCTTTTTATCACGTTGTTGTAACAGACTCACGCAGCCGTCGTGATGGTCGTTACATCGAGCGCGTAGGCTTCTTTAACCCTATGGCACGTGGCGCGGAGAAGGAACTGGAACTGAACCTGGACCGTGTTGATCACTGGGTAGGCCAGGGCGCAGGGACTTCTGATCGCGTTAACCAACTGATCAAGCAGGCGCGTAAAGCCGCTAACGCTTAATCTGTATCGCTCTTTGGGCCAGGCGACGATGGCACAGGATACGGGCGATTCACTGATCTCGCTGGGTAAAATATCCGGCGTTTTTGGTGTTAAAGGCTGGGTGAAGGTGCATTCCTATACCGATCCCAGGGAAAAAATCGTCGAGTATGGCCGCTGGCAGCTTAAGCACCAGGGGCAGTGGCGAGAAGTCGAATTGCAGGCTGGCAAACGCCAGGGCAAAACGGTTGTCGCCAAGCTGGTCGGACTGGATGACCGCAACGAAGCCGAGTTATACCGCGGTGATGAAATTGCGATACTGCCCAGCCAGCTGGAGTCCCTCGAAGAGGGCGAATACTACTGGCGCCAGTTAAAAGGCCTGAGCGTGGTTACCACCGAGGGCGTTGAACTGGGCACGGTTCACAACCTGCTGGAAACCGGTGCAAATGATGTGCTGGTGGTAAAGGGTGAACGAGAAAGGCTGGTACCTTTTACCGTGGGGCATACGGTGACCGATGTGGATCTTGAAGCAAAGATTATAACGGTCGACTGGGATCCCGAGTTTTAACGGTAAAGGCTGAAAACATGAGATTTGATATCGTAACACTGTTCCCGGAGATGGTTGAACGTGTTGCGAGCATGGGTGTGCTGGGGCGAGCCATTAAAAATGGCCAGTTACAGCTGAATAGCTGGAACCCCCGAGACTACACTCACGACCGGCATCGCACCGTGGATGACCGACCCTATGGTGGCGGGCCCGGTATGTTGATGAAGGTTGAGCCGCTTAAGGCGGCGATTGAAGATGCGAAAGCATCTGCCCCGGACAGTCGTGTGATTTACATGAGTCCACAGGGCAAATCGTTGAATCAGCAGGCAGTGCAGCAGCTGGCGCAACAACCCGGCCTGGTACTGATTGCCGGGCGCTACGAAGGTATCGATGAGCGTATTATCGAGTCTTACGTAGATGAAGAATGGTCCATCGGTGACTATGTATTAAGTGGCGGTGAATTGCCCGCGCTGGTACTGGTTGACGCGGTGGCCCGCATGATCCCCGGAGTGTTGGGGGATGAACAATCGGCACAACAGGATTCGTTTATGCAGGGCCTGCTCGACTGCCCGCATTACACGCGACCCGAGTCCATCGACGGTCGTGACGTGCCCGGTGTACTGCTGAGTGGCAATCACAGCGAAATTGAACGCTGGCGGCTGATGCAGAGCCTGGGGCGAACCTGGTTAAGACGGCCAGAACTTCTGGACCAGCTTGACCTGACAGATGAACAGAAGCAGTTGCTCGAAACCTTCAGGCAGGAACAGGGCAGCTGAGTGTATTTAAATATTGGAGTAAGACCATGAGTAACATCATCGCAGAGCTTGAAGCGGAACAGATGAACAAAGAGATCCCTGCGTTTTCGTCAGGCGATACAGTTGTTGTGCAGGTACGCGTTAAAGAGGGTGACCGTGAACGTTTGCAGGCCTTTGAAGGTGTTGTTATTGCAAAGCGTAACCGTGGTCTGAACTCGGCATTCACAGTACGTAAAATTTCTAACGGTGAAGGCGTTGAGCGTGTTTTCCAGACATACAGCCCGCTGATCAGCGAGATCAAGGTCAAGCGTCGCGGTAAGGTACGTCGTGCCAAGCTGTACTACCTGCGTGGTCGTACCGGTAAGGCTGCACGTATCAAGGAAAAGCTCTAATCGAGATCCTCTCGAAGCTGAACCAGGAAAAGGGCGCTATCATGCGCCCTTTTTTATTTTGTGCGCTTTCTACTTTTGAATTATCACAAGCCCACGCATAATAGACTGCTAACAGAATAACCGGACAAATCTACGTTAGGTAAATGCGCAGAATATGATTCGTCACCCAGAACAAATATTCCTTTTGCTTCTTATGCAGTTTTCTATCGCTGTATTTATCGGGGAAGCAGTCGCTGTTGAGATAGCGGACAGGGAAAGTGAACTGACTGAACAACGGCAGAGGCACTTTGCGGTAATTGATGAGTTAGTGAGTTTGCAGGTACCGGGCCTGGCATTGCAATACCTGCAGCGGCAACAACCTGAATTGACCGAACAGGCACCGTTTAACTGGTTATTCTGGGAGCAGAAGCATATTCAGTTGCTGGACTATCTTAAGCATTGGGATACGATTGATCAGCGTATAACTGATTATGCTCCAAAGCTTAAGCTTGCAAATGTCGCTACGGCAGATCGAAACTGGTTTCAGACACAGCAGATACATGCCCTGTTGCAGGCTGGTAAAAGTCATGATGCATTGACGAAAGTGCGCGCTCTCTTATGGAATGCAAATCATTTCGTGAAATCAGAGCAGCTGGCAAACTGGCGACGATTAATTATTCAGATATATCTTGAGCAGGAACGGGTGACAGATGCTCAGGTCGCTATGCGGCGTTATCAGCAGGATTATGGTGAACTGCAGAATGAAGATGGTCTGAGCTGGATACAGTTGCAGGCAGATCTGTATCTTCAACTTCAACAATATGCTGAAGCTATTCCGCTGCTACGACAGGTAGATACTCCACTGGCAAGAGTTCAGTTATGGCTGGCCATGTTGCTGCAAGGGCAAATGACAGAAATCGAAGTGCTGGAAAAATCCAGCATGCTGATGGCCACCCTCAAAGACGAGGATCGTGGCCGACACCTTTATCTGTATCTGGAGGCATTGATGTATGTGCGGCTGGCACAGCTCGACAAAGCCATACCACTGCTGGAAACATTGATTGCATCAGTAGAGTCTGTTCCCGCCAGTTTGAGCCGACTTGCTCAGTTGAAACTGGATGGTGATGCCCTGTGGCAATACTACGAGAAGTATGGCTTAAGTTTTGCAAACCGGCGAGGCCTGTTACAGGGAGATGATGCTGCCTGGTATGCCCTGGCCAGCAACCTGTATGAAGACGACCCGATAACAGCCAGGTCGCTGTTTGCTGTACTTGCACTGTACGCAACGGAACAACATCAGCGACAGATGGCGATGCAGCAGCTGGTCAGCCTGTTAGGAGAGAATACGCATGCCCTCAGGCTGGTCAATCAGCTATTTACAGAGTCTGCCAGAGTGTCTGATATTACCCAGGTGCCTGCTGAAGTCAGGTATGCGCTGATAGATTATCATCTTTCCCGTGGTCAGATACCGGATGCAGCAGAGATTATGGCGGGTTTGAAACAGCCGCCCAGAGACCAGCCTCAGTTTGACTGGAATCTGCGAAGGGCTCGGGTGCTTATCCTGAGTGGCGCGTTTGAGCCGGGCGGCAGTATTCTTAATAACCTTCTGGAGCAGCCACTTGAGGCGAAACAGGCGGATCGTTTTCTGCAGGTGGTATTTGATTTGCAGGCTGTCGAGCAGCATGCCATTGCGCTTCAGCTATTTATGCGGATGCAGCAACAGGTAGATGATCCACGCATACAGCGTGAGCTGGTGTTCTGGCAGGCAGAATCCTATGCGGGGATGCAGCAGTATGACCGGGCGGCTTACCTGTTTCTAAAATCAGCAAGGTCCACCGATAAGGGCTTTGACCCCTGGTACCATACGGCGACTTTCCGGGCAGCAGAAAGCCTTGCCGATGCCGGACTTTTTCTGGATGCCCGGAGGCAGTTTCTGCATCTGCTGGATATTACGGGTAATGCTGCACGCAAAGCAGTTATTCGTCAGCGTTTGCAGTCGATTCAGCTAAAGTCTCAGCATAATGAGTAGGCAGATTATGCAGAGCGTATATATCGATACGCCTTTCTGTGTCATGAAAATTTCTGCAGAAGGCGCAGCAATAACCGAAGTCGATTTTTTTGGCCAGCCAGCCGAGGTCGTGGTGGATAGCCATCTGCTTGAAGATGCGGTAAACCAGGTGGCCAGCTATATGCGCTCGGGCGATTTTGTGTTCCAGCTACCCTTGCAGCCCTCGGGGACTGACTTCCAGCGACGGGTCTGGCAGGCCCTGCAGCAGATTCCCGCAGGCCGGGTGAAAACCTATGGGCAACTGGCAGCAGAGCTAGGCTCTTCGCCCAGAGCAGTGGGCAATGCCTGTCGTCGAAACCCGATTCCATTATTTATTCCCTGCCACCGGGTCGTTTCAGCAAATGGCCTGGGGGGATTTGCTGGCGATGTGGAAGGGGAAAAAATTCGTCTTAAAAGCCAGCTTCTCGCCCATGAAGGGGTTGAAATCATCTGAAACGCCCCAATCTCTGCTGAAAATTCCATGTTTTACCCAGTGTTATATTTTTGGAGCAAACAATGACGGTAGAAGCCTACAAAGAAACCCTTGAATTTCAGGCAGAGGTCAAGCAGCTACTCAAGCTGATGATTCACTCCCTGTACTCCAATAAGGAAATCTTCCTGAGAGAGCTGATTTCAAATGCATCCGATGCCTGCGACAAGCTGCGCTTCGAGGCGCTGGGTAATGACGCAATCTATGAGGGTGATTCTGATCTCAAGATTCATATCAGCTATGACAAGGACGCCAAAACCCTGAGCATTATCGATAATGGTATCGGTATGTCACGAGATGAAGTGGTCGACAATATCGGCACTATTGCCAACTCGGGTACCAAGAAATTTATCGATTCTCTTACCGGTGATCAGGCGAAAGACTCACACCTGATTGGCCAGTTTGGTGTTGGCTTCTACTCGACCTTTATCGTTGCAGACAAGGTGAGTGTTAAAACACGTCGTGCAGGTCTTGATACTGAGCATGGTGTGTTATGGGAATCAGAAGGTGAGGGCAATTACACCCTGGAAACCATCGAAAAAGCGGAACGCGGCACAGAGATAACCTTGCACCTGCGTGAAGGTGAAGATGAGTTCCTCGATAGCTGGCGCCTTAAGCAGATTATTCATACCTACTCGGATCATATTTCTCTGCCGATCACCATGCCGAAAGATGTTGAAGCATCTGATGATGAAGGCGAAGCCGCTGCGGCAAGCGAAACCGAAGTGGTTAACAAGGCATCAGCGCTATGGACGCGTGCCAAGAGTGATATCAAGGACGAGGAATACACTGAGTTTTATAAGCATATTGCGCATGATTTTGAAGACCCTCTCGTGTGGAGTCACAACAAGGTTGAGGGTAGCCAGTCTTATACATCCCTGTTGTATATTCCAAAAAACCCGCCGTTTGATCTGTATGAGCGTGAGCGCAAGATGGGAATCAAGCTGTATGTGAAACGCGTGTTCATTATGGATGATACGGATCACATCATGCCGATGTACCTGCGTTTTATCAGAGGTATTGTTGACTCGGATGATTTACCGTTGAACGTGTCACGCGAGATTCTGCAACATAACAAGGTGATCGATAAAATTAAGTCAGCATCTGTCAAGAAAGTGCTGGGCATGATCGAGTCGATGGCGAAGAACGAGCCGGAGCAGTATGCAAAATTCTGGGCCGCGTTTGGTAATGTCATGAAAGAAGGTCCAATCGAGGACTTTGTCAATAAAGAGCGTGTGGCCAAACTGCTGAGATTTTCATCGACCGAATCGGACAGTGCTGAGCAGAATGTGTCATTCGAGGACTATATTGCACGTATGAAGGAAGGCCAGGAACAGATTTACTTCCTCACATCCGATAGCTATGCAGCCGCAAAAAATAGTCCACACCTGGAAGTGTTTAAGCGTAAAGGACTTGAGGTGCTGTTACTCACCGATCGAATTGACGAGTGGCTGGTGCAGCATCTGACGGAATTCGAAGGCAAGAAGCTACAGAATATCGCAAAGGGTGATCTCGATCTGGGTACCTTTGAGGATGAGGAAGAGAAGAAGGCGCAGGAACAGGCCGAAGGCGACATGAAGGGTGTAGTCGAGCTGATGAAAGAGAAGCTTGCCGACAAAGCCAAGGAAGTGCGTATCACGCACCGCCTTACGGACTCTCCATCCTGCCTGGTTCTCGATCAGTTCGATATGGGTCTGCAGATGCAGCAGATCATGCGTGCGGCGGGTCAGAGTGTTCCTGAAAGTAAACCAATACTGGAAATTAACCCGGAGCATGAGCTGGTGAAGCAGCTGAAAGACATGGCGGATCAGGAGCGCTTTGAAAACTGGGCGCATATTCTGTTCGATCAGGCGCTGCTGGCAGAAGGTGGTCAACTTGATGACCCGGCGGCTTATGTCAAGCGGGTCAATAACATGTTGAACGCTTAAGCTGTATCTATGCGGTTACAAAGCCCTGCTTCTGTGAGCGGGGCTTTTTAATGGACTTTTTTGGGCAGGAGTATATTCTTGCTATTTGTCCGGCTATCAGCTAAAAATGGACTATTGTACAAGTAATTCTTTAAAGCAGCGAAGACTGCTAAAACGCTGAAATAACGATCAGGGATGTCAGCTAATAAATCTGAACCCTATGCACACTCAGAAATCCAGACAGCTCCTGAAACTTATCTTATCAATCAGTCTCTTCATTGTTTCAACAACGATGGCTGTTGCACAGGACCGTTTTAATACGGTCAAACGCTTTCTGTATATCCAGCCTGGGCAGGATATATTCAGTATCGTACGCGTGCTATATCCTGATCAGCAGAATCAATGGCCTGCGATTATCAAGAATATTGTCAGAAAAAATCCACATGCCTTTATAGGCGCAGATGCGACACGTATTCAGGCGGGTGCACGCATTGAGTTACCTTCGAAAAGCCGTGGTGCACGACAGGCATCAGCTGCTCAGCCGGTGGTTTATCGTGGGCCCAAGGCCGTTGGTCAGGTTACCCGCAGCCGAGGCAAGGCATTCGTGATTTCCAAATCAAAGCAACGGCGTGGTTTGCAGGTGGGTAGCGAGGTGTTTGTGGGAGATCGGCTTTATACCGGCGTTAACGGCTCTGTGCGTCTGAATATGATTGACGATGCAAAAATTGATTTACGTTGTAATAGTGAAATGCTGATCGAGGATTATCAGTTGTTGCGTGGCGCAAACCGTAGTGTGCTGCATTTGCTGAAAGGCAGTATCAATAAAGTCACGGGGAGCATTGGTAAGATAGCGGAAGATATCTATGAAATGCATACACCCATGGCGACGGTTGGGGTACGTGGTACGGAGTATGCCATCCGTGTTTTACAGTCCCATGGTTGCGATGGCAGCCTGGATGTTAATAGTAAAGGCCTGTTTGTGAGGGTGAAACAGGGCGGTATTGATCTTCGAAGTCAGCAGCAGAAGCTGGCATTAAATCAGGGGCAGGCAGTGCATATGGCCAGTCAGCAGGCGAAGGCAAAACCGATTCGTGTGGAAAAAGGTGTGTTTGAAGCTGCCGAAGCTGATCAGACCCGACATTACTTCTTTGGCTCAGTATCCTGGGTTTTCCCGCTACTGATACTCTCCATTATGTTGTTACGTCGTGGTTATGTCAGAGATTGAGCAGCAACGTATAGATAAATGGTTGTGGGCTGCACGTTTTTTCAAGACGCGTGCGCTGGCATCCGAAGCGGTCAGTGGTGGTAAAGTTCATCTGAATGGTGATCGTGTAAAACCTTCCAGAAATATAAAAATCGGTGACCGGCTTAGTGTAACCCGAGGGCAATATGTTTTCGATATAACCGTAAGCGCTCTTAATTCCCAGCGTAGACCTGCAAAAGAAGCACAGCAGCTCTATAGCGAGTCAGAAGAAAGCCAGCGTAACAGACAGCAGATGTCTGAGTCCATGAAAATACTGAATGCCAGTATGCCTCATAGCGATAAACGTCCCAGCAAGAAACAACGTCGTCAAATTGTTCGATTCAAGCGTGAAAACTAGTTTTCAACCCACCTTCTGTCTGTGAATCACTACCATTGATATTTCTGGCAGGTGGATTTTGAACTGGTTCACAGTCAGCAGTATTGTCTGCCTTAGACTAGGCAGATATGCATAGCTGGTATGGTGAATTTGCAGATGAGACGCTAGAATTCCCCGGAAAGTCGTGAATTTGACCAGATATGGTGATAATGTAGTCACCAGAGGAAATAGCGATAAATCAGGGAGTGACATTCCGGTGGGCTGATCATGTCTATCTTCAAAATTGTGCCATCTCTTTTGTGTCCTGTTTACTTACCTGGTTTTGCGAATTAATGATATCGGTGTGGTGTTTTTAAGTGGCACCTGTAAATGTGTATTTGTTACATATCCATGACGGAAGAACAATAGAGGGTCAGGCTTATGCCTAGAGTAAAAATTCCTGAAGTTAAACAGTTACTATTTATAGTGCTGGCTTCACTCTCAGTGGTGGCCTGTTCACCCGATGCGCCAACTGGCGAACAGGAACTCACTACCTATCCTGATGAATTAACCAAGGCAGAATATGATGCGCTGAGTAGCGAACAGAAATACATGGTCGCTAATAAGCTGATGTCTTCCATGTTTCGTGGTTATTCGGTGGATGAGTTTTTTGATCTTTCTCAGGGCATGGATAAGCTTGCGTTGAGCAATAAGGGACGAAATCTGTTATCGGATACCAAGAGTGCAATTGATCAGAGTATCACAGAAGAGCAGCGTGAGTTTTACGACACTCTGATTAAAGGTTATCGTGATATCGGCGGTGAGAGAGACATCGAAGGTATGGTTCATGCTTATGATAATAACGATGAACTGGTAGAAGACTGGCCCAAACATGAGCCCCTGTCGCGTATTATGGCTTTTCCACTGAGTAAGCAGGTGTTTGATAACTTTATCGCTTATGTGCTGGTTAATACCATCCTGTTCTCGCCTGCCGAAGAAATCGATAGCGCAAGCATTCGTGATGTCACAAAAGTATTTAATAAACTGGTTGATGATCTACGTGAAAACCGAAGTATTCAACAGATTATTGGACGTCATCAACGCTCCCAGGAAAACTGGCGCCGTTTTCGATCACCCGAGGATAATACCCGTGAGATGATCGAAATCTACCTGGGGCTGTTCGACCGCGATGCGGATGTGCCCAGAGCTTCTATTGCCTGCAAAAACTTTTATCTGACAGATGCCAGTGAAAATTATGAGCTGATAATTACGGCATCTCCCAATACGCGCCCACAGTATGTGCTCGACACGTTTGTAACAACCTGTTTTGATTTTTATGATGTGGTTGCAGGCCACCCCAGGGTTATACCCCGCGTGACCAAGGTGCTGGTTGAGTACTTCTTCTTTGAAAGAACCTCTGAAGAACGCGCGATTATTATTGAGCGAATTGTTGCGGCTAACCCAACGACTTTCCAGGAAATCTTTAAGTCAATTCTGTTTTCACGCGAATATCTCATCAATAATGAGCGGCCTAAATCTTATGAAGAAAACTTTTTTGGCTTAGTTCATCAGTTGAAATGGCAACCTTATAAGCAATTTTTACAGGATATGACACTGGAAGTTGATGATACGACTGACACAACACGCCTTAAAGGTAGCCTGGATAATATGGGCTGGCCTACCATGACGCGTAAACTGGGGCGCTTTACAGGTGTTCCGCTAGATGCGTTATCGTTCGCCAACTACCACCGTGCATTAAGAGATACTATGTTGATAGATGGAACTAACGGTAGCAATGGTACATGTGGAAATATTCGTAATCCAGATGATGATGTACGTGTCAACAATCAGGAGTGTGCATGGCGAGAAGGTCTAGGACTGATCGAACCTCTTGAGCCTGTTCCACCGCATTTACGTGATAACGGTAGTGGTATTCTGACGAGTCCACCGCTTGAAGAAGAACTGCAGAAATACCAGCTGGATTTAGCCGAGTACAACCGCAAGAAAGCGCTTTATGACCATGTGCACAGTATGACAGTCGATCAGTTCTATGATTATCTGTTTATGTCAGTAGTACAGCGTAGAGCCTATCCGCTTGAAAAGGCTGAACTGACATCGATGATTCGAGATAACAAATCATATATTCGTGAAGATAGTGATCAGCAGCTTTATATATTTATTAATAAGAATGATACTCGCCGTGAGCATCGCACCAATTATGATGATGTGGCCAAGATAGTGTTTGACTACCTGTCACGACTCCCAGAAACCTACTACTACCATAAAGTTCAATAGAGGGTGCCCAGTATGAAACGTAGACAGTTTATTCAATCTATGGGTGCTTTCGGAGCCACG
>JBFHWF010000077.1:0-10634 GCA_041589175.1 Gammaproteobacteria bacterium
ATTCGCCTTGTAAGGGCGACGCTCTACCAGCTGAGCTAACCACCCGCCGTTAGAGGGCCGCTAGTTTACTGCATCTTTCAGTGCTTTGCCAGGCTTAAATGCGGGTACATTTGCCGCTGCAATCTTGATTTCTGCACCTGTCTGGGGATTGCGACCTGTACGTGCAGAACGCTGACGAACCAGGAATGTACCGAAGCCAACGATAGTGACCTGGTCGTTATCTTTCAGTGCGCCTGAAACGGAGGAAATCATTGCGTCGAGTGCACGACCAGAATCTGCTTTGGATAATCCGGAGTTTTCTGCGATAGCGTCAATCAGTTCAGATTTGTTCATTAGTAATCCTAATATTTGTTGTATTTTGTAGAAAAAGAAACTGTCGTTTCAAAAGTAAGATATTTAATTATTGTAAAAGCCCGATCTACCAGTGTTTTGACTTTGGATGTTGAGTCTTGCTTCAGGAAGAACTTCACAAATTACTTGCGGCAAATTTATACCAGCCCGGAAAGCGCCGTGTCAATGGCTTTTGGCTGTATTCAGGCGGATAATTTTGTGTCAAGAGCTAAATAACAGCATTTATCTGAAAAATTAAAAAAATTTCAAAAATATTAGTGAAGTAGATCAAAAAAAACTGACTTGAGTTCACGACAGCAAGCGAGGCAAATTAACATCACAAAAAAAAAATAACCACCAGAATTACCTCCTGGTGGTTATTTTTTCAACAGCTCAGGCTTAGTGATGCCTGAGACTATCTTCCTTTTTTGATTTTTTCCCCTTACTGGTGCCCGATGTACCAGAGCCCTTGTCTTTCTCCAGTGGAGCTGGCGCCTGTTTTAGCGCAATTGCCAGAACATCGTCTATCCAGCGTACCGGACAGATTTCGAGCTTTTCTCGCACACTCTCAGGTATCTCTGCCAGATCCTTTTCATTTTCGGCCGGAATAATAACTGTCTCGATGCCACCGCGATGAGCTGCAAGCAGTTTTTCCTTAAGGCCACCAATTGGAAGCACTTCTCCACGCAGTGTAATTTCACCTGTCATGGCGACACTCGACTTCACGGGTATTCCAGTCATGGTCGATACAATTGCGGTGCACATGCCGATACCTGCACTGGGCCCATCTTTCGGTGTTGCTCCTTCTGGCACGTGAATATGGATATCCTTATTTTCATGGAAATCGTCAGCAAGCCCGAGCGCTGCGGCACGGCTTCTTACTACCGTCATGGCTGCATGAATTGATTCCTGCATCACATCGCCAAGTTGCCCGGTAAAGGTTTGCTTACCTTTACCCGCCATAACAGCCGCTTCAATACTCAGCAGTTCGCCACCCACTTCGGTCCAGGCGAGACCCGTTACCTGACCAATCTTGTCATTATCTTCAGCCTTACCATAACGGAAGCGCTTAACACCAAGATATTTCTCAAGATTCTCAGGTGTCACTACAACCTTATCGGTTGAAGGGGTTAACAGAACATCCTTAACAACCTTACGGCAGATCTTGGACATTTCACGCTCCAGGCTACGCACACCGGCTTCGCGAGTGTAATAACGCACCGTATCCATAATCGCGTCTTCTGTCACTTCCAGCTCATTCTCATTCAGACCATTGTTTTCCATCTGCTTGGGCAGCAGATAATTTTTCACAATGTTCATCTTCTCGTCTTCGGTGTAACCCGGAATACGAATAACTTCCATACGATCCAGCAAAGGACCCGGTATATTCATGCTGTTAGATGTTGCGATAAACATGACATCCGACAGATCAAAGTCCACCTCGAGGTAATGGTCACCAAAGGTATGATTCTGCTCAGGATCGAGAACTTCAAGCAACGCCGATGCCGGATCACCACGGAAGTCCTGCGCCATCTTGTCTATTTCATCCAGCAGGAATAGCGGGTTACGCGTGCCCACCTTGCTTAGATTCTGAATGACTTTACCGGGCAGAGAGCCAATATAAGTGCGACGATGACCGCGAATTTCGGCTTCATCACGCACCCCGCCCAGCGCCATACGGGTGAATTTACGATTAGTCGCTTTGGCAATGGACTGCCCCAGAGACGTCTTGCCCACACCCGGGGGGCCCACCAGACAGAGAATAGGACCTTTTAGTTTTTTCACACGCTGCTGCACAGCGAGATACTCAAGGATACGCTCCTTAACCTTTTCAAGACCATAATGATCTTCATCGAGTATGGTCTGCGCCTTACTCAGGTCCTGAGAAATCTTGCTACGTTTTTTCCATGGACAGCTCACCAGTGCGTCAATGTAGTTTCGAACAACGGTGGCTTCAGCCGACATGGGTGACATCATCTTCAGCTTGTTGAGTTCGGAAGTGGCTTTCTTCTTGGCTTCCTTACTCATACCCGCTTTTTCGATCTTGTTTTCAAGATCTTCAATTTCGTTTGGCGCTTCGTCCAGCTCACCCAGCTCTTTCTGGATGGCTTTCATCTGCTCATTCAGGTAGTACTCACGCTGGCTTTTTTCCATCTGCTGCTTAACACGACCACGAATGCGCTTTTCGATCTGTAGCAGGTCGATTTCCGCTTCGATCATACTCAGCAGGTATTCCATACGCGCTTTTACATCGGAGATTGCCAGAATATTCTGCTTTTCTTCCACTTTCAGCGACATATGTGCCGCTATCGTGTCAGAAAGGCGCGCCGGATCATCAATACCGCTCAGAGAAGTCAGAATTTCAGGAGGGACTTTCTTGTTCAGTTTTACATACTGATCAAACACACCCATGATTGAGCGGGACAGGACTTCCAGTTCACGCACCTGGTCGTCACCCTTGTCTTCCAGCAGCGTATAGTCCGCAGTAAAGAAGGCCTCTTCTTCAAATACCTCATCGACATGGGCACGAGTCGAACCTTCCACCAGCACCTTGATGGTTCCATCCGGCAATTTTAACAACTGCAAAATCGTGGATAAGGTACCAATTTCGTGAATATCCTTCATTGAAGGATCATCAATTTCAGCGCTTTTCTGTGCGACTAGTAAAATCTGCTTGTCTTTGGACATAGCAGCATCCAGGGCCTGTATGGATTTATCTCGACCCACAAACAGTGGAATCACCATGTGCGGATAGACCACGACATCCCGTAATGGCAGGACCGGGGTTTTACCCTCATAGGGTTCCGCGGTTGATTCAACTTCGTTTTCGATTTCTGACACAGTGTGTACCTCTGTTGATTGAGGGGTCTAGAGGAGCCCGTATTTGTCTTTGTACGTTTCACATGGGGGCGGAAATTAAAGCTTCAAGCATACTGGCTTAAAAACTTAGCGGCGGATACTAAAGTCCCAGCAAAAGCCGGGCTTTTCAGTATCTACTGCGAGGCGCTGACCTAGATGGATCAGGCATTGTCAACTGGTACAGTAACAACTTCCCTGTGTGCACTGAAACGAAACTGGATTATTCAGCGTTATTGGCTGATTTCTGAGTCTCGTTGTTTTCGTAAACCATGTATGGCTTGGATTCGCCGTTGATGACGCTCTCATCCAGTACCACCTTGCTAACATCATCCAGTGAAGGTAGTTCATACATCGTTTCCAGCAGGATATTTTCAAGGATGGTGCGCAGTCCACGGGCACCGGTTTTACGTTCCATGGCTTTCTTGGCAACGGCGGTTAGCGCATCGTCACGGAACTCAAGCTCACAGTCTTCCATTTCAAACATCTTGGAATACTGCTTGGTCAATGCATTCTTGGGCTGGGTAAGAATGGTTACCAGAGCCTCTTCGTCCAGCTCTTCCAGAGTCGCAACAACCGGTAAACGACCAACGAACTCAGGAATCAGGCCATAGCGAATCAGGTCATCAGCTTCCAGCTCCTGCAAAAGCTCACCGGTGGACTTGGTATTTTCCTTACTTCGTACTTCAGCACCAAAGCCAATACCACTCTTTTCTGAGCGGTCACGAATCACCTGATCAAGGCCAGCGAATGCACCACCACAGATAAACAGGATATTTGAGGTATCCACCTGCAGGAATTCCTGCTGGGGATGCTTACGACCCCCCTGTGGAGGAACAGATGCCACGGTACCTTCAATCAGCTTGAGTAAAGCCTGTTGAACGCCTTCACCGGACACATCTCGGGTGATGGAAGGGTTATCCGATTTGCGTGAGATCTTGTCGATTTCGTCGATATAGACAATACCCGTCTGGGCCTTTTCGACATCGTAGTCACACTTCTGCAGTAACTTCTGGATGATATTCTCTACGTCTTCACCCACATAACCGGCTTCGGTTAATGTTGTTGCATCTGCAATAGTGAAAGGTACATTAAGCAGTCTCGCCAGCGTCTGTGCGAGCAGGGTTTTACCCGAGCCCGTTGGGCCGATCAGCATAATATTGCTTTTCGACAGCTCGACATCGTCTTTCTTATGTTTAACTTCAAGGCGTTTGTAATGGTTGTAAACGGCAACAGAAAGTACTTTCTTGGCCTGCTGCTGACCAATCACATAGTCATCAAGGATTTCCTTGATTTCACGTGGTTTAGGCAGTTTATGTACCGAAGAGGCTGCCTGTTCCTGTAATTCTTCGCTGATGATGTCGTTACATAACTCAACACATTCATCGCAGATAAAAACTGATGGACCTGCTATCAGCTTTTTGACTTCGTGCTGGCTCTTGCCGCAAAACGAGCAGTACAATAACTTACCCGAGTCTTCATCATTATTCTTTTCGTCACTCATGACGTGTCCTCATGCTAGCCCGAAGCTGATCTAAAAACTATCCTGAACCACTGTCAGGCGCTACCCCATACCTTGCCAATTCTAGAAATAACTTGCAAGCGTATAATTTAAAAGGTTTTTTACCAAAATACGCGAAAATAAGCCAGAAATCCGTGAATTTGGTTACTTTTTATGCAAATACTGCACAAAATCCGACCAGTAGCACTTATCCAGCAGGCCACCGGACATACCCCAGAAGATAGCCCATATTTCACAAAAAAACCGCTCGACGGCGGCTTTTCTCTACTGTGTCTTTAATCGGGCACCCTGCCAGGAGGGTGCCCTGCAACAACAGCGAATCGTCAAATGCGCTTATACAGACGCCTCTTCTCCATGACGCTCACGTAGCACCTGGTCGATCATGCCATAGTCAGCCGCCTCATCCGAGCTCATGAAGTTATCACGCTCGGTATCGACTTCGATCTTTTCAAACGGCTGCCCGGTATGTTTCGACAGAATTTTGTTCAGGCGCTCACGCATATTGAGTATTTCCCGGGCATGAATATCGATATCGGTTGCCTGCCCCTGAAAACCGCCCAGTGGCTGGTGGATCATCACGCGAGAATGCGGCAGGCAGTAACGCTTACCTGCTGCTCCACCTGCCAGCAGAAGTGCACCCATACTTGCAGCCTGGCCCACACACAGGGTGGAAACATCTGGCTTGATAAACTGCATGGTATCGTAAATCGCCATACCTGCCGTCACCACACCACCCGGTGAGTTTATGTAGATCGAAATATCCTTGTCAGGGTTTTCAGACTCCAGGAACAGTAACTGTGCAACCACAAGATTAGCCATGTGATCTTCAATTGGGCCGACAATAAAAATAACGCGCTCTTTCAGCAGACGCGAGAAAATATCATAAGAACGCTCACCTCGAGAGGTTTGCTCTACTACCATAGGTATCAGGTTGTCCTGTACGCCTAATGCGCCCTTACTATATTCAGATGTAATGATCATTCATGTTCTCCAGGAACGGTTGGCCCTTTGTGGGTACTCGGTCGACAGGCCGAGATTTATTATCTGTGAGCCGCCTAATTGGCTGGTCTAGTCACAAACGATTGTATGTTCTGACTGGATAATTACAAGTAGGCAGACAAAAAAACAGTCACTGTCATTCTATGCAGAGTTTCTGCAGGCAATAATAAACGCACATAAAAAACCCCACACCGTTTAAAGTGTAGGGTTTCTTACTATCAGTAAAACCGTTATGGCTTATGACTGTGGAGAGGGCTGAGGATTCATCAGATCCTGGAAGTTACTGGCTGTATCAGTAACTTTTGCCTGATCAACGATCCAGTCGACGACCATTTCTTCAAGTACCAGAGCCTCAACACCCTGCTTCAGCTGTGGGTTGTTAGCGTAATGGTTCTTAACTTCCTGTGGGTCTTCGTAGGTTTCAGCGATGTCATCAATCTTTGCTGTTACACGATCCGCATCAGGCTTAAGCTCAGATTTCTTGATAACTTCACCCACTAGCAGACCCAGACTTACACGGCGTTTAGCTTCACCTTCAAATAGTTCTTTCGGTAAAGACATACCTGCCTGCAGACCACCCGATTCTGCCATCTGCTTCTGCAGATTTTCACATTCGCCATCAATCAGCGCTGTTGGTACCAGTATTTCGTTAGCCGCCAGCAGCTTATCAAGAACATTTTTCTTCAGAGTGTCCTGCAGTTTATTGCGCAGCTCACGTTCCATATTCTGACGAATGTCGTTACGTAACTGTTCAACATCACCACTTTCAACACCAAAGGAACGAGCAAAATCTTCATCCAGCGCTGGCGCTTTTGCTTCTGCAACCGAAACAATCGTTGTTGCAAACGTTGCAGGCTTACCCTTCAGCTCATCTGCGTGATAATCACCCGGGAAACTCACTTCGAATTCAAACTCATCTCCAGCACTCTTACCTACCAGAGCTTCTTCAAAACCAGGGATCATGCTGCTTGAGCCAATCACAACCGGTACAGAGTCGGCCTTTCCACCTTCGAATGGCTCGCCATCGATAGAACCCACAAAACTGATGACAACCTGGTCACCATCCTGTGACGCACGCTCAACCGTTTCATAGGTGGTGCGCTGCTTCAGCAAGGTTTCGATCATGGTATCGACATCGGCATCCGTTACCTCGGCGGTTGGGCGCTCCACTTCCAGGTCAGCCATATCTGACAGTGTAATCTCCGGGTAAACCTCGAATGTTGCAACATATTCCAGTGGCTTACCGGGCTCCATCGAAGTTGGCTCTATCGTCGGGTTGCCGGCCGGATTCAGAGAT
This sequence comes from Gammaproteobacteria bacterium, assembly GCA_041589175.1. Taxonomy (GTDB): domain Bacteria; phylum Pseudomonadota; class Gammaproteobacteria; order SZUA-229; family SZUA-229; genus SZUA-229. The sequence goes on from JBFHWF010000077.1 coordinate 7,005, forward strand.
TCCTGTACAACTGCCTCACGCAGTGTGTTCTGCATAACCTCACCCACGACTTCCTGCATAACAGCCGCACCATATTGCTGTTTGACGACTTTCAGTGGCACCTTGCCCGGACGGAAGCCATCAACCTTGACGCGCGAACGCATCGAGTTCAAACGACTTTCAACTTCCTTATCAACGGTTTCAGCGGGAACCTGAATGGTTAATTTTCGTTCCAGCCCTTCGCCGGATTCAACAGAAACTTGCATAGCAACCTCATCAACACCTGATCGACGGATACGGTCATGCCGATGCAAGTGGGTGGTTATTTAAAATAAGATGGTGCGAGCGGAGAGACTCGAACTCTCACGTCTTGCGACACCAGAACCTAAATCTGGCGCGTATACCAATTTCGCCACGCTCGCATAAGGCGCGGTATTATATATCAAAATACAGATCTGTGTAGGTTTTTTAGTCGAGCACCGGTTTGATGAGGCATTCACCGGGGCCATGAACTTTTCGGTAGCGCGCTAACGCCTGCTGAGCCCTGTGCTGTACCCGGCGACGAAACAGCGCTGACCAGCCCAGCGCCAACCCCGCCGGGCCCAGCGCCTGGGATGACCAGCGCCAGAAACTAAAATGGTCGGAATGCCGGGAAATTCGACCATCTTCGAACTGAAACTGGGCAAATATCTCATTTCGCACCCTGCGTCGCACCGGGCTTTTCCTGCCTGAGATATAGCTATACTCGGCGGTCCAGCGGGCAGAACCGAACTCATCATCAGCCTGAACATGGTCAAAATGCAGGACAAAATCATTGGCGCTATCGCACAGCATTTTCCACATCAATGCGGTATCTGCTGCGGCCAGCTGCTCGAATAGCGGGTCGGAAAAGCTTGCCTGTTGATGGTAACAGCCCGCCATAGACTCCCAGTCAAGGTGTTGAAACGCTGTATAAAAGTCAATAATGAGCTGCCGATGCAGGCTGTTTTGAGTGGTCATGACGGCCTCCATATAGAAAAATTGCTCGCTGGAGGGTATGCCAGCTTAGCACAATCAACGCCGAACCTCATCTGGCATATAATTAGATATGTCTCACCACAGTCTTCTGAGGAGACTCAAATGTCAGACTATCAACACGTACTCGTCGCTATCGACTTTGCTGACCAGTCCGGGCGCATCCTCGAAAAAGCCCGCGACATTGCCCTTCGCAACCAGGCCCGTCTAAGCCTGCTCCACGTTGTGGAATACCTTCCACCCATCGATTCAGCCTACGAGCCTATCGCCAGTGCTTATCCGGCCATCGATGAAGAGGCGCTACTGGCACGGGGAGAAAAAACCCTCAACGAGATGTGCAGGGCTTATGATCTGGACCAACTGAAGATACCTCTCGAGCTCATCATACAGGCAGGTACACCCCGTTATGAAATCAGCCAGTGCGCCATCGACAGACACTGCGACCTGATCGTCATGGGCTCCCACGGACGACACGGTATCCGGCTACTGCTGGGCTCGACAGCCAATGCAGTCCTGCACGATATGCCGTGCGATATTCTGGCGGTGCGACTTGAACAGAACTAGTCGATAAGCCCATGTAAATCCAGACGTTTCTGATTCACCTCGCAGTGCTAATCATGCTAATGTTGCGCCATGACAACACCTGCTGATGAACTTATCACCCTGACGATCCCGGGCTCCGCACATTTCAGTGAATCACTCAGCGAGCATATCCTCACCCGGCACCGGCAGCAGTTGCCGGACCTTCGTCACGTTCATGTGTTTTTCCCTAATACAATGGCTGTTCAGCAGTTTCGCTACCAGCTTGCTAGTAATACCGCTCACTATGGAGCTGTTATTGGGGGCTTCGTCGGCAGCCTGAGCCAGTGGTTAGAGCAACAGGATAATACTGGCGATACAGGTCAAACACGTATCAGCGCCTCGGCCCGCCAGCTTCTGCTGATTGAAGCACTCAAACAACACCCCGAGCTTTTTGCAGAAGAAAATCACTGGCAGGTCTGTGATAGCCTGCTTAACCTGTTTGATGAACTTTGTCTTTGTCCTTACCCGTGGCTGGATAAGGACTTGCCCGAGTGGCTAAAACAGCTCCAGCAGGCATACCAGGCTGACGATGAGCTGCCTTTGCTCAACCAGGAAGCACGCATTGTGCATACGCTATGGCAGGCCTGGCAAACTCAGCTGGCCTCTATGGAACTGACCGACACCAGCAGCCTGCACCGGCAACGACTGTTAAGCCCGATTTCGAAAGCTGTATCCTCCTGCGTATTCTATATCGTGGGCTACGAGCAGCTCAGCCCACTGGAACAGGCCTGGTGCCAGCAACTTGCAAGCGTCGCCACTGTCATGACTGTGCAACAGGGTCAACCACCCGGCAGCGGGCCGGTAGTTGGTGATGCGGATCGAATGCAACATATCCTGGATCAGATATTTCAACATCAGCCCGATTTTTATCAGCGTTGTCAGCAACTACGCCAGGCACACGGCCCGTTTCCACTGGATCACATACAGCTGTTTGATGCCATGAGCGCGGAACAGGAAGCTCAGGCTGTCGATCTGTATATCCGTCAGCAGCTGCTGGCGGGTAAGCGAAATATCGCCGTGGTCACAGAAAATCGTAAGCTGGCCAGACGACTGCGAGCCCTGCTGGAGCGAGCCAGTGTGAGTATTCAGGATACTGCGGGCTGGTCACTGGCAACAACCAGTGCGGCAGCCTGCGTAGAACGCTGGCTGGAATGTATCGAACAGGACTTCTCCCACCTGCCACTCCTCGACCTGTTGAAGTCGCCCTTTTTCTGCTCCGAAGACGAACGAGACAGCCACCTGCAACAGGTTTACCGATTTGAACAGGATATCGTGCTACATGAAAATATAGCCAACGACCTGTCCCGTTATCGCCGAGCGATTGCCTACCGTAGCGCCCGACTCAGCCGCTCAGATCCACAACTGGTAGACGCACTCAATAAGCAGCTCGACAGAATCGAACAGGCCTCTGCCCAGATACGACAGCACTACCTGGGTGACTGCAGCATTGAAACCAGTCAGTGGCTCAACAGCCTGATGGCAAGCCTTGAGAGCCTGGGTATCCTTGACCAGTTTACTAACGACATTGCCGGACAGCGTATTAACCATGAACTGGCACAGTTACAGCAGGCCTGTCTACATGGCGACCCCGTTGTCAACTGGCAGGACTTCCGTACCTGGCTCGGCAGTATGCTGGAGCGGGAACAGTTCAAACCGCACTCACAGACCGCTGCGGTAAAAATAATGAATCTCAAACAGGCGCAATACTGTCGGTTTGACAGCCTTATTATTGCCGGAGCAAATGCTGCGGTATTTCCGGGCAAAGCCAGCGCACTACCCTTCTTTAACCAGTCCGTACGTAGTGCTCTCAAGCTCAGGTTCTGGCATCAGGACAAGGATTACCAGTGTTACCAGTTCCAGCAACTGCTGCTTGCCGCAGATCAGCTACTGATTACATGGCAAAGTGAACAGAACGGTGAGTGGCTTGCTGCATCGCCCTGGGTGCAGTCGATTCAGAACATCGCCGAACAGGGATTTAACCTACGCCTGCATAACCAGGAGTTGCTGGCATTAATCCCACACAGCACGGTCACCCGGCATCAAGCAGAACTACTG
>JBFHWF010000078.1:0-10087 GCA_041589175.1 Gammaproteobacteria bacterium
ATTTTTTCCATTAGCATGAGTGCATTTTGATCCTGTTGCTGCTGGATGTCGTGTAGCAGTTGCTCCATGGGGGGCAGGCGTGGGCCTCGCTCGGGCTTGGGGCAGTTCTCTGGGATAAAAAGAGATTTATCAAATGTGTATCTGTCGTCACCCTGTATGACTTCATGTAACCAGTAGTTTTCAATAAACATGCCATGACCCAGATGCCATCCCATAGGACTGAGTTGTGGGTGAAACTGCAGCCGATATTCAAGGTCGTTCATGTTTTCAAACAACGAACGAGTTGTGTTCTGGATGGCACGTAGACGAATTAAGGTGGTAAGGCTGGTACTCATAAGGGGATGATTACTGGGGGTTGATTGTCGGTGATATGAATGATGCTGTTATCGGGCAGGCTTCGCCAGTTTTCATCGTTGTCAAATTTTTCCGATGCAATCAACTGGTTGCCCGGTCCAGTACCGGGATTGTTGTCTGAATAGTACAGGCTGGGGCAGAGACCATTAATGGCATGCTTTGTCGCGAATATTGAAGTGCCGTCGCTAAAAAGAATATTCAACAGGCATCGGTCACCAGCACATATCTCGTTAATGTCAGCGAAACATTGATGTATAGCCTCGAGCGGTGATGCTGTGTCCAGATGCTGCATGAGCAAGGCAAACAGATACTCTGAATCTGTGTTGCCAATAACCAACTGCGCGTAACGATCATCCAGTTTCTGTTTCATCAGTTGCTGTTTTTGTCCGGCAAAATCGAGAATATAGCCATTGTGAAAAAAACTCCACTGCTGATAAATAAAGGGTTGTGTATTATGCAGGGAAACACCGAGGCCGGGTGTTGCGCTTCTGACATAAGCAAGCCATAACGGCTGGCTGAGGCTGGATGCAAAATCTATCAGGTTAGCGTCATTCCAGATGGGTAGTGTCTCACGATAACGGAACACCTGTTGTCTGTTTTCGTTATACCAGGCGATGCCAAATCCATCCGCATTGAGTTTTGCTTCGCGAAGTTCTCGAGGTTGCCATGCCTGTTTTTCAAGGCTGTGCTCCGGGTCCAGCATGATTCTGGATAACGGGACAGGACTGCCCACATAGGCAAGTAAACGACACATAGGAATGATTGCTATATTATTTTCATCGCGATCAATGTTAGCATAGCTGCAGGAAGCATAAAAATCGGCTGCAGGAAGCGCGAGTCCGTTTGTATGTGTTGATGCTGTTTCGCAAAGAGTCTCGCAAGTTGCTGATCTCAAAGTAAATCAATTCTAACAGTTAATGCGATACAACAGGGGCTGGCAATGGTGCTAAATGAATGTCTCTATGTTAATCACTCCAGAAATACTAATAGTTTGCAGGATGATGTGCTGCAGGGCCTGCTACGGCCACCCCGTAGTCTGCCAGCAAAATATTTTTATGATGAGCGGGGTTCTCTGTTATTCGACCAGATATGCGAGACGGATGAATATTATCCAACGCGTATCGAAGCCGAATTACTCGATAATTATGCACACAAAATTATCCAGCTAGCACAGCCACAACACATTCTTGAGTTTGGTAGTGGTACCAGTCGAAAAACGCATCATCTGATACTTGCCTGTGAACGTCTGGGTGTCGAGTGTGAATATCTGCCATTTGACGTGTGTGAAGAGATGTTGCATAAGGTTCGTGATGAGTTTCAGCACCAGTATCAATGGCTGGATGTGCAACCTCTGGTGGGTGACTACACCGCGGGTCTGGATTATTTGCATCGCCCTGATGGTAAAACGCTCTATGTATTTCTTGGTAGCAGTATCGGAAATTTCAATCAGGCTGAGGCGCAGGCATTTATAGATGATGTATCAAGTTGTATGCAGTCGGGTGATAGTTTGCTGCTAGGTTGTGATCGAGTAAAAGACGAAAAGATATTACACAATGCCTATAATGACGCATCTGGTGTTACCCGGGACTTTAATCTAAATCTACTGAATGTGCTTAATCGTGAGCTGGATGCAGACTTTGAGCTGGAGCGGTTTCGGCATAAGGCTGTGTATAATTCTGCGGATCAGCGAATTGAAATGTATCTGGTTTCAAAACATAAGCAGGAAATTAACCTCAATGAAATCGGTGAAACATTGCAGCTGGATGATGGTGAGCCGATCCTTACCGAGGTTAGTCATAAATATTCCTACCAGCAGGCGGAATCCCTGCTAACCGATGCAGGATTGCATATACTCAGGCATATCGAACCTGAAAATGCCTGGTTTTCACTGGTGCTGGCCAGCAAGCCATAGTCCCGTAGCCGGCAATACTATCTGGAATTCTATTTGTATGTCCCAGGAAATGCCCCGAGATCTGGCAGGCTGGCAGGCATTGCTTGCTGATAAAAAATTACCCATGCTGTCACGCACCCGGTCGGCTCTGAAGTCCCTGATGGCGCGCCCGCAGCTGTCTATTACACAGTATATCGATCCGATCCTGCATGATGCCGGCTTCTGTAGTGAGGTGTTCCGTCATGTTAACCAGCAACGCAAACAGGCTGGGCGTCGCCCCCTGGCGAGCCTGGAAAATGCGTTGTCACATTTTGGAACTGAGGGATTTGCAAGCTTCCTTAAGCAGCAGCAGATCTTTGAAGATATGCAGCTGGAGCCACGAAATCAGCAGGGCTATTTACGATTACTGGCTCAGATCACCCATGCCACCCTGCAGATGCGAGAGTGGTCGCGGCAGCGAAAGGTGCTGCAACCGGAAGAGGCGCTGCTGGCGACCCTGATGGCTGGTGTCGCTGAGGCGCACCTCTGGTGCTTTGCCGGCGATACGATGTCGCAAATAGAGCAGCTATGTTACGTCGAGGGTAAAAACTGGAACGACGCAGCTAGTAGCATACTCGGATGTGAACTACGACAGTTAGGCCTGTCGCTATCGGAAAACATGGGCTTGCCAGAGATTACCCAGGATGCCATGGCAAAACAGCAGGACGATTTTACGCTGGCCACCGGTGTTTTACTTGCCCGTGAGTTATGCCGTGTTGTGGATTTAAACTGGTATGGTGGTCGTGCTCAGGCGGTTATCGAACGTATTGCGAAGTATCAGGGCAAAACTGCAGCAGAGGTTGAGCGTCAACTGCATCTCACTGCTGTTGAGGTGAATGAGGAAATGCAGGCTAATGGTTTTGCCTCGCCCGCCAGGCGTATACCTATGTTAGCCGATGATGCATTCGTCTATGAAGAGTTTCGTTTGCAGTCCATAGAAACCATCGCACCAGATAACACAGAGGCGGCTAGTTCCAGTCTGGTAGCAGAAAAGGAATTAAGTCGGTCTTCAGTTAATCAGGCTGCGCCTCGGGAAGCGTCCCCTGTAAAACCAGCTGTGGCTAACAACAAACAGACTGCACAACAGAAAGCTGATATGTCTTTGTCGGCGAAGTCGCCTAAAGCAAAACCGGCAGCACCTGCTGAAAATACTAAAGTCGCAGAGCTTAAGCTGTCGCAGCCACAGAAAAATACAGCGGCTGCAGATGGCGATTCGAGTCAGCAGGTTGCTGGTGGTGAGTCTGTCAGCCCTGGTTCAAATACTGAAATATCGCGTATGATCAAACAGTTTAATCAGCTGGTTGCAGAGGCGCGGCCGGCACATGACCTGATCGAATTCATCGTTAATCACTGCCATGTGATTGGAATTGAGCGTTGCGTATTTCTGGTTAAACACCCCAGTAAGCATGTGCTGGTAACACGTTATAGTCATCAACCTGATGATGTTGATGCTATCAAACCCATTAAAATCTCAACCGATAAGCCTAATGTATTTAATCTGTTAATTGAAAAGCCTCGAAATCTTTTTTTAAACGACGATAACAGGGGAAAGTACTGGAAGGCCGTGCCAGATACAGTAAAACTGGCAATTGGTGTTAAATCCTTTTTCTCGATATCGATTTTTGTTAAAAATCATGCAATGGGAATTCTGTATGCAGATAAGCTTCGGGGTGAATTGAACAATAATGAATTCAAACAGTTTCAGGGGGTGTGTAAGCTGCTTTCCAGAGGGATTGTGCAGTCGGCGCAGAACAAACATGTATCAGCTGCTGCCGATGCATGAGTCGATAGCTTATAACTGTTTGATATAAATTTTTGAATTACGCTGTACGTTATACATATGACGACGCTGTATAGGAATCTGCTCCAGCGAGCCTTCCACAAAACCTTTTTCAATGAACCAGTGTGCTGTATGGGTGGTTAAAATAAACAGTTGCCTGATCTGTTTTGCCGCACACTGTTGCTCGATATGTTGCAGTAATTCGTTGGCTCTTCCCTGTTTCTGGTAACTCGGATGTACAGCAACACAGGCCAGTTCAGCACATTGCTGGTCATAGGGATAAAGTGCCGCGCAGGCGATAATCATGCCGTCCCTTTCAATGACGGTGAACTGTCCGATTTCCAGCTCCAGTTGTTCGCGCGAACGATGGGCAAGAATGTTCTGCTGCTCGAGAGGCTGGATTAGCTCAAGCACCCCACCAACATCGTTGATGGTCGCCTGACGTAAACCTTCATAGGTTTCGTTGGTGATCATGCTGCCACTGCCATCCCGAGTATAAAGCTCGAGTAATAGTGCGCCATCGGTTTCATGGCTAATGAGGTGAGCACGACGTACACCTTGCTTACAGGCCTGTATTGCGCTTTGTAAATGGATCTGCCCGAGCTCGTCGAGGAAGTTTTTCTTTAACAGGGTTTCTGCCTGTACCACATTGAGCTGCTGTATTAATTCGTTATCCGGATCTTCTATACCGCTCTGGGGCATAAGCAAAATCAGCTTGTCGGCCTTCAGTGCGCTGGCGGTTGCGGTGGCAACATCTTCAGCGCGACAGTTAAACGCTTCGCCGCTCGGTGAGTAGGCTATTGGTGATAGCAGTACGATATTATTCAAGGATAGCTGTTGTTGAATGGCTTCCGTATCAACCTTGCGAATATCGCCGGTAAAGGCGAAGTCGACGCCGTCCCGCACACCATAGGGGCGTGCGGTTATGAAGTTACCAGAAACTACGCGTAGTGCAGCACCAGACATGGGCGTGTTGATCAGCCCCATGGATAACAGCGTTTCGATATTGACCCGTACTTGCCCAACAGCCTGTTCAACACCGGGTAAACTTTTTGATGAGGTGATGCGCCAGCCGTTATGAAAACTGGATTCGATTCCCAGTACCTGTAACTGCTGCTCAATCTGCGGACGCGCACCATGCACCAGAACCAGTTTTACACCGAGACTGTTGAGCAGGGCGATATCATGGATCAGGTTGGCAAAGCCCTGATGGCTAATGGTTTCGCCGGGAATATAGATGACAAAGGTACGGCCACGGTGACTATGAATATAAGGCGATGAAGCCCTGAACCAGTCGACATAATCTTGCTGTGTTACCGTCATAACTGTCCTTTGTTTGCGCTCAAACCGGTGCGCGGTTTTGCTCGTCTGTATTGATGCAAAAGGTTTGTATCAGTTGTTGTAAAACATCAATGGTTGGCTTGATGCGATCAATTTCAAGGTATTCGTCGGGCTGGTGTGCCTGGTCGATATTGCCCGGGCCCAGTACGATTGTTTCCATACCTAAAGCGCTAAGATAAGGCGCTTCTGTACCAAATGCAACGCTACCAGCTTCCTGTCCTGTTAAACGCTCTGCCGCTTTTACCAGTGCGGACTGGCCGCTGGTTTCTACCGCGGGGATACCAGAGAACAGGGGGATGGTTTCCAGGGTAAAGCCATTCCCGGGCATGACATTCTGTAAGCGCTGTTTTAATTCGCCGCGAAGGGTGTCTAGCTGCATACCCGGAAGCGGGCGAATATCGATATGCAGCTCACAGCAGCCACAGATTCGGTTTGGATTATCGCCACCATGAATGTGGCCAAAGTTCAGTGTAGGGCCTGGCACCTCAAACATCGGATTATGATATTGCTGTTGCAGTTCTTCACGCCAGCGCATGAGTTCTGCGATGACCCGATGCATGGCTTCCAGTGCATTATGACCATAGGCGGGATTACTGGAGTGCCCGGATAGCCCGGTGATGCGAATCGATTCCATCATAATGCCCTTATGCATACGAACCGGCTTCATCCCGGTTGGCTCACCGATAACGGCATAACGTGCTGTCGGCTTGCAGCTATCAACCAGCGCCTTTGCTCCAGCCATAGTGGTCTCTTCATCCGAGGTGGCCAGAATAATCAGCGGCTGTTGATAGGCCTCCTGAGGGAAGGCCAGCGCGGCTTCAATTGCCAGTGCCAGAAAGGCCTTCATATCCGAGGTGCCGAGGCCATAGAGTCGACCATTGGCTTCGCTCAGGCTGAAGGGATCGAACTGCCAACGGCCTTCATCGTAGGGCACGGTATCCGTGTGGCCCGCCAGAACCAGTCCACCGTTGCCGCTGCCCAGTGTGGCTATCAGATTTGCTTTACCCTGTTCTACCGGGAGCAGTTCTATCGCAAAGCCCAGATCTTCTAGCCAGTTTGCCAGCAGGTTAATCACGGGCAGGTTGCTCTGGTCCAGCGCAGGATTGACGCAGCTAATCGAAGGGGTCGCGATGAGCTGCTGAATCATTTCCAGTAATTCGGGCCTCGATGTATTCATTTGTGAGGAAACTCGATCAGCTCGTCAGGCAGCATACTGACACCACTGAGCTCGCATTGCAGTATCGCCTGCCTTAATTCCTCAATCGCCTCCGGGCGAGTAAAACCCTTGCGCCAGGCCAGTGCCACGCGACGCATGGGGGCGGGTTTGCTGAAAGGAATCATGCGGATTAATGGGTTTGCGGCCGCCTGCTGATTCGAGCTGGCAGGTAGAACGGTTATGCCGGAGCCACTGGCAACCATATGACGGATGGTTTCCAGGGAGCCACCTGCCAGGCTTTCCTGCAGGTTGCCTGAGCTGCTGCACATTGGGCAGCTCTGCAACACCTGATCGCGGAAGCAGTGGCCGGGACCAAGCAGGATAAGGCTTTCTTCTGCCAGTTCCTGAGCCTCGATTTCCTTGCGATCGTGCCAGTGATGCTGGCAGGGAACGACGGCTTCAAAAGGCTCATCGTAAACCGCCTGGGTGACAATGCCGGGTTCATCGAAGGGCAGGGCAATAATGATGACATCCAGCTTGCCCTGTTTAAGCTGTTCAGATAGTACCGCGGTAAAGTTTTCTTCCAGTCGTAGCTGCATCTGGGGAGCACGCTGATGTAGCTGTGGAATCAGCGAAGGCAGTAGATAGGGGGCGATTGTATAAATCGCTCCCAGCCTCAGAGGAGCCGATAACGGATCAAGCTGGCTCTGTGCCAGCAGCTTGAGGTGGGCGGCCTGGTCCAGTACTTTCTGAGCCTGTTCGATAATCGCATCACCCCGCTCGGTAATGCGTAGTTCGTTTCGTGCTTCGCGCTCGAAAATATTCAGGCCCAGCTCTTCTTCCAGCTTCTTGATGCCGAGGCTCAGCGTCGGCTGGCTGACAAAGCAGGCTTTGGCGGCGCGGCCAAAATGCTTGTGCTGTGCCACTGCAACAATGTATTTGAGTTCGGTAAGTGTCATATCGCTATTGTAGACGATTAATAGAAAAAACCAATTAAAAAACACATTTCGAAAAAGGTATTAAGGGCTGGAGATTAAAGCTTTTCTGGCAGATGCCGATATTTTTGCTATAACACCTGTGAAAACAATAAATTGCCATTGGGGCTTCCTAAAGTGATAAAAAAATTCATCTGCTCGAGTGTCCGCAATAAACTTCTGATGATTGCTGGCATTGGTACCGGCCTGGTTATAGCTGCCGCTGCTTTCGGGATTTATTCTGGCTGGTCCGTTGAAAAGAAAATGTCGAATATGCTGAGTGAAAGTGTGCGTATTGAGACCGAGTTGCTTGCACTATCGACGGATTTTAATCAGCAGATTCGTGAATGGAATAATGTGCTTATTCGCGGTTATAAAGACAAGATGCGTAAGCAACACTGGCAGTCATTCAAACATAAACATGAACTGGTGCAGCACGATGTCGATCTACTGCTGAGCCATGTGGATGATGCTGAAGTCATTAGTAAGTTACAGGAATTCAAACAGTTACACGAAGCCTTGTTGCCAGTGTATACGGCGGGTGCAAAGGCCTTTGTCAAGGCAGGTTACAATGCAGTGGTAGGTGATCTTGAGGTCAAGGGCGTCGACGAGAAACCCAGTGCCCTGCTACTCGATATACAGGAAATTCTGACGACCAGCATCAAGAATGATATAGGTGAGATCAAACAGCATGCTGCGGATACGCTCAAGTTAACGGTTGCTCTGCTGGTTGGCGCACTTGTCGTTTCCTTTATTCTGTTTAGTGTAATGATCAAGCGTATTATTGTTGGTCCGGCCCAGCAGGTCGCGAACGACCTGGCGCTGATGGCCTCCGGTGATTTCAGTCATGAGATTGTTCCAGCATCCAGTGATGAGCTTGGGCAGCTTGCCCTCAGCGCACGAAGCTTACGTGATGATATTGGAGGCATTGTCGAGCGTATTAATCAGTCGGTTTATAAACTGTCGACTACCGCCGAAGAGATGGCGCACATCACCGATCAGTCAAATCAGTCATTGAATCGTCAGCGCGTCGAAACGGATCAGGTGGCTACTGCGATGAATGAGATGACAGCAACGGTGCACGAAGTTTCACAGAATGCACAGCTTGCGGCGGATTCGGCTAATCAGGCAAATCACGAAGTGAGCACTGGCCAGAATGTTGTCAATGAGGCAATTTCGGCGATTTCCAGGCTGGTGCAGCAGGTCGAGCAGGCATCGGATGTGATTCACGAGCTGGAAGCGGATTCCGTTGAAATCGGCTCAGTGCTGGATGTGATTCGGAGTATTGCCGAACAGACTAACCTGCTGGCATTGAATGCCGCGATAGAAGCAGCACGCGCCGGAGAACAGGGTCGAGGGTTTGCTGTCGTGGCCGACGAGGTGCGCGTGCTGGCGCAACGTACCCAGACATCGACCGAAGAGATCCAGAGTATTATCGAGAAAGTGCAGAATGGTGCCGAGCAGGCGGTAGAAGCTATGAACCAGAGCCGCTCGCAGGCTGATGTTACACGTGACACGGCGGCACGTGCCGGTGAGGTGTTAAACAGTATTACTGCATCGGTTACCAATATTAATGATATGAACACGCTGATTGCCAGCTCTGCTGAAGAGCAGAACTCCGTGGCGGATGAAATCAACCAGAGTATCGTCAGTATTTCACAGGTAGCGGAAGTGGCATCAGAAGGTGCATCCCAAACGGCGAAAACATCCGAGGAGCTACGCAATCTGGCGGAGGATCTCAAACATGTGGTCTCTCGCCTCAAAGTCTGATTTATAAACGTGGTTATTGCCGACCCTGTCGGGGGGTCGGTTTATTTCTTTTTCATGCTGTATCAGAATTTCCCCTGCAGATTAAGTGCATACAGACAGGGCGTTTTCACCTAAAATAGCGGTTTTACATTATCTTCAGAGATCGCTATGCCTCAATACCGCTCCCGAACCTCTACCCATGGTCGTAATATGGCCGGTGCCCGTGCCCTGTGGCGTGCTACCGGTATGAAAGATGGTGACTTCGATAAGCCCATTATTGCCATTGCCAACTCCTTTACCCAGTTTGTGCCCGGTCACGTTCATCTGAAAGACCTGGGGCAGCTGGTGGCCCGTGAAGTCGAAAAAGCCGGTGGTGTGGCAAAAGAGTTCAATACCATCGCCGTGGATGATGGTATCGCGATGGGTCATGGCGGCATGCTGTATTCACTTCCTTCTCGCGAAGTGATTGCCGATGCGGTTGAGTACATGGTGAATGCACACTGTGCCGATGCCATTGTCTGTATTTCAAATTGCGACAAGATCACACCGGGTATGCTGATGGCCTCGATGCGCCTGAATGTTCCTGTAATCTTTGTCTCCGGTGGCCCAATGGAGTCGGGTAAGGCCACGGTACACGGTGAAGAAGTGAAGCTGGACCTGGTTGATGCCATGGTTATGGCGGCTAACCCGAATGAAACTGACGAAGACGTGGCACAGGTCGAACGCTCGGCCTGCCCGACCTGTGGTTCATGCTCCGGCATGTTTACGGCTAACTCCATGAACTGCTTAACGGAAGCACTGGG
>JBFHWF010000079.1:0-9823 GCA_041589175.1 Gammaproteobacteria bacterium
AGCCTAGCCCATCAGCAGGTGATGAAACCCTGGCACAGGTCAAGCAGCTGGTGACAGATCTGCGTACCTGGGGTCATGTCATTCAGGCTGAAACCGAAGCGCCGATGGGGGCTTTTGCAACAGAAATTGGACTGGCTTCGGCGGCGGTTGATTTTCTGGGTTCAGAAAGTGTGTTTATTGCACTGGATACAGCAATTGAAGCAGCATTGAGTTTTGATAGTAATATGCTGAATCTCAGTGAATACAATTTAGGTATATACAATTTTACTGGCGGTGTTATCAGTAAAACGCTGGATGGAAAAATCGAAATCGTCAATGGCACGATGTCAGGTGGTGTTACTGTCAATATGCTTATTTCAATGCCAGAGGATACTGCTGAGGTTACACAGTTTACGCTTGGTATCGACTCGGCAAACATTGTAACGCCAGCAAACTCGTTGTCGATTGCAACGGGTACTATTGATGTGACTCTGGCTGAAAGTTTTACGGTTGACTATACCGCGATCAATAATCCGGACCCAGCTGCACCACCAGTTTTATTGCCTGCAGTAACCGATATGACATTTGATCTTGAAATTTCATTCACGCAACTTGTTGATGCAAACCTGCAAACACTGGCAAGCCCGGTCACTTACACCGGTGCACTGGATTTTGATCTGGATGTGATTCCGGTAATTAACCAGCCTGAAGATTCTGCACTACCTCGTACCTTCAACCTGTCTGGTGTGTTTGCCAATAACGCAGGCGACAGTATGCGTTCGACACTGGCTATTAATGTTGCGAATACAGCTACCTTCCAGTTTGCGGGTGATGCGGCAACGGTTGGTAGTGCCTATTCTGATCTAAATGCAGGTCCGTTTGTATCCTGGAGCTATAGTGGTAACTCGTTTACCTTTAGTGCACCGGATTCAAGTCAGACGATTGCCTGGGATTCATTTACGGGTGAAGCAACCTATACACAGACCTATGTCTATGATGGCTATCCATATACTAACAGCTTCTGGCTAGGCACATTCGAAAGCCTGCAGGAAGCGATGAGCTGGGCATATATTCCAACTTCCATTTATGCGTACGTTGATGGTTATGGATTGTACATGGCGGATCTGTCTTTAGCTGACTTTTCACAGTCTGGCTCTGCGGATGGTGTGATGTTTGATCCAGAGTTTATCTATGAAACCAGTAGCAACTGGATCGATGCCGATATCGGCCTGAGCTTTACCGCGCAACTCGATGGATTGCCCGAAGCGAGCTTTGGTATTACGGCAGACCGTACGGGATTCTCTGCGGGTAACGGTACATTCACCATTGCCTATGGTGCACGTCGTATTGAAGTGAGTGTTGGGATAACGGAAACCGATCTGACATCGACAATGACGATTACAAATCAGGATGGTGTGGTTATGACCGTTGATAACCTGGGGTCCTATCCGTTCCAGGCACGCCTGCTGTATAATGGCCTGCAGTATGGCACTGTAACCGAAACCAGCAGTGGTCTTCTCAAAACAACCTACTCGGATGGTACCTTCGAGATTTTCTAGGCGGTTTTTGTAAAACGCAAAATTAAAGGGCGGTATTGTATACCGCCCTTTTTTAGTCTGAATTAAATGAAATTGATAATTTGATGCGTCGTCTTTATCTGCTGTTAATACCGATCTGTTTTTTATCGAGTGCTGCGAGTGCACGGGATATTGCTGTATATTTTAATCTTGATAGTTTCAGTTACAGTGAACCCCTGCCGATCAATGCACTGATGGGTGACTGGAAGGGGAATCTGCAAAGGGGTGAACATGCATTCAGTTATGACAGTATCGAGCTGGGGATGCAATGGGATAGCTGGTCGTTAGGTGTCCAGTATCGTTATGATTATTTTTATCGATTCACGCCCGATACGGCTTACCTTAAATATCAGCAGGAAAATAATCGTGCGCTCATAACCGGTGAGCAGCTATCGCTGTCACTCAGCGCAAATGCGCTGGTTGCGCGGGCTTTACGTATGGCTTATCAGAACCACCTGGAAAACATCACGTACGCGGTTTCACTATCCTATATCGAGGCCCTGCGTTTTACCGAGGGCCGTATACAGGGGCAGGCGTCGATTATTTCGAATAATGATTATGAGCTGGATTTTGATGTTGATTATTTTTATTCGGAAGATGTGTTATTTGATCGAGAAGTGCAGAGGCCTGATGCGCGTGGTATAGCGCTTGATCTCGACCTGCATTGGTCGTTTTATAGAAACTATCATATAGAGTTCATCGCACGTGATCTGTTTTCACGTATTAACTGGGAAGATGCACCGCGCACCATAGCGCAGGGTGATAACGATATTAAACGCTATGACGAACAGGGCTATGTCGTCTTTGATCCGATTATTAGTGGGGTCGAAACACTGCAGTCACATTATCAGCGTTTGCCTCGTAAATTACGACTACTGGCAAGTTATCAGCACGATGTCTACCGTCAGCATTTTTTACGTGCAGAGATTCACGATGTTGAAGTCGAACGCTTCTATAGTGTCGGCTATCAGTATGCATTGAGCCCTGATGACAGGATTGCCGCAGACTATAATATGACGGCCAGTGCAATACGCCTGTCATACCAGACGCCTTTTATGAGCTTTAGCCTTGCCAGCGATCGATTCAAAATAAACGATGCACGCCTGCTGGCTCTGCAGCTCAGCCTGCATGCAGCATTTTAGACTATCGTCCGGCTATACCAGCTATTTAATAAGAATGTCCTCAACCTTGCGGCTATGGTCGTAAACCACTTCAAGGTCGAGTTCAAAGTCCTGTGTTGAGCCGCTATCGGTCGCCTTGTTATGGGGCATGCGATAACTTCTGTCGAGTAACAGACGAGTGAGTTTGTTTACGCACTGTTTACTGTATTGATGAGCAAAAGATCTAACGGATAAAGCCATATCAACCACCACTTAGTTTTAGTTATCGGTAATAAAGGTTGAGGTCCATCTTAGAGGCAGGAAAGCCCTGTTCCGTAATTCTGATTAAAGCATATGAATCGCAGGCCTTGCAGGTGTTGAAGTCCCTGGCTGTTAAAATTGCCAGATGTATCACACTTTTGGGGGGTGCTCCTGAGTTCAGTGTAGGAAAAATTCCCGACATATCGACATGAGTAGGGAATAAATCGGAGAGAAGACACATCTAGATTAAAAAACCGAGTGTATTACCAGATGTATTCATTAGTTAAGATGTTAATGATTGCCATCGGCCTGTTAATGGTGTTGGCTCTGCTCAAATATGTATAGCGATTGAATCAGGCGGGTATTTCTGCCTTGTGGTGGTGTAGAATATAGTCTTATTTTAAGCATCACTTTTTGAGGTTACCTGATGTTACGAACTCCTCTTCTCGTATTTACTTTCGCTCTATTACCCCTGCAGGTGCAGGCTACAGATGCTGTACAACAGCAGCTCATGCAGAAAGCCGCACAGAGCAAGCAGGTTGTGCAGATTTTTATGAAGCAGCTAAAAGGCGAGCTGCAGTCTGCTATGAAAGCGGGAGGTCCGCTTGAGGCGATTGATGTGTGCCATACGAAGGCTCCACTAATTGCTGACAATCTATCACGAGAGTATGGCTGGGAGATTGGTCGAACCAGCCTGAAAACCCGTAACCCCGCAAATCATCCAGATGCCTGGGAGCAGCATGTTCTGGAAACCTTCGAAAAACGTAAGGCAGCGGGTGAGGCGGTTAAGCCAATGGCCTATTTTGAACGTGTCGAGAATGATGGTGTGGCAAGCTTTCGCTTTATGAAAGCGATACCGACAGGCGCTGTCTGTCTTAAGTGCCATGGGGCGTCCATTGATGCCCAGGTGCAGGCTAAGATTAACAGCCTGTATCCAGATGATCAGGCCACGGGCTTTAAGCAGGGAGATATCCGTGGCGCTTTCACCATTACCCAGCCCTGGTAAGGCAGCATAGTCATTATGTCTGAGGCTGTACCGCGGGCATAATGGCTGGCTGAGTCAGGCAAAATCTGATATTTATCTTATACTTGAAGTCTAAAATCCATCACAAAACCATCACTCCTTGGGGGATGTGTGAAAGCACTAGAGAAGATAATTTATATTGAAGATCAGGAAGATATCCAGGCAATTGCCCAGGTTGCGCTCTCGTCGATCAGTCACTATGAGGTTAAGCTTTGTAGCAGTGGTCAGGCAGCGCTGGAGGTAATCGAAGATTTCGCACCTGATCTGATACTGCTTGATGTGATGATGCCGGGAATGGATGGCCCACAGACACTGGAGGCCATTCGCAAGCTTGACAGTCAGAAAGATGTGCCGGTGGTCTTTATGACAGCCAAGGTATTACCACGGGAAATTGATGATCTGATGGCGCTGGGGGCGCTGGGCGTTATCTCCAAGCCCTTTGATCCGGTTACGCTGGGGCAGCAGGTGGGCGACATCTGGCATAAGCAGTCTCCATCATAGGATATGTGTTGATGATTCCTGCAAAACCACCCGAAAATGAAGAAGCCCGCCTGCAAAAGCTCAAAGACCTGGATATTCTCGATACTCTCGAAGAGCAAGCCTACGATGACCTGACACAGCTTGCTGCCCATATCTGTGATGCGCCTATTGCACTGGTAAGCCTGGTGGATACAGAACGGCAGTGGTTCAAGTCCCATCATGGCCTGGATGCAAGGGAAACCCCCCGTGAACTGGCCTTCTGTGCCCATGCAATATTACAGGACGAGCTGTTTATCATCGAAGACGCCGATAGTGATGAGCGTTTTCACGATAACCCACTGGTGATCAATGAGCCCTATGTGAAGTTTTATGCCGGTGCGCCTCTGATTATGGATGATGAGTTTTATATCGGTACGCTTTGTGTTATCGATCATCAGTCACGAAAGCTGAATGAGTCCCAGCAGCAGGCATTGAGAGCGCTGTCTCGCCAGGTTATTTCACAACTTGAGTTACGCCTCAAGGTCAAAGCCCTACAGGAACTGGATAAAGCAAAGGATGAATTCCTTTCAATGGTAAGCCATGAGCTGCGTACACCCCTCACGTCAATTAAGGGGTCGCTGGGTATTATCAGCCATCTTACCCAGGGTATGGATGAGCAGACACGTTCCATGCTGGACATCGCCGTACGCAATTCTGATCAGCTACTCGGTATAGTGAATGATATTCTGGATCTCGCAAAAATGGAGGCGGGTAAACTGGAAATGGAATTTACAGCGGTCGATGTTGTGGCCCTGATGCAGAAGTCCATGGAAATGAATCGTGCGTATGTTGAACAGTGCGGATGCCATGCAGAGCTGGAGTTACCAGAAGGTGTCGAAGGTGTGAAGGTGCGGGCAGATGAACAGCGTATACTTCAGGTGATTGCTAACCTGGTATCGAATGCAGCCAAGTTCTCACCGGAGCATAGCCAGGTTGAGCTAACACTGGAAAAGCTGGGCAGTAAGCAAGTGAGAATAACCGTGACAGATCATGGAAGTGGTATCCCGCAAGATCAGCAGGCCGAGTTATTTAAAAAATTCAGGCAACTTGGAAAGCAGGCTAATCATAAACTGCCAGGTACCGGGTTAGGACTGAATATATGTAAGCATATTATCGAAGCCCATGGCGGCAGCATTGGTTTTGATTCTGTGCCAGACAAAGACACCGAATTTTTCTTCACCCTCGATATCGTCAGTTAATGCGTGCGGGCGTGGCTGAACTCAATGCGCGTTTCGCAGCAATCATCTTTATCTGTTACAGAGACTAAATGTTATGCCATCCGCCGTGTAAACCCGTTTCTCGGTGTTTTACAGGTTATTGAAATGGCTGAAGTCGGGCGTGCTGTCAGCACGAATGGCGTGGTCTGGGATATTGAAGTGCTGGTGGATGATAGTGAGCGGCTTTCATCGGGCCAGGGACTTGCCTATTACCGCTACGGACTCTGGTCAGTTGAAGAAGGGCTGGTCAATAGACCGCTGGCTCCACACCTTGCAGCAGATCCAATGACGGCAAAAGGGCAGCAGATCATCGATGCAATTATTGATAATTTATCTGGCTTGCCCTTTAAATTACAGGATGATTATGAGCTCTGGCTGCTGACGGAAGATACACATAAACCGTTGGTGTTGCTTGCCAGCTGCTGTCATCGAGAGGCATTTCCTCAGCCTGAGCCTCGCCAGTGGCGTGCATGTCTTGGTGCGAATGGTGTTGCCAGTCAGCATCGTTTTCCAGAAACGGCTGAACTGGAGGCACAGGTTAAGCAGCGCGCAGGCTTTAACTTACAGAAATGCTGGTTTAAATGTCTGCCCGGTGGAGATCGTGAAAGGCTCAATAGCGGAGAAGTTATGGATCATTCACTGTTTCCCACCTGCCTGATTCTCACACAATGGCCTGATAGCGAGCAGCAGTTGCGCGCTTGCCGGTTTATTGAATGGATTGCGCCGTCCCTGTTAACCTTGCAGAATCTGGATAAGGCTACGCGCATCGAGCTGGAAGAAAAGCTGTCAATCCAGGCGATTTCTGTAGAGCATCACTGGCATTTATATCCGCAGGTCGAAAATGAGTCTTTACTGAATTCTGCACGTGTGCAGGCACAGATACAGAAAGCAGGTCAGTCGGTATAATCCTGCTGCTGATCAAGCCTGCTCGTATGGCATCGTCAATGCAAAAACAGGACATTGTTTATAAAAAAGCATATGATTACGAAAATTTTTTGAGATAACACTTTATGAATACTGCACATAAGCAGGCACACAGAATGCTTGTTCTGGTTCAGGACTTTGGCTTGCTGGTTATATCAATACTCACCATCATTGCCATGGGGAGTGAAATCAAAACGATTTTTGATGCGCGTAGCGTTAAGCTGGCTGATCTTCTGCTGCTGTTTATATATCTGGAAGTGCTCGCCATGGTGGCGATTTATCTGGAGTCTGGAAAGCTGCCCGTGCGCTTCCCGCTATATATCGGAATTGTTGCACTTGCACGTTACCTGGTACTGGATATGAAGAATCTCGAAACCTGGCGTGTGATGGCAGTGGCCGGTGCTATTTTACTGCTGGCAATAGCCATACTCATCGTTCGTTATGGTCATGTTCGCTTCCCATACAAGGAAAATCATTAGCGTGCACATCGCCGTAAATCTTACTTCAAGGGTGCCGCGGTGAGGCGGTTACGGAAGAAAAGCTAAACCCCTGCTGAGGCAGGGGTTTGTGTTTGAGTCTGCCTGTTATTCGGCTGACTGTATTGTTTCATGCATCTTATTATGCATGTCAGGGGTGTGCATCTCAGAAGTTGTTGGACCCGCTGCGGGAGCTATTTTTTTCAGCTCTTCTTCGGATATTGTCTGCTGGGTATTTAGCATTTTAACGGTTTCACTGGCAGGCTCCGCTTCACTTATTTCGTTTGTCTGTGAACTTTCAGTTACCGTGTCATTTATTGTGCCGTAGTTGAAGCTATCCTGAGATAGTACGTTACCCGCTTCATCGACAACCATCACCTGCCATTCACCTGTAAATGCCGGCTCCAGGTTTTTACTTGACCATACGCGCCAGCGGTCGCCGCCAATTGCAAAGTCAACTGTTGCCTGAACTTCGCCATTCTGTTCCCAGCGATGGGAAATGGTCTGTCCTTTCAGACCTTTTATTTCAGTGAAGAAATAAACCCTGGAAGAATCGGTGTCGAGCTGACTAATTTCGTCTACCGGTTCGCGATTATCGATGGCAGACGTAAAAGCTGAACGTGCAACACCTTCGGCTGCATTGAGTTGAAAACTTAAAATGGCACTGCTTAGTGCCAGTGTCATGCTTGTGATTATGCGTGTGAATTTCATGAACTTGCTCCTTGTTGGCTATTCATTTCAATGGCTTACCCCGATAACACCTGTTGTTACATCCATACCGGGGCAGCCATTATTATCATTCACAGCAACGATTTTTGAGACCTGGTTATAATTTTTGCGTGCTTAACCGCTATTTACGCTTAGCCAGGCGGCGAGTTAGTAACATTGCGGGGATAAACAGCAGCCACAAACCGTGCATTGAGCCATGAGCTGAGACGACGACTTCAGCTTCTACCGGAATGTGTACAGCTGGCAGCGGTGTATCATGATAGCTGTCTTCCAGCGGCAGGCCGCTCAGGCTGTCATCATCATAAGGACCATAACTCAGCAACCAGTGACCCAGTTCATCGTATAGCTCAATGCGAATATCATAATGTCCGGGAGCAAAGCCATCTGCCAGCTCTGTTTCCATGATGAAACTGTCGTGGATGCTGTCGCCGTGGATATTATAGATTTCACTGGTGCTGAAATACTCCCATGGGCCACCTTCGTAACTGATAAACAGTTTGGCATAAACATAGGCCGAATCGTAGAGTGTGTCTGCATCTATGGTGATTGCAAAGCGGTGATAAAAGCCATCACCATCAATATCATGGATGAGTTCACTCGCTGCATCATACAGATTAAAGTTTGGAATGATGCTGTACTCGACCGAAGTGATCTCAACACTGATGCTGGTTGATTCAAGTCGGGACATTTCTTTTGTTGGCTGCTGGAGTGTGAGTGTATCCACCTGCTTGAATTGCTGATCACGGAGTGATAATTCAGGTGTGTCTGCCTTGCTGTAATCGATGGAGCGGACGCTACGTGTTGTGTTCTCCTCAGCGCTCGCAGGCAGAGATATCAGTGCCGCTGCAAGCAGGCTAAACCACTGGAATCTGGCTGTGTATGACATTGTTGTTCTCCTGTTCGTTTTGCATGGTGTTATTTCAACATGCCTAAGCTGAATGCAGCCTGAACAGAAAAAGATTCAGGATAATTTTACGGTGATTTTTACACCTCCCAGTTCGCTGCGCTGAATATCGATAGAGCCCTGGTAAGCTTCGACAATATTGCCAACGATAGAAAGACCGATGCCATGCCCGGCAACTGACTGGTCGGCGCGTATACCTCGTTGCATAAGTGCGGTCGCCTGACTGCTTTCGATGCCAGGGCCATCATCTTCGATAATAAACTCAACACCCTGTAAGTGCTTATGTGCAGAGAGTCGAATCTGTTGATTGCACCATTTAAAGCTGTTATCGAGCAGATTGCCCAGTAACTCCATGAGGTCACCTTCATCACCACGGAAGCTGGTTTCTGGAGTGATGATAAGTTCGAGTTTAACGTTCTTATCACGATAGACCTTTGTTAATGAATCGAGTATACGACTGGCAACAACAGATACATCAAGGGTGGTGCCCATTGCCCCGGACCCTGCTGTTGCAGCCCGTTGAAGCTGGTATTCAACGATACTGTTCATGCGTGTAATCTGCTCCTGCAGGCTGGCGTCCGAATTTTTCTGTAAGCCGCCCTGCAAAATAGCGAGCGGTGTTTTCAGGCTATGTGCCAGATCACCCAGTGCATTACGATAGCGGGTTTTCTGATCTCTCTCCTGCTTGAGTAGCTGGTTGATATTCTGTGTCAGTCGGTCGATTTCCGCTGGGTATGGTTTTTCTATTTGCTGCTGTAAGCCATTTTCTATCTGGTTGAGTTCTACGCCCACCTGACGTAGCGGTCGAAGACCCCAGTGAAGAATTAATCCCTGGCTGACCAGTAGCAGTAATGCCATGGCAACCAGCCAGCCCCAGAGAGTGGTTCTATACTGTTTTATCTGCCGATTGAACGAGGCAAGGTCACTGACAATATTGAAGGTTAGCGCGCGGTTCTGATGCTCTGTCGACCAGCTGACGCCGTAGGCCAGTGTGTAGTAGTCTGTATTGTTATATGCCTGGCGAGCAAATCGTTTCTGCCCTCCCGTTAAACTCACGGGGGGTGGCGGAGAGGCGCCCAGTACGGAGGACGATTGCCATAGTGCATTGCCCTG
>JBFHWF010000080.1:0-9713 GCA_041589175.1 Gammaproteobacteria bacterium
GCAGCAATGTCGATGGATCCCAGCGATTCAACCAGCAGGTCTGCATGTTCACCAAAGGCAGGCGAGGGTATGAGAACCTTGTAATCCATGCCCTTCTTTTTTTCGAACCAGACCGAAATCACTGTCGGGTTAAGCTGATGCTTTTTCCAGTCGTCTGGTAGAAGTTCATTCTGTAATAGCGCGAGCCGATCTTTCCAGGCAGCAGGGATGCTGGCCAGTACTGCGTCGATATCTTTTTCGGCAACGGCCACCAGCACCATGAGAGGGTCCTTAATGGCTGCAGCCTCTGCCTGTATGTCCATGTCGCGTGTGACGGGATACACCGGGTAGCCGGAGCGAAGGAAACCACGTGCGAAGACGCCAGCCATTTCGCCCATGCCAACAATGATAATGGGTTGTTTTGTCATGCTTATTGCCCTGTGACCTGTTAGAATTTGTCGAATTATAACAAAACCAGTCAGAGTCGTTCTATGCAGACGGGTAAGTCTTCACCAGTAGCCGAGCAACAGGATAATCGAGTTCAACAGATCCGTGAGTGGATTGAACATACGCTGGATATCCAGAATTACAAGCTGGAGCCTGCGTCCGCCGATGCCAGTTTTCGACGTTACTTCAGGCTGAGCTCAGCGGCAGGGCAATGGATTATTATGGATGCGCCGCCAGAAAAGGAAGACTGTGCACCGTTTGTTAATGTGGCGAGATTAATCGAATCCGTCGGTGTACATGCACCACATATTCATGACTACAATGAAGCCCAGGGCTTTATGCGGCTGTCCGACCTCGGGTCAACGGCCTATCTGGATCAGCTGAATGATGCCACGGCAGATGCACTCTACGAGGATGCGATTCAGTCGATAGTAAGCATGCAGACGATTGAGGGTGATCTTCCCGCATACGATGAAAAACTGTTGCGTTTCGAAATGAGTCTGTTTCATGACTGGTATCTTGGCAAGCATCTGGGTATCGAATTAAACGAAACACAACAGCAGATCTGGAACAAGGTACAGGACAGGCTGGTCACCTCGGCGCTCGAGCAGCCTCAGGTTTTTGTGCACCGTGACTATCACTCACGAAACTTAATGGTCATCGATGATAATAATCCCGGGGTTATCGATTTTCAGGATGCGGTTATTGGCGCGGCCAGTTACGACCTGGTGTCATTGATAAAGGACTGTTATATAGCCTGGCCACGGGATCGGCAGTTACACTGGATAAACAGTTACCATGCAAAAACATCTTTGCCCCTGCAACGTGAAGACTTTATCCAGCAGCTGGATTTAATGGGCATGCAGCGACATCTCAAGGCAGTGGGTATTTTTTCCCGGCTCAATCATCGTGATGGCAAGCCGGGGTATTTAAACGATATTCCTCGCACCTTAAGTTATATTGTTGATGTTTGTCAGCGCTATGATTTTCTATCTGAGTTTGCGGAACTGTTGAGCGAACTAGGTCTGCAGGGTGATCCAGCAACTCTGGAACTGATTCGATGAGAGCCATGATACTGGCCGCAGGGCGTGGTGAGCGTATGCGCCCGTTAACAGATACCACGCCCAAGCCATTACTGAAAGCTGGGCCACATCGGCTGATTGAATACCATCTATATAAACTCGCGGATGCCGGGTTTAAGAATATCGTTATTAATGTTGCCTGGTTGGGTCAGCAGATTATCGATACCCTGGGTGATGGTTCTATCTATGGCGTCAACATTCATTATTCCAATGAGGGTGATAGCGCACTGGAAACCGGAGGCGGTATTGTCCATGCATTACCGTTGTTAGGTCAGGATCCCTTTCTCGTGGTCAATGGAGATATCTGGACAGATTACGATTTTAAAAAATTATATGAATACAGGATGAAAGGCTGTGCGCATCTGGTGCTGGTCAATAATCCAGTGCATAACCCGGATGGTGATTTTTCTATAAATGGTGATCGCCTGATCGAAAACACGGGTACGCAATATACCTTCAGTGGCATCGGCTTATACTCTGCGGATTTTTTCAAGGCACGTAAAGATGGCGTATATCCATTAGCGCCGATGATTCGCGAGTTTATTAAGCGTGAGCAGGTAACGGGTGAGATTCACGCAGGTGAATGGTGGGATATTGGGACGCCCAGGAGGCTGGAAGAACTTGATGGATATTTAAAAAAGAAAACCTGAGTGACAGTATATATGTTTCATGTGAATGCTGAATGAAGACATTCACCAGCAAATTAATATTGATGTTTTTTATTTCTTCTCCATAAAAAAGCCCGGGCACGTCGGCCCGGGGCTTTTGGTCATCATACATTGAAGGTAGTATCTAGTTAATACTATCTCACCTAAAAGTTATACAGCAGGCCAAGACTGATTACGTCGATATCGAAGTCTATACCGTCTTTCAGCTTGGTTTGTGTGAATTCAAGTTCCGTGCTGAATTGACCCATCGTAGCTCCAATGCCAATACCATAGGAGATGCCAGTGTCACTAAGCTTAATCGTTTCATCGAGTACATAAGTGAAAGTACCTGTGGCGGGATCAAAGGTATCTACGTCGTAGCTATCATCTTCAGCAGAGGCGCTAACGAAACCGAGTTTAGCCTTGAGATACACCTGGTTTGGCGTGCTGTACGCAAGGTACAGGCCGGTCATGCTGCCGCTATACTCATCTGGGTAATCGATGTCCAGTGGATCCGTCGCGTCATAAGCATAAGAGTCACCGTCATTCAGGCTCAGGTGATTAAGTTCGACAGACATTCCTTTTGCCATGTTGTCCAGTGCGTATCGGAAACTAACTCCAATAGCTGTGGTGTCATCAATATCAGGGCTAATGTCAGGGCTAACCTGTGCGCCAATCAGTCCAACTGTGAATGGACCTGAGCGTGAATAACTGCCACCACCCATGCCGGCTGCGTCGAAGTTATACAGCGCACCCAGAGTAATCATATCCAGATCAAACGTTGTGCCTTGTTCTTTCAGCTTCGCAACGGTGTAATCTAGTTCGAAACGCCATGCACCCATTGCGGTTCCAACACCAACACCATAGGCAATACCACTGTCTTTAAGTTTGCCTTTTTCGGCGGCTTCAAAGGTGTCAGCGCCGGTGTCGGGGTCTGGGCCTGCGAAATCATAGAGCTGGTAGTCCAGAGTTGAGGTGACATAACCCAGTTTACCCTTTACATAAACGCGTCCCATTGACTGGTAACTGGCAAATAAACCCATCAGGTCGCCAGAGTAGGTGTCAGGGAAGTCTTTGTCCGATGGGTCTGTCGGGTCATATGGGTAGGCATCGCCATCGGAAAGCGTTGCGTAGATGAATTCAACAGACAGACCTTTTTCAACCGTGTCGCTCAGATCATATCTAAGCGATAAGCCCTGGGCTGTGGTGTCATCAAAGCCATCATTTTTTGTACCAATCTGGCCTGCAAACAGGCCAATGGTGAATGGGTCATTGCTGGCATCGCTGCTGCCAAAGCCATCCCAGTTATGGTATGGCCCATCCATCGGTGCACCACCCCACAGGTAGCTAACCGATAGCATATGTACCGGGTCATCGAAGTTGTCTGATTTGTGGAAACCGTAATCAAACTCCAGGCGTTCCTGACGAGCCATGCGCAGGCCGTAACCGATGGTATAGGTTTTGCCCGTGGTGTTATCTTCGCCGCTGCCGGTGTAGTTAATGTCGAGATCGGTCTGGCTGAACTTCAGCTTGTAGTAGCTGCTGTTGCGCTCGATAGTGCGGTAGGCCAGACCCATATTCATGCCCTGCAGGCTGTAATCGACCGTGCTGACTTTTGTGCCTGCACTCATGCCCTTGATACCGTTAATTTCGAGTGCCCAGCCATCTTCCTCTACCCCGACTGTGAAGCCGCCACCCAGGGTTGCATCAGGATCCCGTGCCTTGTCTGTTGGGGCAATGACACCCAGGCCAACCCCATAATAGGCACTGACGCCCTGTCGCCCAGCTTCACTGCTAATAGGTAGTAATAGCCCCATTGTTGATAAGGCCAGGAGGGTATTTTGTTTTATTTTCATCCGGTACATCCTCTAACGAATTGGATTGGCTTTGGTGGTTGCCCAGGTCATTGTCGATATAATTGAAAAGATCATAGCACCTTTTTAAAAGAATATCTTATAAAAATCAACTATCTACGATCACAATGTAATATTTTACGCAAACAATCGTTCGTTAATTGAGCAGGCATGGTGGGTAAGTTGCTGTTTTTAAAAGAGTTCGAATCTGGGTGGGATTTTTTCTCGTCTCAACTACACTTAAGAACAAATCATCACCACAGGGCTTGCCAGACACTCCATGGGCCAGGAAATCACGAGCAGCCAGTTTTCAGCACAGGACTTTAGCCGTTTTAGTGAGCATCTGAGGCGGGAAACCACACAGTTGCAGGCATGGTTCGACAACGGGGTGTTTTCCCGGCATTCACCGGTAGCTGGCTATGAGATGGAGGCCTGGCTAACGGATGAAGAGGGGCGTCCGGTCGCTAAAAACGAGGCCTTTCTTCAGGCTGCCAGTCACCCTTTTTACACACCTGAGCTAGCTCAGTTCAATATTGAACTGAATACCCGGCCGCTGGATATTGCGGGGGATTTTCTATCGCGTTTCGAAGCGGATTTTCAGCAGCACTGGGCGTACTGTCAGACGATTGCGGAGAGTATTGGCTGTCGGGTTATGGGCATCGGCATTTTGCCTACCCTGAAAGATACCGATCTTAGTATGAAAAATATCTCACGCATGCTGCGTTACCAGGCGCTTAATGAACAGGTGCTGGCACAGCGTAACGGGCGGCCGCTGGAGCTGGCGATCAACGGGCATCAGTCGCTAAAAAGTCAGCACCATAATGTGATGCTGGAGGCGGCGGCAACGTCGCTGCAGATACATCTACAGACGCCGCCAGAAATGGCGCAGGCATACTACAACGCCTCTTTGCTGGTATCTGCACCGATGGTGGCAATTAGCGCCAATTCACCTTACCTGTTTGGACGTGATCTTTGGGCTGAAACCCGCATACCGGTATTTGAGCAGGCCGTGGATATTGGCGGTTATCAGGGTGCCGCCATGGGCCCGATCCATCGGGTCAGTTTTGGTACGGGCTTTGCGAGGCAGTCGTTGTTTGAGTGCTTTGAAGAGAATTTGCAGCATTTTCCGATATTACTACCGATGGATTATGGGGATACGACCGAGGAAATGCGTCATCTGAGTCTGCACAACGGCACAATATGGCGCTGGAATCGGCCGCTGGTAGGCTTTGATCCGGATGGTACGCCTCATCTGCGTATTGAGCACAGAGTCATGCCCAGTGGCCCCAGCGTGGTGGATAATGTTGCCAATATGGCCTTCTACTTTGGCCTGGTGCACTACTATGCGACACTGGATACGCCCGTTCACGAATTACTGGATTTTGCCGAGGTGAGGGATCAGTTTTACACCTCAGCTCAGCACGGTATTGAAAACCGGCTGAGCTGGCCGGGGCAGGCGCGTTGTGAGCTCAGGCACCTGATACTGGATACGCTGGTGGAACAGGCAGAAGCGGGATTGCGTCAGTTACAGCTGGCGGATACAGATATCGAGTTTTATCTGTCCGTGATCCAGGCGCGGGCAGAGCAGCGGCAAACCGGAAGCCACTGGCAGCGTGCATTCGTTAAGCATCATGGTAGTGATATGCAACGAATGGTACAAACCTATTACCAAAATCAGCAGAGTGGAGAGCCCGTGCATTGCTGGGATTTTATGCATTATGTCTGAGTTACTTGATGAATATGAAACGATTCCGGAAGGCTTTCTTGAGGCCAGTGCCAGGGATATACACCAGGTGTTGCCACGCCCTGGACTGATCCATCTGCAGGGCGAAGAGGCTCAACCGCTGTTTGTCTGCACATTGCTCCATGGTAACGAGACGACCGGGCTGGAAGCTGTGCAGCAGTTATTGCGTGAATACCAGGGGAAGCCATTACCCCGATCGCTGTCGATTTTTATTGGTAATGTGAAAGCCGCGGAGGCGGGTGTTCGTCGGCTGGATGAGCAGGTCGATTACAATCGTATCTGGCCGGGCACGCATCAGCACTATCTGGCGGAGGCTCACCTGATGAAACAGGTTACGGAGATCATGCAGGCGCGCGATCCCTTTGCCAGTATCGATATTCATAATAATACCGGCCGAAATCCCCATTACGCCTGTATCAATAAGCTGGATCAGCGATTCGCATCGCTGGCCAGTCTGTTTAGCAATACTCTTGTGTATTTCACCACGCCAAAGGGAGTGCAGTCCTCGGCTTTTGCCGAGTTCTGTCCGTCGGTAACCCTGGAATGTGGCCTTTCCGGTGAGGCAGAAGGCGTTGCCCATGCACTGCGTTACCTGCGAAAGGTGTTGCAGCTGCAAGCACTGTGTCAGCCATTACCCGATAGCCTGAGCCTGTATCACACTGTGGCGCGGGTAAAAATTCCTGATGGTTATTCTTTTGGTTTTGAAGATGATGCGACGATCAATCTGCTGCCTGAAATAGAAGGCTACAATTTTCGCGAGTTAAAAGCGGGTACTCCACTGGCCTGCATGGAGCATGAGAGCAGTGCCTATTTACAGGCGTACGACGATGACGAGCGGGAAGTTGGTCGTGATTTCTTCGAGTATTACGACGAGAAAATCCTGTTAAAGAAGGATGTCATGCCCGCCATGCTCACGATGGATACGCGCATTATTCGCCAGGATTGCCTGTGTTACCTGATGGAGCGTTTACCCATCGACTGTGTTGCGCCCTGTAATGCCTGATATTAAGGGTATTTCAGACGTAAGGCCGTAATTTATATAAAAATATTCTAATATACTGTATCTTTTTGTCCCTGTTTTCCGTATAGTTCGCGCAGGTTTTACCCCTCGGGTAGAGCCATGACACGCTACTGAGCCTGTGACTGTTTGCTTGGCAGCGTACCCGTACATCACGGGGTTTCCATCGCTAACAGCCAGTACTGCTAAGAGGTTTCCAGCTTGTCTTTCGAACAATTGGGTCTTCACCCGAAATTACTTAAATCCCTGAATGAACTCGGCTTCGAGTCGCCTTCTGATATCCAGCAACAGGCTATTCCCCATGTGCTTGACGGCAGTGACCTGATGGCATCGGCACCAACGGGAACGGGTAAAACCGCCGCATTTGTATTGCCTGCATTACAGAATCTTTCCCAGGGTGAAGTCATTCCTGGAAATGGCCCACGTGTGCTTGTGCTGACACCGACCCGCGAGCTGGCACGTCAGGTATCCGACAATATCTACAAGCTTACCAAGTACCTGCGCATGCGCTCGACCAGTATCGTGGGTGGTGTGCCCTATCCGCCACAGATTCGTATCCTGAAATCGCCGCTGGATTTTCTGGTAGCAACGCCAGGTCGACTGATCGATCATATTAATTCGGGTCGCGTAGATTTTTCACGTCTGCAGATGCTGATCCTCGATGAGGCTGATCGCATGCTGGACATGGGGTTTGTCGATGAGGTGATGCGTATCGCATCGCTAACCCCGGAAACCCGTCAGACGCTGCTGTTTTCCGCTACCCTGGAAGGTGAAATCGAGAAAGTAGCACAGGCATTGCTCAAGGATCCTGTGAAAGTGCAGATTGCTGGCGTGAAGGTCAAGCATGAGTCCATTACCCAGCATATGCTGCAGGCGGATGATTTTCGCCACAAGCGCAAGCTGCTGAGCCATCTGCTGGATAATGATGATGTTAACCAGGCTATTATTTTCACCTCCACCAAAAAAGGTGCTGAAAGCCTGGCAGAACGACTCAAGGATGATGGTCATGCCGTTGCCGCACTGCATGGTGACATGCGACAGAATATGCGTCGTCGCGTGGTCGAACAGATGCAAAAGCGCCGCCTTAAGGTGCTGGTTGCTACCGATGTGGCTGCACGGGGTATTGATATCAAAACCCTGTCACATGTCGTGAATTTTGATCTGCCCATGCAGGCGGAAGACTATGTGCATCGCATTGGCCGCACGGGTCGTGGTGGTTTGAGTGGTGTTGCATACTCACTGATCGGTCCTCAGGACTGGCCGTTGTTTTACCGAATTCAGAAGTTCCTTGATACGCGCTACGAACTGAGCGAAGTGGCAGGTCTGGAACCACAGCAGCCGCGTCCACGTGCTGAGATGCATAAGGGTAAATCGCAGAAACGTAATTCACGTAATGCCAATGTCCGTTACCGTAAGGGCGGTAAAAATTTCAGCAATCGTAAATCCTATTCCCGCCGAAACGAAGCGGCCTGATATCGCTTCTTTATCACGGCATGGATGCTGTGACATGGAATGCTGACTATTCACAACTTGCATCATCGCCGAATCATTTTAAACTTCACAGAAACTACAAACGCTTCTGGGAGAACGTGTGATGTCAGGTGTATTCGAAAGTGCAAAACAGCGACTTAAACAGCTGGGTGAGTTATCTGGTATTTCAGAGCATGTGATCGAAGGTCTACTTCGGCCAAAACAGACCCTGTGTGCTTCAATTGCCGTTCTCATGGATGACGGTTCAACCGAATACTTTGACGCGTTTCGTTGTCACTACAGTGCCCATCTTGGACCCTGCAAAGGAGGTATCCGTTATCACCCCGGTGTCACCCAGGATGAGGTGCAGGCGCTTGCGCTGTGGATGACCATAAAATGTTCGGTTGTTGGTCTGCCCTATGGAGGCGGCAAAGGCGGTGTCACGGTCGATCCAAAGAAACTTTCGCGTATGGAGCTGGAGAGACTGTCCAGGGGCTATATGCGTGCAATGGCGGACTTTGTCGGTCCAGACAAGGATATTCCGGCACCGGATGTTTATACCAATGCACGTATCATGGGCTGGATGCGTGATGAGTTCGAAGTCATCAAGCGGCAGAAGCAACCCGCCGTTATTACCGGTAAGCCAGTTAATATGGGGGGCAGCCTGGGGCGTGATGAGGCGACCGGCCGAGGCGCCTTTCTGGTAACGGAATTTCTGCGGCATAAGGAGGGGCGTGCTGCGGAAGATATGAGCGTTGCTATTCAGGGTTTTGGTAATGCTGGCTATCATATGGGTAAATTATTGCAGGAAGCAGGTTATAAGATCGTTGCTATTAGTGACTCAAAAGGTGCTATCTATGAGCCCGAAGGCCTGGATATCGAAAGTGTAAAGCGCAGCAAGGATGAGCATAATCTGCTGCGTTCTATGTATTGTGATGGCTCGGTTTGTGAGACTAAGGATCACCAGGTCATTAGTCATGAAGAGATGCTGGCACTCGATGTTGATCTGCTTGTACCCGCGGCACTGGAAAATGCGATTACCAAAGAGAATGTTAAACACATTCGGGCGCGATGGATTACCGAGGTTGCGAATGGACCGATATCGCCAGAAGCAGATATAGTACTGCATAAAAATGGCGTAGTTGTCGTTCCTGATGTGCTAGCCAATGCGGGCGGTGTAATTGTCAGTTATTTTGAATGGGTGCAGAATCGAGCAGGCTTCCCCTGGACGCTGGAAGAGGTGCGTGAGCGTTTGCATCAGAAACTAAAAGCTGCGTTCGAAGAAATGTGGCAATACCAGCACACTAACAAAGAGAGCAGCTTACGCCAGGCAGCCTATGCGATGGCATTGAAGCGCATAGAAGAAGTTATAAAAATGTGTGGCACCAAGGACTATTACAGTAACTCGGATGATTAAGTTGTCAGCCACGTACAGGCTGGCACTCCAGTGTGTTGATGATGTTGCCGTTTTCA
>JBFHWF010000081.1:0-9661 GCA_041589175.1 Gammaproteobacteria bacterium
ATAGCGGACGTTAATAGATGAGATGTTTTCATAAAAAATCCTCGTAAATTATTATTTGTGTTTATTGTTTTTATTCGAGCTATTGTTAGAACAAATAGCATCAACTTACTAAAGTGATTTTTTCATTTGATGGACGTATTCTATACGTCATTTAATAACTTTCATCCCCCTTTCGGGTGGCTTATAAAAATCTTTCAAAGACCGGTTATTATCAATCAACAATCAGGACATTATTGTGATCTCGGAAATATGGCTATTTAATCGTATCGTGCTAGTTGCTTTCTACAGCAGCTTCAGCACTCACATACTGTAAAAAAGATTCAATTGGCTTTACCAGCGCAGGTATATCATCTTTGGGTATTCGTTCAAATTCGCCATTCAGAATCATCGACATGTATCGGCTAAAGGCAGCGGTGTTGAGCATCTGGAACTCTCGTTGCGCACTCTCTTCAGGTGTTGTTGTCACACAAATATCTGACTGAGATATTTCATCTTTACTATCGAGCTCTGGCTGATAATAGGACAACGATAATGTTTTACTTTTTAGCGAGGTATGTAGTGCCTGCTCGGCATGCATCGCAAACTCACTAAACTGAAGCGTAAAATCCTCTTCCGTTGAATTAATACCCAGCGCCAGATCAACGCGTATGGATTCCTGGCCAATTTTGAATACCAGTTTTTTCACGGTTTGCTGAAAACGATGTGCGACGATTCTTGCCCGTGCTGCCTTGGTCATTGGCAGCAACATGGCAAACTGACCTTTGCCAAGGTGTGCCAGTGTTTCTTCCTTACGTAACGACTTTTTCATGCTACGTGCAATCGCATTAATTATCTGTGCGACAATCTTTCCGCCATATTTCCCATGAATCTCGACAAGATTCGTCACCTGCATCTGTAATACTGACAAAAAGTAGTCATGGCGCTTTGCACCTGCCAGTGCCTGCT
This sequence comes from Gammaproteobacteria bacterium, assembly GCA_041589175.1. Classification (GTDB taxonomy): domain Bacteria; phylum Pseudomonadota; class Gammaproteobacteria; order SZUA-229; family SZUA-229; genus SZUA-229. Next base: position 946 of record JBFHWF010000081.1, read on the forward strand.
CACCAACCTGTGCAAATCCTTTGTCGTTATACATACCAGTCAGTGAATCATGGATGACTGACTGTTCTAGCGTGGCAATTTTTCGTGTCAGGCTGGTGTAGGCACTAACTCGACTAACAATATCCAGCTCAGTAAAAGGCTTACTAATAAAATCAGAAGCCCCCATCGTATAGGATGCACGTTTGGCGGCATCAGAGTCTTCGTGCCCGGTAATCATAATCACCGGCAGGTTTGATATCTTCGCTACCTTTGAACCACGGACCAGTTTTAATAGTGTCATGCCATTCATGACTGGCATGTGTAAATCCGCAAATATCAGCGCAATACCCGGTTCAGACATCACCATCTGCCAGGCCTCATCGCCGTTGCTAGCATGCAGGGTATCGTAATTTTCACCAAGATACCGGCTGATGGCATTGCGTATAGTCTGCGAGTCATCAACGACAAGCACCTGTGGTTTATTATTCTGTGACATGACTATCCTCTGTTAAGCCTGGTATATCGGGTTAATACCAGGGCGACTCCTTCGTTATACTGAAAAAGACAATCCATGCTGATCTCTCACCCAAACGAACTAACATAAATAAAGTATTTAAAATCAGCAAGATACTAACACTTTCTAGAATCAAATTAAAATATAACTACGCATTCTAGTCAAAAAACCACCGAGCAACGGTACATTTTGAGGGAGGACCGGTAATAAATTTCAGGCTTTAAGCCTGGCGAGTGATGGGCCGATACGCCAAATGGGGGATGCCGGTTTTATGCTCGGTCTTCCAGATACGCTTTCTCCATGTCGCGATGTTATGGGCATTGAAAAGAATAGCCTCTGCATTCCAGCCAGTAGCACGCTGGAATGACGAGGTGCGGGGCACACGCAGAAATAACGAAATAGGACATTCAGGGATGACGAGATAGCTGCCTGCTGAAATAGCACAGTGGTCGCATACTGGGATAACGCGATAATTACACACCGAAGTGATGCCTGAGCCTGCATGGGCAGGCACTGCTACTTGTGCTGACAGGCAGGCATGACTTCATCGAGAAAGCAAATGGACAGTAACTGTCATTTGCGTGCATTCGCGTTTTCTTTTTGCCTGTTGAAAAACAAAGTCGCTGGATTCCTGCTAGAAGCACGCAGGAATGACGGAGTGGGAAGTATGCAGGAGTGATGGAGCAGGAACATTCAGGAAATACGGGGAGGGAAACACATCGGAATGACAGCTCGGAAATCATGAGCTGTCATTTGCGTTTATTTGCGTCCATTTGCGTTTTCTTTTAGCTGTTGCTGCTTGCTAAACTAAAGCTGCCCAGCCTTAACTGCCTCACCCTGTGGCGCATCCGGGTTAAACCAGTCGAGTTTTTCTTTCAGCGATACCACTTCACCTACGATAATCAGGGTCGGTGGTTTGAACTCGTGGTTCTTCACGGTTTCTTCCAGCGTATCCAGCGTCGCGATAATGGTTTTCTGCTCCGGCGTTGTTCCTTTCTGTACCAGTGCAACTGGTGTAGAAGGCGGCATGCCATGGGCCATCATTTCCTTGCACAGGGTTGGCGCGCCGTGTAAGCCCATGTAGAACACAACCGTCTGGTTTGGCTGAGCCAGTGCAGGCCAGTTGAGATCAACCGTACCGTCTTTCAGGTGGCCGGTTACAAACACACAGGCCTGCGAATAATCGCGGTGGGTTAACGGGATACCGGCATACGATGCACAACCCGCCGCCGCGGTAATACCGGGCACGACCTGAAAAGGTACATTGTTCTGTGCCAGCAGTTCGATTTCTTCACCACCACGGCCAAAGATAAATGGATCACCACCCTTGAGGCGCAACACGCGCTTGCCTTCTTTTGCCAGTCGCACCAGCAGCTCGTTAATGTTTTCCTGCTGCATGGTGTGCTTGTCGCGTTCCTTGCCCACGTAAATCAGCTCGGCATCGCGGCGTACCAGTTCACGAATTGCGGGTGATACCAGGCGATCGTAAACCATCACGTCACAGGCCTGCATCAGGCGCAGCGCACGGAAGGTTAACAGGTCCGGGTCACCGGGACCTGCACCCACCAGGTAAACTTCGCCCTGAAAATCCGGGTTGGGATTCGCTGCCTCGATGGCCTTTTCCAGTGCTGCCTCGGCCTCGTCGTCGTGGCCGCTGAAGACACGGTCGGCAATGGTGCTATCCAGCACGTTTTCCCAGAAACGTTTACGATCCTGGGTGTTGCCAAATTTAGCTTTCACTTTTTCGCGGAATTTCGACACCAGTTCACCCAGGCGACCATAGCCCGCCGGGATGCAGCCTTCCAGCTTGGTACGAATCATGCGCGCCAGCACCGGCGATGCACCGCCCGTGGAGATGGCAATCTGTACCGGGGAGCGGTCGATGATGGAGGGCGTAATCACACTGCCTGCCTCGGGTTCATCGACCACGTTAACCGGGATACCCCTGGCCTGGGCCAGCTCGGAGATACGCTTATTCACCGCGTTGTTATCAGTCGCGGCAAATACCAGTACTGACTTCTCGATATCTGCGTCTTCGAATTCTCGGGCAGCGTGGGTGAGTTTACCCTCCGCGAGCCACTCGCTCAGCTCCCGTTTAAGCTCAGGGGATACAACAGTGACATCCGCCTGCGCTTTCAGCAGCAGTGACACTTTACGGGCCGCAACCTCACCACCGCCAACAACCAGGCAGGGCTTGTGCTTAATATCAAAGAATAGGGGTAGAAATTCCACGGGGAATCCTCTGTTTCAGGGTTAACCGATTATAGTAGGGATCTTTGGGTGCCAGGTCTATATCCCATTAGCTAGAGCTAATATAGACTATTTTGCCAGCAGTGGCTTGAGTTTGCCGGCCATATCCAGATCCGACAGGTCATCGAAACCACCCACGTGGTAATCGCCGATATAGATCTGCGGTACGGTGTTACGCCCGGTTTTCTTCTCCATGGCCTTCCACAGGTCCGGCTTGCCTGCCACGTCGATCTTCTCGATATTCTTTACGCCGCGCTTCATCAGCAGGCGTTCGGCACGCTGGCAGTAGGGGCAGGAACGGGTACAGTACATCACAACTTTAGCCATGGCGTCCTCGGTATCGCTAAAAAAGGCGGATTTTATCAGGTAACGACAAAGCTTGCAGCCAGTGTACCTACCACCAGGCTCCAGCCATCCACCAGCACGAACAACATCAGTTTGAAGGGCAGCGAGATAATCAGCGGCGACAGCATCATCATACCCATGGCCATCAGCACGGAGGCGACGACAAGGTCGATAATCAGGAAGGGAATAAACAGCATAAAGCCAATCTGGAATGCTGTCTTTAATTCAGATGTCAGGAATGATGGCATCAACACCGAAAACGGTACCTCTTGCGGGCTGTTATAACCACCATCACCCGAGAGGTCGGCGAACAGCTGCAGGTCGGTTTCACGGGTCTGCTCGATCATGAACTGGTGAAACGGTTTCTTGATTCGATCGATAGCCTCATCCGCGCTGATCTGCTCGGCCAGGTACGGCTGGTAGGCCTGCTCATAGGCCTGGCTAAATACCGGCGCCATAATAAACAGACTCAGAAATAATGAGAGACCAATCAGGATCTGGTTGGATGGTGTTTGCGCGGTACCCAGTGCCTGTCGCAGAATCGACAGCACGATAATGATCCGGGTAAAAGATGTCATTGTGAGTAACAGTGCTGGCAGTAATGACAGCACGGTCATAAAAATCAGTACCTGCAATGACAGGGAATACTGCGTGCCCCCAGCGGCATTGTCTTCTATCACCAGTGCGGGTAAGGCCGGTGCGGCCCAGGCGCTATTACTGAACAACAACAGTAGTAGAGCAAACAGTGCCCAGATATTGGCGTATTTATTCGCCGCGCGTTGCATCTGTCACCTGTGAATCATTTGCCTGCTGCCTGGCCTGCTGTAGTGTTTCATCGAATGGGGTTTTGTTATCGGCGGCCCCCAGAACATGTAGTGTCTGAATCTGGCCAGGTGTTACACCGATCAACAGGCGGGTATTTTCAACCTCAATGAGTAATGCTTTTTCACGAGTGCCAAGAGATAAACCACCCAGTATTTTCATATCCGCCAGATTACTGGATGGCAGACGACCATATTTTTTCAGCACCCAGGCCAGACCAAAAATCAGAACCAGTACAACAATCAACCCCATCGTCATATTCAGAAAGTTTGCCATGGACATGGCACTGAAACTGTCGCCGCCCGTGAGCGGTGCTTTCACGATGGCATCGTCTTCCGCGGCTTTCACCAAACTCGCCTGAATGCTGATGGCAATAAAGAGCAGGCCACGGATTAGCCACTGAACTTGCTTGTCGAACTGTTTTTTCATATTGATACCACCCGACCCATGTGAAACCTGGTCGAGCATGAGGTGTTTACCTCAGCTTCTTCACCCGCTCTGCAGGACTGATAATATCCGTTAAACGAATACCAAATTTTTCATTAACGACCACGACTTCACCGCGAGCTATCAGGGTACCGTTGACCAGCACATCCATTGGTTCACCCGCAAGACGCTCCAGCTCAACCACCGAACCCTGATTTAATTGCAACAGGTTTCGGATGCTGATCTTGGTACGCCCGATTTCCATCGACAGGTTAACGGGAATATCCAGTACCACGTCGAGATTAACATCGGTTCCCTTGACGCTATCGTCGGACAGCTCATCAAATCCTGCAGCTTCTGCCTCGCCTCCGGTTTCACCGCCTGCTTCAGCATCAGCCTGTTCGCCGAGGGCTTCGGCCCATGCATCGTCGACAGATTCGTTGTTTTCTTCGTCACTCATGTCACTCACTCTCGCAGCTTAATCGCTTTCTTCTGTGGTGTAATTCAATTCGGAGCGTTTCACCCGCTCATTTATCTTAATTGCCGCATTACCCCGCGACACGCCAAGCCGTCCACGAAACATCGGTATTTCTTCGGCTTCCAGCACAACTTCATCAGGCATATCAAACGGAATCACATCGCCCACCTTGAGACTATTTATCTCAGACAGGCTTAATTCAACTTCACTCAACTGGCTTCGCACCTCGACCATCGCTTCGAAAATTTCATCGCGCAGGGACAGCCGCCAGCGTTCATCAACCTCGGATACGTCGGACTGCACACCGGCATCCAGCAGGTCGCGAATCGGCTCAATCATGGAATAGGGCAAGGTAAAGTGCAGGTCACCCCCGCCTCCCTCGAGATCTATACGAAAAGTGCTCACCACCACCACTTCCGTAGGACTCACAATATTTGCCAGATGCGGATTCACTTCGGAAGACTGATATTCCATTTTCAGTTTTTTTACCGGGTTCCAGGCATCTTCCAGATCCTTGAATATCTGGTCGAGTAGCATGCTGATAACCCGCTGTTCAGTCGGTGTGAACTCACGCCCCTCAATCTTGTTATAAAAGCGACCTTCACCACCAAAAAAGTTGTCGACAACGATAAAGACCAGCTTGGGGTCAATCACGAAAAGCGCCGTCCCCTTCAGTGGGTCAATCTTGATCATATTCAGGCTGGTAGGCACATAAAGGCTATGTACGTATTCGGCAAACTTCATCATCTGTACACCGCCGACAGAAATTTCTGCCTGGCGACGTAGCAGGTTAAACATACTGACGCGGAAGTTACGTGCAAAACGCTCATTGATCATTTCCAGCGTGGGCAAGCGCCCACGCACGATCCGTTCCTGTGAATTAAAGTCAAACGCTCGGGCACTGCCGTCATCGAGGTTATCGCCTTCGGTATCGACATCGCCATCATCAACGCCATGTAATAAAGCGTCGATCTCGTCCTGACTTAATACGTCTGCTGTTGCCATCGTTTCTCGTCTATTGCATTACAAAACTGGTGAAATACAAGGCCTCTATCGAATGCGGCTCACCCACACTCTTCAGAACATCCTGAATGGTCTGTATACATTCCTGACTCAGAGCCCGCTTACCTTCACGGTTGTTAATTTCATAATACTGTTTACCACCCAGCAGTAATAACAGCTCATTTCGAACCGCTGGCATATGGGTTTTCAGTGCCGCTTCAACCGCTGCATCGTAAGTCATAATCTGAATATCAACCTGCAGGAAACTTACCTGTTCCTGATTCTCGAAATTCACGATAAAGGCGGGATGCAGTGGTACATAGATCGGAGTGCCAGTTGGCTTGGCGGGCGCACCATCTTCACCACCTTCGGCAGATTCGACAGTTTCCGCATCTGCCGCGGCTTCTTCCGATTCTTCATCGCCCCCCATCATAAAGAGCGTGACACCCACGGCGATACCGATAATCAGCAATACACCATTCACGATCAGAATGATTTTCATCATTCCGCCGCCTTTACCTTCCTCTTCTTCTGTTTTCTCTTCGTCTGCCATACAGCATCCCCTGTGTTTGTTTGCTTATGTGCAAAGACCATGCCGCTATTACTAGCCAGATAAAAATTAATTTACCACCGCACTCGCCTGCACCCTTGAGATAATGCATTATCTGCCCTTAATCATAGTAGTAAATCATTGATTTTCAACAATATAAAACCAGCATCAAAGCCTGCTCCAGCTCTACTTGCCGTATCCTCGGTAGAAGCTGTCAAATCAACTTCAATATGTATTTCGCTGAATTTGTCGAAGATTTGGCCGATAATGACGATATAGCTACTTCAATACGCCAAAAAAATGTCACCCACTAGCTGATAACCCTATGATTAATATACCGCCAATCAAATCACCTCAAGCACTTAAGACCGAGGTTATTGCGGATGTCAGTAAAACCTGGAAAGTGGGGCAGATTCTCAATGCGACTTCGACTCAGCAGGGAAAACCCCAGTCCAGCGTACTGTTGCAGATGGGCAACACACTCATACAGGCAAAAACCCCTGTGGCCCTGGCAGAGGGGCAGACCGTGCAGTTACTGGTCAAATCCCTGGGTGACACCCGCACTCAGCAGCTTCCACTACTAAAGCTTATTATCCCCGAGCATAAAACCACCAGCGAGCAGACGCAGCAGGTCGCAAGTAATAAACTTCGCGAGTTTATCTCTGTGCAACAGTCATTCTCGTTACTGAGCAAAAACACCGAAGCCACACTGCAACGCCCGACCGTCACCCAGATCATGCCACAGCCATTACAGAATGCACTGCAAAAGCTACAGCATTCTCTGCACATAAATACCGGTGAACTCAATGCTCGTCAGCTCAAGCAGAAACTACTGGATAGCGGACTGTTCCTGGAAAACAAACTGGCACGCGTAGCTTCCGAGCCTGCACAGCAGCGTGCGCCCAGCCACATTCTGAGCGATGTTAAGTTTCAGCTACTGGCGATACGCCAGCAACTCTCAGAGTTAACGCCGATGCCAGCTAAACTGGCAAGCCAGTCACGTCAGACAATGGGCGCCGACCAGTGGCTGCAACTACAATCACTGGTTAGCCAGCCCGGTATCAAACCCCTGCCCCTGGTGCAGCAATTACTCACCCTGATGCCACTGAATACAGCACAGCAGTTCCTTAGCCTGTTAACAACACCTTCCCAGCAGGCCGTCAATGAGGAGTTATCCCAGCTGCTGAATCAGCTTCAGCAATCTATACAGTCACAGCCGCGCCCACAGCAATCCCTGCAGGCACTTATCGAAACCCTGCAACAGCGAATTGCACTGGCTGAACTTGGCCAGCAGGTTGATATGGCACTCAGTAAACTGACCAGCCTGCAACTGCAGCCGCTGAGTCGCGAAGCCGATAGCCTGGTGCTACTGCTGTTCAGCCTGGTTTTCAAGGATGCACACGAACACTTCGATATACAGTTCAGAATACAACAGGAAAGCGAATCCGATGACGAAGAAAGTGAACGCTGGACAGCCACGCTAAGCTTTAACTTTAAAACGCTGGGTCAGGTACAGGCCAGAATCCACCTGATGCAACAACGGGTATCCACGGTTTTCTTTACCGAGCGGCAAGAAACCGTTAACCACATAGAGCAGCACCTGCCTTTACTAAGACAAGGCTTCGAAAATGCCGGCCTTGATGTTGTCAGCATCGACATCAGCCAGAAGATGCCAGAAGCTCCACCTGTCATAGCGGGCGCACAACATTTGCTGGATGAAAAGGCATGAAGCAGACTCAACCGATCGCTGTTGCACTGGAATACGACGGTAAAAACACACCCACCGTCAGTGCCCGTGGCATCGGAGCAATTGCTGAACAGATCATAGAGATCGCACATCAGCATGGTGTACCATTGCAGAAAGATGACGAACTGATCAGCGTACTTGCCGAGCTCGACGTAGGCGAAGAAATCCCCGAGAACCTGTATCGTGCTGTCGCCGAGGTGATTGCCTTTGCCTATATATTAAGTGGTAAGTTTCCGGCGAACTGGAAGCGATAAATGTCATTTTTTCCGCAAATGAACGCAAAAATACGCTAATGGATTAACCAGCTAGAACACGAGCCTGCACGTTTTTTCACATTCAAGTTCTGCTTCACTAGTATTCAGCGAAGCCTGGATACACGAATAAACCTTTGCGTCTATTTGCGTACATTCACGGACAACTGCTTTTCTTCTAACAACAAAAACTAACCATATCACCGATTTTTTTCTTTCAGCAACTGCTCGACAGCCTTGCCCTGCAAAGGTGGTGATATCAGATAACCCTGTATCAATTCGCAATTATATTGCTTGAGAAAATCTAACTGCACCTGGGTTTCGACGCCTTCTGCAACCACCCTGAGCCCCA
>JBFHWF010000082.1:0-9389 GCA_041589175.1 Gammaproteobacteria bacterium
CTCTATAAACTGGAAATACCACCACGTTTTATTCGTTCTATGTTCTGAACGAACGGAGCACGCGGCGTGCTCCTTATTCGGCGCGTCCTGCGCCTCACCCCTGCGGGGCCCGTCTCGGAAAAGCGTCGAGCCGGTTCAGAATTGCTCCTGGCAATTCTAGTCAACCACTCGGACACCTCTCTATAAACTGGAAATATCACCACGTTTTATTCGTTCTATGTTCTGAACCAACGTAGCGCACGGTACGTGACCTGTTTACGGTTTCAAAGTATACCTGCTCATGTTTGGGTAGGCTTTTTTCTTAAGAAAAACATTAACTTAAGCTAAGGGTCTACGCATTTGCCTGTGCTTTGAAGGTGGCAAAGACTATCTCAGTCTGTCCTCAAGGTCAACTGGCGGGGTTGATAAAGCTGCTATCTTGCTGATATTACGAGATTTTCGTCTATCCTCTATTACAGGTAGATCGATTAGATGGCCTGCAATAAAGGCTGCTGGAGGAGACATGAAAAGAGCTGGGGATGTGGTGGACGTGACCGGAATGACCTGTCCGATGCCATTGATTCGCTTATCGCAGTCTGCCGCTATGGGTTCACCGGGTACAAAGCTGACGATTATTGGTGACGACCCGATCTTTGAGCAAGGAGTGAGGGATTTCTGTGAAGTGAATAACCATGAGGTAGTGAGTGTCACTCCAGGAGAGGGGCGAGTTATTGAAATATGTATTCAGCTGGGTGATTAATCGCTGGCATATGCTGGCCTGTACGAATGATGCCCTGTGGGTAAACCAGATTTAAAATAATGACAAATACTGAAGTTATAAATAATAAAAGAGCGACGGTTTTTCTTGTTAGTGGTGAACTGGATAAAGCGATTGCCGCTTTTGAAGTTGCCACCGGGTTTGCAGCGATGGGCTATCAGGTTGATATGTGGTTTATTCTGTATGGAATTAACAGTATTAAAAAACACAAAGGTTTTGTGCAGCGATTAAAATATTTTACGCAACAGATGCGAGAAGCACCTGGACGTCGACCTCATACCGATTCGGATATACAACGTTTAATTCCTTTTCTGAATTCTTCATCATCCAGATCCTTACCACTAAGTCAGTTAAATTATTTCGGTATTGGCTCTGCGCTGGTCGGGCTGGTGTCGCGAAGAAAAAACTCACCATTAATTCATGAGATGGTTATGACTGCTGAGGAACTAGGTGTGAACTTTAAAATTTGCCAGCCCTGCGTAGACATATTAATGCTGGATGTCGAAGAGGATCTAATTGTAGATGCTGAGGTGTCTGGTGTTAGCGCCTATGTTCGTGATGTTATGAACGCTCACTATAACGCTACATTCTAAAAATTATAATGACCCATATAGAACCTCGCTCTGAAGACAATCTGCAACAGGACCTTAAGCGTGTACAGCATCAGCTGGATACCTTACGCATGATTACCAGCGAGTTAGCGACAGAACTCAATTTTGAAAAGTTGCTGAAACGCGTGGCTGTAAAGGCCAGGGAGATAATCGATGCGGAAGCACTGGTTATTCCAATTATTGATGAAGAGCGTAAACATTATACCTACATGGCAGCTGAGGGTCGAAATTCGACGGATATACTGGGGCAGCATTTTGCGGTAGGTGTGGGTATGTGTGGCTGGGTGCTCATACATCAAAAGCCACTGATTTTTGCTGAAAACATGCCCTGGTCTATGGATGAAAAAACCCAATGGGAAGTGGGCATGGAGTCAGCCTTGCTGGTGCCCTTAATTGCTCGTGGTGAAATTATTGGCGGGCTGTCGGGGTTGGGTAAACAGGGCGGCAAGAGCTTTACTGCTGAGGACCTCGATATACTAAAGGCATTTGCTTCGCAGGTCAGCATAGCAATCGATAATGCTCGAATCTTCAGGGAGTTATCAGAAGAGAAAGAGCGTACGTTAACGACGCTTAATTCTATTGGTGATGGTGTTATTGTCACTGACACGGCCGGTGTTATTACACGTATCAATCCGGTTGCATGTCAGCTACTGGGCGAGACTGAACATGAGATACTGGGGCAGCCCCTTGAAAATGTATTCAGGGTGCGAAATCCAGATGCGATAACTACAGATGTTAATCCTGTCGCCAGAGTGCTTGAAACGGGTCAACAGGTTGAGTTAACGCGCAATGCAATTCTTCAGGATAAACAGGGGCGTGAATATCGTATTGCAGATAGTGCGGCTCCGATTAAAGATTCTGAAGGGGCCATGCATGGCGTGATCCTGGTGTTTCACGATGTTACCGAAGAATATAAGTTGCTTGAAAATCTACGTAGTAGTGAGCAACGCTATCGGCGTTTAATTGAACATCTGGGTGATGAGTTTTTCATGTTTACTCAGAATGTTACGAGTGGACTGAATTTTGTTAGCCCTTCTATTCGTCGCTGTCTGGGGTATTCGCCAGAAGAGTTTATTGAAAACTATAAAAATTATCTCACCAGTGATCCGCTCAATGACATTATTGAAGAGCGCTTTAATGAAGCGATGCAGGGCATTAGACCTGACTCCTATGAAATCGAAATGCTGCATAAAAATGGTGAAGTAAAGCGGCTCAGGGTTTCAAAAACACCGGTGTTCGGGGATAGCAATAATGTGATCGCAATTGAGGGTCTGGTACAGGATATTACACAACAGCGTGCACTCGAAGCATCTTTGCGTCAATCACAAAAGCTGGAGGCGATCGGTCAGTTATCAGGGGGAATTGCCCATGACTTCAATAACCAGCTAGGTATTGTGATGGGTTATCTGGATATGCTTGAAGAAGGTCTCGAGCTACAACCGAATCAGTCGCGCTGGCTAGGCACCGCAAAAAAATCCACGCAGCGTTGTATCGAGTTAACCCAGAGTCTGATGAATTTTTCCAGAAAGAAGCTGGCAAGCCAGTCGATTATTAATCTCAATGAATGTCTACAGTCGATGCAGTCAATTCTTGAGCATGCCTTAACACCGGTGATTGAATTTTCCATGCAGCTTGATGAGGGTGCCAGTAACGTGGTTGCTGATGCCGGCGAGTTTCAGGATGTAATGCTTAATCTGGCAATTAATGCCAGAGATGCCATGCCCTCAGGTGGGCGGCTGTTGTTGCAGACACAGTCGGTCCGGTTCGATGAAGAGTATTCATGCTATCTAAATGTACTCATGCCTGGGCGCTATATCAAAATTATTATTCAGGACTCGGGATCAGGGATGAGCCCGGATCTGCTTAGTCGTATATTTGAGCCCTTTTTCACGACCAAACCGACAGGGCAGGGAACCGGGCTGGGTATGCCGATGGTGTTTGGTTTTATTAATCGCGTTAAGGGCGGTATTGATGTGCATACGGTCGAAGGCGAAGGCACGTGTTTTGAACTATATATACCTCAGGTGAAACATTCTGCAATTCCCGGTGAACAGTCGTCGGGTGTTGCTGATTTACCTCGGGGGCATGAGCATATTTTGCTGGTTGAAGACGAGCCGGCATTACGTGATCTGGCCAAACAGTACCTGACTGGGCTGGGGTATCGGGTTACAGAAGCTGAAAATGCCATCGTTGCAAAGCAGCAGCTGGAAGAGGGGCTTGATCCACAGTTGCTATTTAGTGATGTGGTGATGCCTGGCGGGATGGATGGATTTCAGTTGGCGGCCCATGTGCGAGAGTGTTTTCCGGAAATAAAAATTCTGATGGCAACGGGCTATGCCTCACGACAGAGCGCATCAAATTCGCCATCTGAAAGAAAAGAAGAGATCATTTATAAACCATATAGCCGTGCAATACTGGCACGGCGCATACATCGGGTACTGGAAACAACATTAAATGAAGATTTTACTGGTTGATGATACGCGTACAGAGCGATTAATTCTGACAGCTTACCTGGAAAAGCTGGGGCATGAACTGGTACATGCCGAAAATGGCCAGCAGGCAATTGAAATGTTTAACACCGAATCCCCCGAGCTGGTGCTGATGGATGTCATTATGCCAGAGATGGATGGGCACCAGGCAGCTCGTATCATGCGTGAAGACGAAGCCGAATGGGTGCCGATTATTTTTCTGAGTGGACGCGTCGCGGTGGATGACATTGTTGCCGGAATCGAAGCGGGTGGCGATGACTACCTGACCAAGCCAGTTGATTTCAAAGTGCTAGAGGCAAAGATGACTGCCATGCAGCGTATTGCTCAGATGCGGCGTAAGTTGCTGGATGTGTCATCAGCGCTTGAGCAGGCTAACGAGGAACTGGAAAAGCAGGTCAACCGGGATGGTCTGACTGGCCTCGCAAATCGCCGCTATCTGGATGAATACCTGAAACAGGAAATTGGCCGCAGCATGCGCAACCAGACGGAACTGTCTGTCGTTCTCATGGATGTCGACTTCTTTAAAAAGTACAACGATTCAAAAGGCCACCTTGAAGGGGATGATTGCCTCAAGGCAGTGGCTCAGGCGTTACAGTCGTCCTGTAAACGCTCGGCTGACCTGGTAGCCCGTTATGGAGGAGAAGAGTTCTGTGCCGTTCTTCCCGATACGCAGCTGAAGAATGGTGGAGAGCTGGCTGAAGTGATGCGTCAGAGCGTCGAGGCCTTAAAAATTGATCATCCCGAATCTGATATCGGGCACGTCACGATCAGTATTGGTGTTTACTGCTCTGTGCCAGAAAGTCTGGATGATTCAGAACGCATGCTGAAACTCGCCGACGAAGCGCTTTACCAGGCGAAGCAGTCGGGTCGTAATCAGGTCAAACTCAGCGAGTAGCTTGCAGTCAGCTGGTAAAATCCGCATAATCCCACCCCTCTGATATGAACCGAGTTATGGTGGCCTGTGTGGGTCCCCTCGCGACGATTAGCTGTAAACCCCGCCAGGCCCGGAAGGGAGCAACGGTAGCAGTGACATCGGGCGCCGGGGTGCGGCTGATACGGGTCACCACCCATTCGTTATTACGTATATTCACTCTTGTCACCTATCTTCTGCTACAAAAGCGATCATTGGGCATGCTAAACTTGCAGCCTTTAATCTTTAGCAGGCATCATAAAAAACCATGAGCTATCAGGTACTTGCAAGAAAGTGGCGTCCCGCTAACTTCACCGAAATGGTGGGGCAGGAGCATATCCTGCGCGCTCTGATTAATGCCCTGGACGAAGAAAGACTCCATCATGCCTACCTGTTTACGGGTACCCGTGGTGTTGGTAAAACCACCGTTGCCCGTATTTTTGCGAAGTCCCTCAACTGTGAAACGGGTATAACCTCGAGCCCCTGTGGTACCTGTACGGCCTGTCGTGAAATTGCAGAAGGGCGCTTTGTCGACCTGATTGAAGTGGATGCGGCTTCGCGTACCAAGGTAGAAGATACCCGTGAGCTGCTTGAGTATGTGCAATATGCACCGACCCATGGTCGATTTAAGGTCTACCTGATCGACGAAGTTCATATGCTCTCCACCCATAGCTTTAATGCGTTATTAAAAACCCTGGAAGAGCCGCCCCCGCATGTGAAGTTTCTGCTGGCAACAACCGATCCGCAAAAACTGCCGGTCACCATCCTCTCGCGCTGTCTGCAGTTCAACCTTAAACGTATGCCGCTGGATCTGATTGAAGGTCATCTGCGTAATATCCTGCAACAGGAAAGCATTGAGTTTGATGAGCGCTCTATACGCTTGTTATCTCATGGTGCTGATGGTTCCATGCGCGATGCTTTAAGCCTGCTCGATCAGGCGATCGCATTTGGTGGAGGAAAACTGCAACAGGATGATGTACAGACCATGCTGGGAACCGTATCACGGGACCGAGTCATGGAAGTCCTCAGGGGGTTGATTAACAACGACGCCAGTAGTGTGATGCAACAGGTCGACGCATTGTCTGATCTCACACCGGATTACCCGGCTGTACTGGCGGAACTGCTGGTGTTACTGCACCAGATGGCACTGGCACAGAAGGTGCCGGATGCAGTTGATGAGAATCTTGTTGATCGTGATGAGCTGGTGGCTCTCGCTGCACAGGTTAGTGCGGAAGATATTCAGCTGTTTTATCAGGTTGGCCTGATTGGACGTCGTGATCTGCCACTTGCGCCTGACCCCAGAAGTGGACTGGAAATGGCACTGCTGCGTATGCTGGCGTTTCGCCCCAGTCAGGTAGATCATTCAGCTTTAGCACCAGTAACGCCCTCGGCTGCGACTCACGCAACGCCTGGTACCGCTGGTCCGGCAACCACAAAAGCCGTTTCCGGCGCAACGGCTGCTGGCAATTCAGTAAGTTCAGCACCAGATTCACCACGGGCAGCATCTAATGTTGCGCCACAGACCGAGCTTCAGGGCGCATCTGCGGCTGCTTCACAGGCCACCCAGACGCCTCCAGCACAACCGATCGTATTCGATAACAACTGGGCAGGTATGGTTGAGGCGCTTAATTTACGGGGTATGGTGCAGCAGCTTGCGGTAAACTGTACCTTAAAGCAGAAGCAGGGGAATGAAATCACCTTAACCCTGAATCAGGACTTTGCACAGCTATTGAACCCCGGTTTGCAGGCTAAGCTGGAAGAGGCATTAAGCTCACGCCTGCAGGACAAGATTCGCCTGAGTATCGAACTGGGTAAACTCGACGTAGAGTCGCCAGCTCAGACTCAGGCACGAAATCAGGCAGAGCGTCAGCAGCAGGCACAGGATAGTATTGAGCAGGATCCGGTGGTGCAGGCGCTGAAAGACAACTTTAATGCCCAGGTGGTTCCCAACTCGGTGAAACCCCTGGATAACCCATAACCCAGAAGAGAGAGTTGAGATGATGAAAGGTGGCTTAGGCAACATGATGAAGCAGGCACAGAAGATGCAGGCTGACATGCAGAAGGCACAGGAAGAAATCGCCAATATGGAAGTGGAAGGCCAGTCTGGAGGTGGCATGGTAAAAGTTACCATGAACGGACGTCACGAAGTGCGCCGTGTCGAGCTGGACCCATCCCTTATGGAAGACGATAAGGAAATGATCGAGGACCTGCTGGCGGCGGCCGTGAATGATGCGGTTCGTCGTATTGAGCAGCAGTCTTCAGAAAAAATGTCCAGCATTACCGCAGGTATGAACCTGCCGGGTGGAATGAAATTCCCATTTTGAACATGTCGCTATTTAACGGCCTGTTGACGGCGACTGAGTCGTACATATGAGTTTATCCCCCCTGTTGCAGCAGCTGATAGAGGCCTTACGCTGTCTCCCGGGCGTTGGTCCTAAATCGGCCCAGCGCATGGCACTGCATTTGCTGGAACGAGATCGCACGGGTGCCACTCAGCTGTCAGAGGTGCTCAAGCAGGCGGTGGAGCATATTGGTCACTGCAAACAGTGCCGCACCCTGTCAGAAACTGAGCTGTGTGGATACTGTACTGACAGTCGTCGTAACGATGAGCTGTTGTGTATCGTAGAAACCCCGGCGGATGTGATGGCGATTAATCAGGCCACCGATTTTAAGGGGCGCTATTTTGTGTTGATGGGGCATCTGTCACCGCTGGATGGCATCGGGCCGTCTGAACTGGGGCTCGACCAGCTTGAAGAGCGCTTATCCAGTGGTCAGATAAAGGAAATTATCCTTGCCACTAATCCGACGGTGGAGGGTGAAACCACCGCCCACTATATCTCTGAAATGGCCGCCGATTACGGTGTCGATGCAACTCGTCTGGCTCACGGAATTCCTCTGGGTGGTGAGCTTGAGTATATCGACGGTGGCACATTAGCTCATGCCTTTAGTGGGCGTCGTAAGCTCGATTAACCTCAGGCATCTTGTTGCCATTACCCTGCTGTATGCGGCAAGCAGCTGCCGATCAGGCTGCTATACTCAATGAATCGTTCGGTGTGCGATCTGTATGCCGAGTCTCAATTTGACAGCTCAGGCGACAGACTAAGGCTTTAAGACGAATTCATGGAACTTACTCTTACTGGGTTTAACCCGGCAGCATCATCCGCGAGTGTCGATATTAATCGGCAGCAGCAAGGTGCGGCTCAGCGGGAACAGCAGCAGGCAGCCAGTGCGGATCGTCGTTCACCCTCAGATCAACCTGATCTGAACCGAAGCCAGCAGGCGCAGCGCACCGCAGAATCACCTCGAATCATTAATGGCGAGGTACTATCGAGTGAGCGTAGCCGTGTATCGCCTGAAGAGAGTACCTACCAGTTTCTGCAGGCAGATCGTGGGCAAAACCGTAATCAGCAGGCCCCCACAGGTCAGCCAGATACCCGTCGGGTCTCGGTACAGCAGGCACTACAGAATTTCCAGCAGAATGAGTCACTTGCCGAAACATCCCCAGGCCCCAGGCAGGTTTCTGGCATTATCGATGAGATTGTTTAGCCATAATTGAAAACGCCTGTGGTTAGTTTCTTGTGGTTTGTAATGGGCCATATTATTTGCCTTGGCATTCGATATACTATGTGACATAACAATCACTCAGAACAGGTATCAAAATGACAGACTGCATTTTCTGCAAAATTGTAAGTGGTGATATCCCTGGCGATATTATTTACCAGGATGATGATGTCATCGCATTCCGCGACCTGAACCCTCAGGCCCCGGTACATGCCCTCGTGATACCCAGAAAGCACATCTCCACGATTAACGATATCGAAGCGTCTGATGCAGAGGTTATCGGCAAGCTATTCCTGGCGGCCAGGACAATCGCCCAGGAAGAGGGTATGGCTGAGGATGGCTACCGCTGTGTAATGAACTGTAACCAGCATGGTGGTCAGGCGGTTTACCATATACATCTGCATGTGCTGGGCAAACGTCAGATGAGCTGGCCCCCGGGCTAAGCATGACTGTAAGTCCGGGGCCCAACACCTGGGATGATAGTGGTCTTGGGTGGTGGATTGTTCATCTCTACCCACAAAAACTTGCAATAAGGCAGCCCAATAAGTAATATTCACGCCTCTTCGCGGGACCCTGCAGGCGCGTAGCTCAGTTGGTTAGAGCACCACCTTGACATGGTGGGGGTCGGTGGTTCGAATCCACTCGCGCCTACCAACTTTCCAGTTCCCGGCTATTATTTCAAGCCCATTAAAAATCCGAATGATATAAAAGTCACCAGCGCGAGTGGGTTCGAACGCTGTTCGGCTGATTCGCCCGGAGCGAATCAGATCATGGTGATGCTTTTTTCACCATGACCCGGAGGGTGAAGTATGACCGTTTGTACTCAATGTACAAACGCAGCATGCTGAACGGCCAGCCATGGATGGCTGGACCGGTTACCTGTACCAGGGATGGGTGCTTGTAATGAAGTAGTTGATGGTTTCATTTGTGTGTACAAGCAACTTAATGCAGGACGCCCGAGTAATCCACTCGCGCCTACCAACTTTCCAGTTCCCGGCTATTATTTCAAGCCCATTAAAAATCCGAATGATATAAAAGTCACCAGCGCGAGTGGGTTCGAA
>JBFHWF010000083.1:0-8802 GCA_041589175.1 Gammaproteobacteria bacterium
ATGAAGCAATGTACTTCTAATCCATGGGATGAGTTCGCAGCTACCCATAACAAGGGTGACAAGGTTAGCGGCAAGATCAAGTCCATTACCGATTTCGGTATCTTTGTTGGCCTTGATGGCGGCATCGATGGTCTGGTTCACCTGTCTGACCTGTCATGGGATTCTACCGGCGAAGACCTGGTTCAGAACTACGCGAAAGGTGATGAGCTGGAAGCGGTTGTACTGTCTATCGACCCTGAGCGTGAGCGTATCTCGCTGGGCGTTAAGCAGATGGAACAGGATCCATTCTCAAACTTTGTAGCAGCAAACGGTAAGGGTGCGCTGGTTAAGGGCACAATCACTGAAGTTGACGCAAAAGCAGCTATAATTGATCTAGGTGAGGGTGTTGAAGGCACGCTTCGTGCATCAGAACTGTCACGCGACCGTGTTGAAGACGCACGTTCTGTACTGAACGTCGGCGACGAGATCGAAGCCAAGTTTATTGGTGTTGATCGCAAGACTCGCACCATCAACCTGTCGATCAAGGCGAAAGATGCAGATGATGAGGCAGCGGCCATTAAAGAGTACGCATCCGACTCATCAGCAGCTTCAACGACACTGGGCGATTTGCTAAAAGAGCAAATGGATGCTAATAACGAGTAATAGTTATTAAAAAATAGCAGCGGGCGATGGACGCCCGCTGACTTTAAATATGGGGGAAACCTTTATGGCGGGTGAAGTAGTAACTCGATCTATGATGAAGTCCGAGCTGATTGAGCTGATGGCACGTAAGCAGAACCATCTGGCTTACAAAGATGTCGAGCTGGCAGTCAAAAGTCTACTGGAGCAAATGTCTGAGGCACTGGCATCCGGTGATCGCATAGAAATTCGTGGATTTGGTAGCTTTAGCCTGCACTTCAGGCCTCCTAGAGCAGGGCGTAACCCCAAAACGGGTGATGCGGTATCGCTTCCGGGTAAATACGTTCCACACTTCAAGCCAGGCAAAGAACTGCGTGAGCGTGTGAATGAATCACTCAAGCGTGGCCAGCAACACTAAACTAGTAGATTACTGGTTAAATACCATATACATTAGTTCACTGGCTAAACTGTGAAGGCTCGTTATGATCCGTTTTCTAAGCTTGCTGGTGTCTATACCTGTCATTATTCTTGTTGCTGCATTTGCCTATAAGAATGCACAACTCATCAATATCGATCTTTTCGCTATCCAGCTGGAAGTGCCCGTGGCCGTTGCCATGCTGGCCTGGCTGCTGATTGGTTTTGTTCTTGGTTTACTGTTTAATCTCATGCTTGTGCTGAATCAGCAGCGAAAGTATTACCAGCTTAAACACAAAAAAGACACACTCGATGGGCTATCGGGTGTACTGACAAAATCGGACAAGTAAACGACACAACGCTAAATGACTGAGTATCTGGATATCTCAATTTCACAACAATGGATGCTGTATTTGCTCGTTGTGCTGGCGTTTCTGCTGGGCTACCTGATTGCCCGCCGACGTATTCGCAAACACCGCAAGAAGCTGCGTTTTTCCAATGACTACTTTCAGGGCCTGAACTATCTGCTGAATGACCAGCAGGACAAGGCGCTGGATATTTTTGTCGACCTGGTAGAGACCGACTGGGAAACCATCGATACCAGTCTCGCGCTAGGCTCGATTTTCCGCCGCAAAGGGGAAATCGACAAGGCCATAAAATTACACCAGAATTTGCTGGCACGCCCGTCCTTACCTGCTGACTATAAATCGACCGTACTTATCGCGCTGGCCAAGGATTATTTACAGGCAGGCTGGCTGGATCGTGCTGAAAGTCTGTTTCAGCAGGTTATTATCGATCCTGACTATACCGACGAAGCCTTGCAGTGCCTGATGAATATTTACCAGCAGGAACAGGAATGGCAACAGGCCATTAATGTCGCGTTACGCTATCAGCGACGTGGCGACGATGAACGTGCAATGATCATTGCGCATTACTACTGTGAGTTGTGCCAGCAGTTAATGCAGCAGGAAGACTTTAAGGAAGCGGAGTCGCTGGCGACAAAGGCATTAAATCTCGATAAAAACTGTGCCCGGGCCTCGATTCTGATGGCCGATATCTGTATTGCCAGAGGGCGCTACCAGAAGGCCATTCGTTTCCTGCGTCAGGTCGAAGACCAGAATATACAGCTGTTCCCGCTGGTGATCGATAAACTGATCATGTGTTATCGCAACACGGGTAGCCTCAATAAGGCATTGTCGTATCTTAAATCAGTTGACCAGCAGTACCCTGAACTGGGAATTACCACAGCAATCACCGCGCTGGTGGAAGAAGTTTATGGTATAGAAGATGCGTTGCAGTATGTGACAACTGCTGTCATGGAAAACCCGTCGTTGAATGGTTTGCATAGTCTTATTCAGTTGCAGGGTCCAATATCAGATACGGTATCCCAACTGGTGCCCGATGTCATCGAGTCACTATCAGAGAAGCAACCGGCCTATCAATGTGGGCAGTGCGGATACACGGCAAATACCCATGTCTGGCTATGTCCATCCTGCCATGGCTGGAGTAGTATACTGCCCAAGTTTTACTGAGCAGGCATCCCATGAAAGACCCCAGAATAATAGTTGCACTGGATTACCCGGAGCAGTCCCAGGCATTGAGCCTTGTCGATCAGCTGGACCCAACACAATGTCGGCTTAAGGTTGGTAAAGAAATGTTTACCCATCTGGGGCCGGGCTTTGTAGAGACGTTACAGTCGAAGGGTTTCGAAGTATTTCTCGATCTTAAATACCACGATATTCCTAACACCGTCGCCAGTGCCTGCCGTGCGGCCGCCGAGCTGGGTGTGTGGATGGTAAATGTACATGCATCAGGAGGCCGTCGAATGATGGAAGCAGCTTCTGAGGCGCTGGCGGCTCACACTAAGCCACCGCTGCTGATTGCGGTAACCGTGCTTACCAGTATGTCGCAACAGGATCTAAATGAACTGGGCATCAGCCTGACCCCGGCGGAACAGGCTCTCAGGTTAGCAGATCTGGCAAAAGACAGTGGTCTTAACGGCGTGGTGTGTTCGGCTCAGGAGGCCGCACAGATGAAGCAGTCTCTAGGGCAGGACTTTCTGTTAGTGTCCCCGGGGATACGTCCTGCGGGCAGTGCAGCGGATGACCAGCGTCGAATTATGACCCCGACAGAGGCACTTGAGGCAGGCTCAGACTACCTGGTGATTGGTCGGCCAATTACTCAGGCTGACGATCCTATGGGGGTTTTACGGACAATTAATTCAGAAATATCTGAGTTGCCTTTGTAACTGGCCATCTTCTAGGGTACAGGCTCCATTCATCATAAAAGGGAGTCTGATAATGAAAACCATCCTTTCAATTCTGTTTTCAGCGTACATGCTGCTCGGTAACTGGGCCTACGCGGCCGAAGTTAATATCAATACTGCAGATGCCATAACCCTGTCCAGGGAACTGGTGGGTGTTGGCGAAAAGAAAGCCCAGGCGATTATCGAATACCGCACGCAGCATGGGCCATTCAAGCAGGTCGAAGAACTTGCCAGGGTAAAGGGCATCAGTACCCGGACGCTTGAAAAGAACCGACATAATATCCAGCTATAAGCGCAGTAGCCCCCTGAGCTCACCGCTACACTACGGGTGATTTTCAGGGGGTATTTTTCATGCAGATTCGCTATCATGGCTGACTTTAAATGGCTTAGATTTAAAGGGGCTATCATTGGATATCGCATTCTGGCAACAACGCTGGCAGGAAAACCAGATCGGCTTTCATCTGCCAGAGGTTAATCCACATCTTAGTGAATACTGGACAGCACTGAATATTCCATCCGGATCAAATGTTTTAGTGCCACTCTGTGGTAAGAGTCTCGATATGGTGTGGCTGGCTTCGCAGGGTATGCAGGTCGTAGGTGTTGAATGTAGTTCGCAGGCGATTCAGCAGTTTATGGCGGAGCAGGGCTTAACACCTGTCGTAAGCGATCAGGGCGTTTTTACACAGTATCAGGCAGATGCCTTACATCTGCTACAAGGTGACTTTTTTAAACTCACCGCTGAACAGCTCGTGGATACGCATGCTGTATATGATCGAGCATCACTGGTCGCCTTACCCGAAGACATGCGTCGTTCCTATGTGCAACTTCTCACCAGTACGCTACCAGCTTCTGCCGACATTCTGCTGGTTACGCTGGATTACGATCAGTCCAGTATGACAGGCCCTCCTTTTGCCGTATCGGATAGCGAAGTCAGGCAGCTGTATGGCGATGCGTTTACTGTGCAACTTCTACATGAGGCGGATATTATCGATGAGCAGCCACGCTTTCACGAACGTGGTCTGGGGTGGATGATCGAGCGTGTCTATCATATCTCCCGGAGATAGTACGAATAATTCTGGGTTGGCTTGCCGTTTGCTTATTCATAGACTACAAGTACTTATAACGAATAGCTATAAAGACGGGTAAAATGCTTATGATGAGCGTCAAAATGGATCGGGTGCTTGATAACCTGACCTCTCACTACATGCCATTTACATTGCTGTCCAAAGAGCGTGTATCTGAAGTTGTTAATATTGTACGTTTCATTGAAATGCGTGAAGGGGAAATTTTTCAAATAGCAGGTGGTGCAGGTAATGACTATCTGTTTGTCATCGAAGGTGCATTGAATGTGATTACGGACGGGGAGGTCCGTACTGTTTCCGGGCCTGAAGAGACTCGTAAATCACCCATTATCCTCAAATCGGCACCATCAACCAGTACCATCGTTGCCAAGGCCGAAACCATCATCTGTCACGCCGACCGGGATATGCTCGATGAGTTGATCTCATGGGACGAGCTGGTCCACATGATGGAAGAGACCAACGAAGACCTGGCCGAGCAGATTGAAAAAGTCAGGAACTCACTGGTATTCCGTCGACTTCCTGCTGAAATGGTTGAGCTCGCATTCTCCAAAATGCACACGGTGAAAGTACCCAAGGGCGAAGCCGCGATCAAGCAGGGTGAAGAAGGTAATTCCTACTACATTATCAACCAGGGGTCGGCCGAGGTTTATTCCACCACTCTGTATGACGATGAACCATCGAAAATTGCCGAACTGGGTGAGGGCGATGCCTTTGGCTGTGAAGCCCTGATTCATGGTAGTACGCGATCTGAAACGGTCATTATGAAAGAGGACAGTGTACTGTCAGTTCTCGACAAGTCGGATTTCGATGAACTCATCAAGAACCCACTGATTAAAACCGTTAACGGAACGATTGCCAAGTCGATGCTTGACACCGACTATATTCCGATCGATGTTCGCTACGCCGAAGAATATGACGATAACCATATTCCCGGTGCCATCCTGATTCCCTTATTTGAACTGCGTAATCGCATGGATGAGCTGGATAAGAGTAAGCGCTATGTGGTGTACTGCCACGGCGGTGGTCGCAGTGCGGTAGCCACCCTGGTGCTGAGCCAGCATCAGTTTGATGTGGTGAGCCTCGATGGCGGTATTCGCGACTGGCAATACGAAACCGAAAGCGTCTATTAAATAAAGTTTCCTCATTGAATTAAAGGCCGGTATTCATATCGGCCTTTTTTTTGTGCATACGATATAATGGCTGTATTTATTCAAGCCGTGAATGACAATGTCGAGCCGATTTATCGTCACCATCAATAACCAGACGGTTTATACGTGGAATGAGCCCCGCACACCTGCGAGAATGCGTCGTTATCTGGATGAGATGGATGCCGATATGGAGCAGGGCATACAACTGGGTGAAAACCGGGTGTCCAGTCCGAGCGATTATCAGAAACAGCAGTATGTGGCGATGATGTTATTGCGTGCACTGGATCAGAAAAAGCCCAATCTGGCTGATGTGATGGCGGCTTATCTCTCTAATCGATGTGAAACATTAAAAGAAATCCGGGCGAATGTTGATGCGCAATCGATCGACTTCGAGCTTATTATGTAGGAACAACTATGAAAATTACGATCATCTGCGGTAGTCACCGCAATAACTCACAAAGCAGTAAAGTTGCACGTTATTACCAGAAAACAATGGAAGGTAATATTTGTGATGAAGCACCCATTATCGACCTGGCGAATAACCCCCTGCCATTATGGGATCAGGGTATCTGGGACGGTGATGAAAAATGGACAGAATTGCTCGCACCCTATCGTGAAACACTGTCATCCAGTGATGCCTTCGTTGTGATATCACCAGAATGGCATGGTCAGGTGCCTGCGGGTCTTAAAAACTTTTTCCTGATTTTTGGAAAAAATGAATTTGCCCATAAACCGGCGAAGATTGTCACGGTATCATCGGGCGATGGCGGTGCCTATCCCGTTGCAGAATTAAGAATGAGTAGTTATAAAAACAGTCGTCTTTGCTATATCCCCGAGCATATTATTCTGCGTAATGTTGAATCGGTTTTAAATGATAATCCGGCGGATAATAACGAATCCGCAGATTCCTATTTTAAAGAGCGTATCGACTGGTCGCTAAATATCCTTAAACAATACGCGATTGCGCTCGCTGGTGTACGTGAGAGTGGCGTGACTGCGACTGATAAGTTCGGTAATGGCATGTAACGATGCTGAAGTACCGCACATTGCCGGTAACCGCATTTCAGCAAAACTGTTCCTTGTTGTGGTGTGATGATAGCTTTCATGGTGTATTAATTGATCCGGGCGGTGATACCGACAGGCTCATCGCCCTGGTAGAAGTCGAGGGCGTTACACTACAGGCGATCTGGTTAACCCATGGTCATCTCGACCATGTAGGTGCAGCCGCCGCGCTGAGAAAACATTTTTCCATTCCCATTATAGGTCCGCATGCAGATGATCGTTTTTTGTTTGATGCCATTCCTATGCAATGTGAAATGTTCGGTTTTGACGCTATCGACAGTTTTCTACCCGATCAATATCTCAGTGATGGCGAACAGCTGAAACTTGATGACGAAACATTTAACGTTATTCACACACCCGGTCACACACCTGGTCATGTTGTTATCGCCCATGAAACGAGCGCTATTGTCTGGGTGGGTGATGTTCTCTTTAAGGGATCGATTGGTCGAACCGATTTTCCTCGCGGTAATCACCAGGCGCTTTTGACTTCTATCAAACAGAAACTGTTATCGCTGGGAGATGATTACCGGTTTGTGCCCGGGCATGGACCCGAATCGACCCTGGGTTATGAGCGGTTGAATAACCCCTTTCTGGTATAGCGGCTTATTGAGGTATTAAAAATACTTTGTCGATCAAAATCTGTTGCATGATATATTTTAGCGATATCACAACAAATGGCTGAACAAACATGATCATTGGCCCACGACAGATCGTGACCCCATTCCGGCAAATACCTCTCGATGTTCCCGAGGGTATGGCGCCAAACGAATTTTTTAACAGTACTGAAAACCTCAACGACCTGATACACAACAATGGCCTTCTGGTAAACCCGGAGGGCCTTTTGCTTTATCGAAAAGCACTCGGTCATAGTAACGAGTTTGATACCTCGATCATTTACAACACATCCAAGTCTGTTTTAAATCCACTCGGCCGGCCAGTCAGGCGCACACAGGTTCCCGATAACGTAAAGCGTGACTGGAACCGTATGAACCAGATCATTATCGATTACATGCTGGAAAAATACCCCGATCCAAAATCACACCTGGTACTGGCAGGGGAGGCAAGCCTGGATGCAACCTGGCCACTCACATCACCGGGTGTGCCCAGTATACGTATGCTGCATAATCACTTTATGGTGTTTGATCGACTCATGCTGGAACAGGCAGAGCTGGCAGATGAAAGTAACCCGAACCTCACCGATGGGGGGCAGCACAGTTTATTCCAGGCGCATATGCGTGAAGTGTACCGAACATTTCTCGGCGAGCTTGATCTTAAAATCCTTGAGCCAGTCAGTAGCCATGAATCCACATTTACACTAACAGGCTATCCGCAGGGATTGCCCTGCTGGAAAATCAAGGGTGGAAAAGAAGCGCTAAAGAATATCGAGTTCTGGCACGAATACGATGAAATATTAAAAGGCTTTATTGATTTTTACCGGGCGTTCTTTGCCCAGGTGTCTTCACGTAATTCACCCGTACCCAGTGATTCCTATTTTCCAGAACGTATCGAGTCTGTACTGTTTTTTAATAATGACTTCATGGGTGCAGCCAAGAAGGTCAGGGAACAGTGTATTAAAGATCCCAAGTATTCCAACTCGATCCGCTGGCAACCGGCGTTTAAGCAACTAATCTATCGCAACGATATCGGTGACCTGATTGTTACCATTAGCCAGAACTCCATCGGTAATGCCATTACCGAATTGCTCGGCGTAGTTGTTAAGCGTACGCCAGATGCAGACGCCTATGAGAAACAGGAACCGGCATTGATTGAAAAATTGCTTGAAGTCAGGAAGCGGTTGATTGATGCGGATCTTGGGGAAGGTGTGGCGACTAGTGCGTGGGATGCGGGGTAAGACGTTTTAAGGTGATTTTGTTATGAACGCGGAGTCGCTATAAGGTTGCTCCGACTTTATTTTATGGGTTTATACTCTGATTCTTAATATCCACGGCTACTCCGCCCGGGCGGGGTGACGCTGGATATTCCGCTAAGCATTATCACTGCCAGCAATAGCGGCGACCGGGAACAACAGGTACAGTTCAAGCTGCAAAGTGGTATTATCAGCTCAGCACTGGAGCATGCCACACCGGAGCAGTTGTTTAATACCGACCCCCTAAACCCCCCGAATGCCTTCTCCGCTGTAAAGGGCTTACAAATAGCCGCCGCAGCAGGGCAACGCATTTACCAGGTGACACCGGCCAATATGGCCACGACC
>JBFHWF010000084.1:0-8763 GCA_041589175.1 Gammaproteobacteria bacterium
CACATCGATCACCGTCCCGACATCAATTCTGCCATCGACTATACCGTTGACGGTACCTATACACGTCATGATTCTGGCTTCATCAGCATGACTGTTACTGGCGGCACTGGTGCCGAAGCACCTGCGGCCGGATCACAGGCCTGGGGTCTTGAGGTACCTGGCTATGCATTCATGCTAAAACCCGTTGATAGCGACCAGCTTGTCGCCATGGTGAAGTCTGGCGAATGCCCTACTGGCAATATCGATGCAAACTGGGTCATAGTTAAGCATGATACCTCTGGTGGTCATGCTGATGCGAATAATGCCGGACGCGATTTTGCTGGAACCTTCCACTACGATGCCACAACCGGAACACCCTCACTACCCTACAAGAAAGCGCTGACTACAGGCCACCCCGATGTTGTTGGCGGCGGCATCAACCCTGGCGCTGTCACCTGTCAGGATGGCATCATGAATGTGCCCGGCGCAGTCATGTATCTGACAGCTAATGGCGGTGCTATCGTTCACACAGACGGTATGTCTCCAGGTGATGAAACCGATGACTCATTCATCTTCGGCCTGTCACAAAAAGCTATTACACATATCAATGATGCAGATGGTGACTATGCAGGCATGCTCTTCGATGACAATATGGGCAACGGCCAGAAAATCCACCCTGTCGCTCTTAACTGTGTCAGCGGCAGCTGCACCGGTTACCTGGTAACCGATATCAGCTCTGGCGCGGTATCTGCCGACAGCGTAACGGTTACTCTGAGCACAATTAACGACATTGGCGGTGATGTACTCAACGGCTTTATGACGGGTACTATTAGTGACGGTTATGGCACGGGCAATATGATCTGCATGGCTGATCCCAATGCCCTCGGTACAGGTAAGAAAATCGTCAACTGCGTAGGCCAGTCACCGGGCGATCAGAACGACATGTTTAACGTGCTGTTTGTATCTAAATAGAACGTCCCGCACTCACATAAAAAAGCCTGCTTTAGCAGGCTTTTTTATGCCTGATATAAAATGCCGATATCACCCATCATTGTTATTTTCACATTGGAGGATACATTACCTGGCGAACAGTGCCCGGTTGCATATTATCTAGTGGATTGAATCTGACTGCTGGAGATATTCTACGATAGCGCCCAGTTCCTCACGGGTGAGCAACTGATATTTTGACTTTATCTTCATAGTAGATGACGACATAATGCCTTTCAGATCATCTGCACCGGTAATCCAGCTTATTAACTCAGCATGTGTATATTTATCAGCCGACTCATCCAGCGGTAAATGTGAATTCCCTTCACCTTTAAATGAGTGGCATCGCACGCACCCCTGCTCAAGGAACAGTCGGGATCCTGATGCAACACTAGCCTTATCCTGTGAAGGATCTGTTAGTAAATCAGGGTTTTGTAGCGCTGAAAAAAACATAGACAAAATGACTACCAGTAAACCGGTAATGATAACAATAATTTTTGCCATATTCTCACGCATTGATCGATCCTATACCATATCGAAGAGTTCAAAGTGAATACAGGATCTCGATACGCCAGTACGATACAGATTAATTTGTACTGAACGACTCATTCCCTTAGGCCCACATAGAAAATACTGAAAACCATCGCGCTTTTCAGGTAATATTTTTTTCAGCAGTGATTCTGTGACATAACCTGTTTCCCCCATCCAGCTGTTAGAGGCATCACGTAGAATATGCACTACGTTCAGATTAAGACAGCATTTTAATGCTTCCAGCTCATCCTTAAATATAATTTCATCTTCATGGTTATTCGCATATATAAATGTCAAAGGTCTTGAATCTTTACGATCCGCGAGGGTACGCAACATACTAATAATGGGCGCAACACCAATACCCCCAGCTATAAACACAAACCCCTCAGCATCGGGGTACTGATCAACACTAAAAACCCCATATGGACCATCAATATACGCAATATCGCCTACCCTTGTTGTACCAATAGTACGGGTGAAATCGCCCAGCTCTTTAATAGTCAGCTCCAGCTGCTCAGTTTTCATTGCACTGGAAGAGATTGAGAAAGGGTGTTCTTTAATCTGGAATGGAGTACTACGCAATGTCAACCAGACAAACTGACCAGGCTTAAAACGAATCCCGCTATGACCTTCCGCCTGTAGTGATAGAGACCAGCTATTACAACATGCACGTTGTATTCTTGTAACCCTGTATGGCCTGGATAATAATCTCCAGGGCTTAATAATACGCACATAAATAATCAACCATAGCCAGAAAATAATATAGATTGTCCATAACGCCTGCTTGACTGGCGCATTGATATAGTAACCTACACCCTGAATATGCATTAAAGCTAACAGAAACCCTGTAACGGCCAGAACAATATGCAAAATCCGCCATTCATCATAATGAATCTGTAGCGCCTTTCGCCATAGCGATGTGACTATCATGACGACAAATACTAATAACGCCAATCTTCCAGCCGTCATGTACCATGGCGCAACAAGTGGATTTAGTTGCATTAGCGCTTCGGGTTCAGTCAGTCGAATAATCAGATAGTGAGAAAATATCAGCACTAATAAAAGAATTGCGAGATAACGATGGAAATAGTAAATAATATCTATGCCGAATGGGGCCGTCACCCTACGAAAGCGTGCTGTTAGAAAAAACTGTACGCCCAGCATTGCCATAGCGGTGAACCCCAGTGCCATAGAAAAATCCCATAAAAAACCAGATCCCGTTGGGACTTCACCTATTAACAAAACAAACAGTGGCGCTAGAATTAAAAAGAGATATGCAAAAACCCATCCGGCTATTTTTACGATAGACGTCATAGGAAACTATTTGCCAGCCCGGTGAATATTTTTTGCTTTTTCTCTGGCCCAGATAAAGCTTTTATCTTTATGACAAGTCAGGCAGGCAAAATCCACGCTTATAAAGTTTTTTGCGAATGTCTGCCTGTTCTCCTTAACCTTCTCCTCAAAAAACATCGATTCATTAGTCGTACTGATACTCATTAAATGACTGCGCACATCAGCTTTAACCGGGCTTTCATGGGTCGCAGATTTGACAGCTTGTGGCATATGACAATCAATACAACTTACACCACGCTTATGCATCGTACTTCCTCGATAGTCAGTTAGCTGCGCAGAATGGCATGACTCGCAACGCATTTTAATACTAAATGCTGCACGCTTATGCGGGTTATGACATGTCACACAATTAATAGCTTTGTGTGCGCTAGCCTGCAATTCGTTGAACTGCTGGTGATGTCGAATAAAACCGGCCTGTGCAGGAATCATATCAACTCTACCCCGCATGTGGCATTCACCACAGGCAGCTGAACTACGATCCACTTTGATAGATGCCCTGTCGCCACTTTTACTGTGTTCAAGCCCAGGGCCATGGCATGCCTCACACTGCACGCCTGGTGCAAACCAACGCCCTTTAATACCGGGCATGCTGTTCTGGTTGCCGGATTCAACATAGCCGGTTGTATGGCAGGAGCCACAGGTATAAGGCTTCTTTTCGCCCTTATGATAAAACGCCCATGTACCTGTTTCGAGATTGTATTGCGTTTTCAGTTCACTACCATCCTTAGCACCT
Organism: Gammaproteobacteria bacterium; assembly: GCA_041589175.1. Taxonomy (GTDB): domain Bacteria; phylum Pseudomonadota; class Gammaproteobacteria; order SZUA-229; family SZUA-229; genus SZUA-229. The sequence goes on from JBFHWF010000084.1 coordinate 3,584, forward strand.
GTAATGATGTAACCCTGTTTATCAAGATAGCGTATTTTTTTATGCACACCACCAATCACATAGCTAATATCGTTCCAGGTATATCCCTCGGGAAGCGGCACAGGACGGTGTCTGGCCTCGTCAGCTTTCATTAGTTTATGTGGATGGCCTGACACTCTGAAATCATTATATTGCTCTGCATGACAAGCGAAACAGGCGTCTGAACCGGCATACTGGCTGGCTGGCACAGCCTTGAAAAATATCACGGCCATGACAGTGAAAACTATCTTTAATATTTTTTTAACAGACATAGCATTGAGCAACACTATAAAGTCATGAAGTATTGATATTAGTCTAGTAGCAGCACATACAAAATCAATCAACGCCTGTTCACGCCCGACATCGTCAATACGATGTACCTGATAAACCTGCATATCTCAGCTATCGTTCTCTAGAGTGCCTAACTACCCTACAAAATAGCTGCGTTGATCACTAGATGCTCGATACGTTATAAACACATGATAGAAAACACAATATCGACCAGCACCCTGATCAGCGCATCAATATGCATCCATTGATGGCATCATGCCTTTTTCTCAATGAGCTCTACGCCATTACCATCAGGATCGCGACAGAAGATAGCCGCTCGACCGGATTTGCTACGTGTAAATGAAAACCCCTGCTGTTGCAGCTTTTGCTCGATCTCAGCAAGGTTATCGACACTCAGGGCGACATGACGATCCCGCCCCCCATGTTCTGGCCTGCCCTCTACCGGGTCCGGGTTTGGAACCTCGAGCAGATGAATCTGCTGCTCACCAATCTGCAGCCATGCACCGGGAAACCCCATTGCTGGCCGCTCATCCGATACACTGACTCCCAGTACATCCCGGTAGAACCCCACCGATTTCTGCGTATCTGCCACGACCAGGCTGACATGATGTATACCGGAAATAGCCAAATTAACCCCCAGTTTTACCCTTATTTAGATGCCCCAATTAGACTATAATATGCCGCCTTTAGCGACAGTAAACAGCCCGAATTGTACATGAATCCAGATCTCGATCGACTACAGCCCTACCCCTTTGAGAAGCTTAATGCCCTCAAATCGGCGGTTACCGCCAATGAGCAGCTGGCACATATTGCCCTGTCCATCGGTGAACCCCGGCATGAACCACCGGGTTTTGTGCTCGACGAGCTGGCACAGGCATTACCAAAAATCGCTAACTACCCCCTGACAAAAGGCACCCCACAGCTACGCAAAGCGATTAGTAACTGGCTGACTCAACGTTTCAGACTGCCTGACAATAGCCTGGATGCAGAAAAACATATCCTGCCCGTGAATGGCACCCGCGAGGCTCTGTTTGCCTTTGCTCAGGCCGTGATCGACCGCAGCCAGAATGCCCTGGTGTGTATGCCCAACCCCTTTTACCAGATATACGAAGGCGCAGCCTTCCTTTCAGGTGCCGAGCCGTATTTTTATAATACGACAGCAGACACCAACTACCTGCCCGACTTTGAAGCCATTAGCGATGACACCTGGAAACGCTGCCAGCTGATTTATATCTGCACCCCCGGCAACCCCACCGGTGCGGTGATTTCAAAGCAGCAGATGCAATGGCTGATTAACAAGGCGGAAGAATTCGACTTTATCATCGCCTCGGATGAATGTTACTCGGAAATTTATTTCGACGATGAAACACCACCCTGTGGCCTGCTAGAAGCTGCAGCCGATATGGGGAATACCGAATATAAACGCTGCGTGGTATTTCACAGCCTGTCGAAACGTTCCAACCTGCCCGGTTTACGTTCTGGTTTTGTCGCCGGTGATGCGACTATCATGCAGGCATTCCTGAAGTACCGCACCTATCACGGTTGCGCCATGTCCGGTCATCATCAGCATGCCAGTATTATCGCCTGGAATGATGAACAGCATGTGATTGAAAATCGCACGCTGTATCGAGAAAAGTTCAGCCGCGTGTTAGATATACTTTCACCACACATCGACGTTAAGCTACCGGATGCAGGTTTTTACCTGTGGCCACGTACCCCCATCGCCGACACCGATTTTGCACAACAGCTGTTTGCACAGCAACACATTACCGTATTACCCGGCCGCTATCTGTCACGTGATGTCAACGGCATCAATCCGGGCGAAAACCATGTGCGTATGGCACTGGTCGCAACGCTGGATGAAACCACCGAAGCGGCTGAAAGAATACGCGATTTTATACACACACTTTAAAATTTGATTGAATAACTGGGAGAACCCCGATGAGCGATTTAAAAACAGTCATCGAAGAAGCCTTCGAACGCCGCGCCGACATTACACCGCGCAATGTTGAAACCCACGTGCGCGAAGCCGTTGAAGAAGCCATTGCCATGCTGGACTCAGGCGCAGCTCGCGTCGCCGAGAAAACCAGTGGTGACTGGGTCGTTAACGAGTGGCTGAAAAAGGCGGTTCTGCTGTCTTTCCGCATCAACGACAACGAATTTATCAAGGGTGGCTTCACCAACTACTACGATAAGGTCGAATCGAAATTTGCCGACTATAACACCCGCGACTTCCGTGAATCTGGCGTACGTGTTGTACCACCAGCGACTGCACGTAAAGGCTCATACATTGCACCTAGCGTTGTTATGATGCCTTCCTACGTAAACATCGGCGCCTATGTCGACAGCGGTACTATGGTTGATACCTGGGCAACCGTTGGCTCATGCGCACAGATCGGTAAAAACGTTCACCTGTCTGGCGGTGTTGGCATCGGTGGTGTACTTGAGCCACTGCAGGCTGCACCTACAATTATCGAAGACAACTGCTTTATCGGCGCACGTTCTGAAGTGGTTGAAGGCGTAATCGTTGAAGAAGGCTCGGTTATCTCGATGGGCGTTTACATCGGTCAGAGTACACGTATCTTCAACCGTATGACGGGCGAAATCACTTACGGTCGTATTCCTAAGGGTTCGGTGGTTGTATCCGGTAACCTGCCATCGAAAGACGGCACATACAGCCTGTACTGCGCGGTGATCGTTAAGCAGGTGGATGAGAAGACACTGGGCAAGGTAGGCATCAACGAACTGCTACGCAGTATTGATTGATATTTCCGCAAGTAAACGCGAATTAGTACGTAACATTAATCTCGTTTTTGCATTGACGTGCATGGATGCACTAATTCAGCGAGCGCAGGCATAAGCGGCAGCAGTCATTTGCGTTTATTTGCGTTCATTCGCGGACAAATCAATGATAACTTTATACGGCATCCCCAACTGTGACACCATCAAGAAAGCCCGCAAGTGGCTGACCGATAATGGTATCGAATACACCTTCCACGACTACAAGAAACTGGGCGTACCGGAGAAAGAGCTACACGGCTGGGTCAAAAAACTGGGCTGGGAAACACTGCTCAACAAGCGCGGCACCACCTGGCGTAAGCTGGACGATGATGTTAAAGACTCCGTGGACGAAAAGGCCGCCATTCAGATCATGCTGGAGAATGCCAGCATCATTAAACGCCCGGTACTGGTGAGTGGAAAAACCTTGCTGGTTGGCTTTAAAGCCGATGACTATGAACAACTGAAATAGCCCCCGCTTCTGCATAACACGGGCTTTCCACCTCAGAATTAGATGACATATCGCCCACACCACAATGTCACCTTTTTGGGGTAATATTTAGAGCCAAATCTAGCTAATATCGCTAAATATCTGAATTAATTCTCTATTTTTTTACAGCAACCCCCCAAAAAGGGGGTGCATTTATTATTTTTATGGCTATAATCTCCTTCACTCGTTGAGTCAAAGTTCTTTGACTTGATCAAATGATGACCCCTCTTTAAGCCCAACGCCGGCTTGATCAAATGAAAAAGCTCTAGGAAAGCACTCGTAGTTTTTACAACTGCCATCATACGCTCGCGTGGATTTGCGTGTTTGATGACAGGCTACCGCTGCTCACAAATAAAATATATTAAAGAGGAAATAATAACGTGAAGTTATTCCATAAAGCACAATTAAAAAGCACTCCACTCGCTACAGCACTTCTAATGATAATGAGTAGCCATGCTCATGCCCTTCCAGCATCGGGTATCAGCTTTGTCGATAGTGGTCAGAGCCTTGGCGCAGATAACAATCCTCGCTCCAAACTAGTGGATGTCGATGGTGATGGTGATCTGGATGCAATGACCGTCGGTTATTATTCTCCCAATAGACTCTACCTGAATGATGGCAGTGGCACGATGACGGACAGTGGCCAGATCCTCAATCCCGGCCTCGCTATGTGGGATATGTGTACGGGTGATATCGATAATGACGGCGATATTGACGCGGTTTATGCTCACTGGGGCTATGGTGGTAGTCGAGTACAATTCAATGATGGTAGTGGGCTTTTCTCTGGTGATAGCCAAATACTCGGAGCAGGAGGTAGAATTGGATCTGCATGCGACCTGGGCGACCTGGATAATGATGGCGACCTGGATCTGCTTCTTACCTACGATGCCGGTCCAACTGATGAAATCTTTCTCAACGATGGTAACGGCATTTTCGCACCTAATTATACTACATCATTAGATAACGTACGTACCTATGGTGCCACGCTGGCTGACCTGGATGGGGATGGAGACCTGGACGCAATTACAGCCACTCCTTCTTCTAGTGCCCCTAATAATATCTGGATTAATGATGGCAGTGCTAACTTTAGCGTCAGCACTCAAGTCGCTGGCAACACAAACTCATTCAGAGTTGAAGCTGCTGATATTGATAACGACGGCGATCTGGACCTGATCGTTCCAGGAGCGTTCAGTGATACAATTATCCTGAAGAACAATGGCTCTGCAGAATTTACACAAACACAAAGTTTTACCCTGGGTTATGTAACATCTGCATCATTAGGTGACCTGGATGGCGATACCGATCTGGATCTGGTATTAGCTATAGGCAACACAATAAAAGTGTTTGAGAATAATGGTACAGGTAGTTTTACCGATACAGGGCTGAACCTGACTCAGACAACCGTATACCATGCTGCCTTAGGCGACATTGATGGGGATGGCGATCTGGATATTTTCGGATCCTCTGCTAATCAACCCAATAAGGTATGGCTAAACGGCAGTACCGGCGTCGTTAATTTTGACAGCGATGCAATCACCGCAACTGAAGCCGATGGTACCATTACTATCACGGTAAACCGTAGCAACGGTACAACCGGTGCTAC
>JBFHWF010000085.1:0-8337 GCA_041589175.1 Gammaproteobacteria bacterium
GGCATTTTCCGTCATGCCTGCGTCCATGGCTTCCTCCGCCGCATACTGGATCAGGGGTTTGTCTACGATGGGTAGCATTTCCTTTGGCATTGACTTGGTAGCAGGCAGAAAGCGTGTGCCGTAGCCGGCAACGGGGTAGAGGCATTTTTTAATCATGCAGAAATCCTTTGGTAAATCTTATTATTAAGCCCTGTTTTGTAAGTGGTTTGTCACTAATCTGGGTTCTGAGGATAGGGCAAAGGAGCTATGTGCTGCAACACCCATATGGACTAAATGAACAGGGTGGGGTTATTTTGTGATAAATGGCAATCCATTGCCATTGCTCTGAACGCCTGCATGTTACTTGTGATAAGGCTCACTAAGCTCATGCACGGCATCAACCAGTGCTTTTACATGCTCCGGGTTGATGTCGGGCGTAATGCCATGGCCCAGATTAAATACATGGCCGCTACCCGTGCCGAAGTCCTTAAGGATTTTTGCGGCTTCTGCGCGGATGGTGTCCGGGGAGGCATATAAGGTGTTCGGGTCCATATTGCCCTGCAGGGCAACCCGGTCACCCACCTGCGCCCGAGCATCACCGATATTCATGGTCCAGTCCAGGCCCAGCGCATCACAGCCGGTATCTGCCATGGCATTGAGCCACTGGCCGCCACCCTTGGTAAACAGGATAACTGGCACTTTGCGGCCGTCGGCTTCGCGGGTGACATTGGCAACGATCTTCTGCATGTAGTCGAGTGAGAAGGCTCGGTACATTTCCGGGTTCAGGCTGCCGCCCCAGGTGTCGAAAATCATCAATGCCTGCGCACCTGCAGCAACCTGTGCATTCAGGTAGCTGGTGACCGAGTCGGCAATTTTGTCCAGCAGCTGATGAGCCAGGGCGGGTTCATCAAACAGCATGGTCTTGGATTTGCTGAAGGTTTTGCTGCTTCCGCCTTCGATCATATAAGTGGCGAGTGTCCAGGGGCTTCCCGAGAAACCAATCAGGGGAACGCGGCCATTGAGCTCGCGGCGTATGGTGCGCACGGCATCCATGACATATTTGAGCTCGCCTTCGGGGTCTGGAACAGGCAGGTTCTTAACATCGGCCGCAGTGCGAATGGGGTTCTTGAAGCGAGGGCCTTCACCGGTTTCGAAGTACAGCCCGAGGCCCATGGCGTCAGGGATTGTGAGAATGTCTGAAAACAGGATGGCTGCATCCAGCTCGAAGCGATCCAGTGGCTGCAGCGTTACCTCGCAGGCCAGTTCAGGATTCATGCACAGGCTCATAAAATCACCCGCTTTTTCACGGGTGGCTCGGTATTCTGGCAGGTAGCGCCCAGCCTGGCGCATGATCCAGATAGGTGTGCGGTCGACGGGTTCCTTTAGAAGGGCACGCAGAAAACGATCGTTTTTAAGCTCTGTCATAGTGAGTCAGGTCTGGAGTCCGGTTTTAATGTCATTCCCGAACGCGTCTGTCGGGAATCTAGCGACTTTCAGGCACTGGATCTCCGACAGAGGCGTTCGGAGATGACAGAGAAAGAGTGTCAGGCGTTCAGCTTCGCCTTAATTTTACCGCTCACCGCACCCATGTCGGCACGGCCCTGCATCTGCGGTTTGAGGATGCCCATCACCTTGCCCATGTCTTTCATGGCGCTGGCTCCGGTTTCCTCGATAGCGCTGGCAATCATCTGCTCGATTTCCTCGTCGCTGAGGGCTTCGGGCAGGAAGTCCTGCAGGATAGAAACTTCGTATTCTTCTTTTTCCCACAGATCCTGTCGGTTGGCTTCCTTATACTGGCTAATGGATTCGCGGCGTTGCTTTACCATTTTGTCCAGTACGGCAAGTATGCGGTCGTCATCGAGCTCGATGCGCTCGTCAACCTCAACCTGCTTGATCGCTGCCAGAATCAGGCGGATCACACCCAGGCGATCCTTGTCACCACCTTTCATGGCGGCCTTCATGGCGTCCGTTAATGATTGCTTCAGGCTCATTCAGGTTACGCCTTGAGTCAATTAGCGGCGGCGATGAGGGTTACGAGTCAGACGCTCGCGCTCTTTTGACAGCTTCTTCAGGTTGCGCTTAACCGCAGCAGCAGCTTTACGCTTACGCTCGGTTGTTGGCTTTTCGTAGCACTCGCGACGACGGATTTCAGTCAGGATACCGGCCTTCTCGCATGAGCGCTTGAAGCGACGCAGAGCAACGTCAAATGGCTCGTTGTCTTTAACTTTAACTTGTGGCATTCAGAATTCTCACTCTAAAATTAGATGTCTGGTTATCGGTCTGGCAAAAAGGCCAGCCGTAGAACCGCGGGATTATATCAGTTTTTCGCTAATTACCAAATAAAATCGTAGAATTCGTAATCATGATCGTACTGGGTATTGAAACTTCATGTGATGAGACCGGCCTGGCCGTGTATGACTCGGAACAGGGCCTGCTGGCTCACACACTGCATTCACAGGTCGCCTTACATGGCGAATACGGCGGCGTAGTGCCTGAACTGGCCTCCCGTGACCACATACGTTATCTGCTACCACTGGCTGATAAGGTGCTTGAAAAAGCGGGCATCGAAAAAAGAGATCTGGACGGGATCGCTTATACCGCGGGGCCCGGCCTGATTGGCGCGCTCATGGTGGGCGCATCCACCGGACGTGCCATGGCGATGGCCCTGGATATTCCAGCGATTGGTGTGCATCACATGGAGGGTCACTTACTGGCGCCCATGCTGGAGGAAGCCGCACCCGAATTCCCGTTTGTTGCCCTGCTGGTATCGGGTGGTCATACCCTGTTGGCGGAAGTAAAAGGTATTGGTCAGTACGAGCTTCTGGGTGAAAGCCTGGATGATGCGGCCGGTGAAGCGTTCGACAAGACCGCCAAGTTGCTGGGGCTAGGATACCCCGGAGGTCCTGTGCTTGCGAAGCTGGCTACCCGAGGTGAGGCAGGTAAATATAAGTTTCCACGTCCCATGATTGATCGCCCCGGGCTTGAATTCAGCTTTAGCGGGCTTAAAACGTTTACGCTGAATACCTGGCAGAATGAAGTCGCACAGGGAAATGATGACGAACAGACAAAGGCGAATATCTGTCGTGCCTTCGAAGAGGCAGTGGTTGATACGCTGACGATCAAGTGTCGTCGGGCTGTCGATCAGGTGGGGGCGAATACCCTGGTGATTGCTGGGGGCGTCGGCGCTAACCTCAGCCTGAGGGCGTCTCTGAAAGAAATGATGGAGAAGCGCGGCGGCCAGCTTTATTATCCACGCATTGAGTTCTGTACCGATAATGGTGCAATGATCGCGTACGCTGGATGTCTGCGCCTGCTGGCAGGTCAGACAGAACCACTGCTGATCAGTGCTCGGGCGCGATGGCCGATGGAAGAACTTCAGTCAGTTTAAACGCGGTTTTTTCCGCTAATGCAAACGACGTGTATTGTGCGAAATGGCGGTAAAAATGAGTTTGAACTTACGCGAGCACAAGGGAAGCATATTCCCATAAAGTGCTTTTGAAGAGGCATGGTCATCCTGATATAAAAAAGTAATTAGCGTTTATTCGCGTGCATTAGCGGATAAAACTGCTTTATGCTTTTTTTCTACCAATCTTGTCTTCTTGACCTGATAGCAGTTTGCGAATATTGCTACGGTGACGCCAGATGAGTATCGCAGCCATTACCGCGACACTGGCGCTGATAACCGGTGAGCCCGTGATGTACCAGCTAAGGACCGGTGAGCAACTGGCAGCAACGAGTGCAGACAGAGATGAGTAACGGAAGGTAAAAGCCATAAATAGCCAGATCACGATCGTACCCAGCCCCAGTTGCCAGTGAATACCCAGCAGCACGCCGAGGATAGTCGCTACACCCTTGCCACCCTTGAAGCCATAGTAAACGGGATAGAGGTGGCCGAGAAATGCACCCGCACCCGTTGCAGCAATCACTTCATCGGGCATGCCCAGTAGTACCGTTAGTAGTACCGGTAGCAAACCTTTTAACATGTCGCCGAACAGCGTGATAGCAGCCGCTTTTTTACCACCCTCGCGTAATACGTTAGTCGCTCCAGGGTTGTTCGAGCCTACCGTGCGCGGGTCTTTCAGCCCCATCAGTTTGCAGGTGATAATGGCTGTGGATACCGATCCAAGTAAATAGCCGAACAGGGCGAAGCCGATAACGAGTATAATAGGCTGCTGAAGTAAATCCACGTAGGTGTACCAGTTGATTTTTAATGGGCGAAATGTAGCACGAAAGCGTACAGGGGTGAAAGCCAATGCATGACGTCCAGCAGCCTGTGCAATATCTGCTGGTGCATGGCTGGGGTATGAATCAGCATGTCTGGCAGCCATTACTACAGTCAATGCCAGACAGTGCGATTGTTAACGCCATTGATCTTCCGGGGCATGGCGGGCGTGTGTCTGAGTCGCTGACGGATCTAGAGGCAATGACCCAGGATATACAACGAGCTTGTGAGAAACTAAATCCTGAGTTACCACGGGTGCTGGTGTGCTGGTCCTTGTCAGCACTGGCTGGGCTGATGTTGTCGCATCGATCACCCGACGCAATCGATGCGCTGGTAGTGATTAGCAGTAATCCCTGTTTTATCGCGCAGCAGGACTGGCCTCATGGGGTCGATGCTGCTGTGTTTGATGCGTTTGCACGGGATTTAAAAAATGATTTTCAATCAACAATCCGACGATTTCTGTCCTTGCAGGTAAAGGGGTCGGAAGCCGGTCGTAAAACCTTGCGTCAGCTTCGTGAAAAAATACTACAGCAGCCGGTGCCTGAAACGACAACCCTTGAACAGGGGCTGAACATTTTGAAGACAACAGATTTGCGTAATCTGTTATCAGGCATTCATGTGCCCAGTCTGTGGATCCTGGGTGGACAGGATGGTTTGATAAAGCCGTCTCTGGCTGAAGCGATTTCTGTAAGTATGAATAATAATCGAATTGAGATTATTGAAAAGGCCGGACATGCACCGTTCCTGTCGCATACCGATGATTTTATTGCATTTATGTTAGCGTTTTCTCGTACTATTAGTAAGCAGGTTAGAGAGTGACAACAAACGATACAGAAAAACAGAGCATCCAGCGTCATTTTGATGCGAAAGCAATCCGATATGAATCATCCGCAGTTCTGCAGCATCAGGTTTGTAATGAGCTGTTGCAGCGACTCGACTTAACCCGTTTAAAGCCTGAAGTTATTCTTGATGCGGGCTGTGGTACCGGCTGGGGTACAGAAGGCCTGTTAAAAAAATATCGTAAAACAAAAGTCATTTCCCTCGACCTGTCTCCGGAAATGCTGAAGCAAACCAGTAAAAAAGGTGGCTGGTTTCGAAAGCCAAAGCTGTTGCATGCAGATGCTGAAAATATCCCCTTACCTGATAACTCGGTTGATCTGGTTTTTTCGAATTTAATGCTACAGTGGTGTGACTACAATACAGTTTTTGCAGAATTCAAACGCGTGCTCAAGCCCAATGGCCTTCTCATGTTTTCTACATTTGGGCCAGACACTTTAAAAGAATTAAAGCACAGCTGGGCACAGGTCGATGATGGTGTTCATGTTAATGCGTTTACAGATATGCATGATCTGGGGGATGCGTTAGTTAACGTTGGGCTGGCTGAGCCGGTAATGGATATGGATATGATGACGTTAACATATGATGATGCAATGGGGGTTATGAATGACCTCAGGGCAATTGGAGCAAACACGGTAATCAATAAACCTGGTTCAAATGTCAGAAAAGGTTTGATAACGCCATCGAAGCTGAAGCGTGTGCTACAGGCGTATGAAAGTTTTCGGCAGGATGGTCAGCTACACGCGACCTATGAAGTTGTCTATGGACATGCCTGGAAGACAGAGCCTAGAAAAAAGAAGATGGCGCAGGGAGAGTTTAGTGTGTCTATCGATGCAATACACAGACCCTGAATGTAATATATAAATCGCTATTTTGGTTTCGATTGCAGCCACTGGTCGAGAGCGTTAGCGAATTTTTGTTTATCTGCTGCGCAGATAGCAGGTGGTCCGCCTGTGTCAACGCCACTGCTGCGCAGGGTGTCCATAAAGTCGCGCATATTGAGGCGAGATTTGATGTTGTCTGCAGTATATAGGTCGCCACGTGGGCTAAGTGCCAGGCAGCCCTTGGTAATAACCTGATCGGCCAACGGGATGTCGCTGGTGATGATAAGGTCGCCTGCAGAACAACGAGTTACAATTTCATTGTCTGCAATATCAAATCCTTTTTCGACCTGTATGGAAGAAATAAATTTTGAGCTCGGTGTCCTGATATACTGGTTGGCGACAAGGGTAAGTTCAGTGTGAGTGCGTTCAGCCGCCCTGAAGAGGATTTCCTTGATAACAACTGGGCAGGCGTCTGCATCTATCCAGATTTTCACTTGTTTGATATACCTGCTTAGAATAGTTATTTGTTGACACCCTGCCATCAGGCTGATGGTGTGATAAACCTTATTGTAAATGCCATAGGCGTGTTTATAAAGGGATAAAAGCAAGTTGATATGGCCTATGATGGTCGTGTCTGATTTTATAGCATTAATAATTCATGTGAGTGCTACAAAGCGTTTCTAAAGTTGCTATAGTGATAGGTGTTAGGGATAATAAGGGCTGCTAGTCGGCCATGATGTCATTATTTTAGAATTCATTATGAGTGAGCCATAATGCTAAAAGAAGTAAAGGTGAGGATTGCTGATCTGGAAGTAGGCATGTATATCGCTCGCCTTGACCGTCCGTGGATTGAAACGCCTTATAAGTTGCAGGGCTTTGTGGTTAATAGCCAGCATGATATCGATGAACTACTTAAATATTGCCAGTATGTGTATATCGATGTGGAGCAAAGCAAGGTAGAAGATAAAACGACGATAGACGTTGGCAGTAAGAAGCGCAGTGACGATGAAGAAAAAGAGTTTCTGACAAAAGTCAGGCCAAGGAAATATAAGCTAAAAAGCCAGCTCGATGAAGAGCTGAAAACCGCAAAAGAAAGTCATGCGGTCCTTAATTCTGCGGTTAAGGATGTAATCAGAGATATTTCCAATAATCAGAAATTACATCTGCCGACACTAAGAAAAGCCATCAATCCGATGGTGGATAGTATAATTCGTAACCCTGATGCTTTTTCCTGGTTAACACGCATGAAGACCAAGGATGATTATATTTATAATCATTCGGTCAGCACATCTGTGTGGTCCGTTGCTTTTGGGCGTCACCTGGGTTTGCCCAAGAAAGATTTGTATTCACTTGCGATTGGTGGCTTGCTATTAGATGTGGGTAAAACCAGGCTTCCCGAGAAACTCATCAAGAATTGTGCGCAATATAATCAGTATGAATTTAAGCTGGTTAAACAGCATGTAGAATATAGTGTTGATATTGTTAAATCGATACATGGTATTGATAGTGATGTTGTAGAGATGGTTGCTACTCATCATGAGAGACATAATGGAAGTGGTTACCCGCAGGGACTCAGTGGCAATATGATTCCAATCTTTGGAAAGATTGCAGGAATAGTAGATAGCTATGATGCAATTATTACGGAACGTCCATTTGCTTCACCCATATCACCCCATGATGCGGTAAAACAGTTATATGAATGGCGTGGTGTGGATTTTCAGTCAGAGCTTGTAGAACAGTTTATACAGGTTGTGGGTATCTATCCAGTTGGCACGATTATTGAGTTAAGTGACGGGCGTGTTGGTGTTGTGGTTGCTCAGCACAGGGTGTGGCGGTTAAGGCCTAAAGTTATGTTGCTACTGGATAAAAATAAAAAGCAGTTGTCATCTTTTGATGTTATCGACATGTATCACGTGGTTAAGGATCAACAGGGTGATCCGCTGGATATACTCAAGAGCGTTGAGCCCGGTGCTTATGGTATTGATCCTGAACAGTTGTATTTATAACGATTATGTCTGAACTTCATGCCTATGTTGCCGATCGTGAAGCCTTGTTTGTAGATCTTGAGCACTTTATCGAGAGTCATAGTAGCAGTCAGAAAAAATTCGCCCTCGTTCTAATTAATATCAATCATTTTCGCCAGTTAAATCTCGCATTTGGGTACCAGGCTGGCGATTCCCTGCTCGAAGAATTCTATGAGCGCCTCAATGAGTTGAGTCGAGATCAGGATTATATTGCTCGTATGGGTAATTCCGAGTTTATGCTGGTGCTGCCAGAGATTTTAAACGAAGGACACGCCATGCTGGCAGCTAATAAAATTTCCAGGGCGTTTAAGCAGCCATTTGATCTGGCGGGACATCATCAGAAGATTACTGCCAATATGGGAATCGCTATATTCCCGGACCACTCAGATAATCTTGTGCATCTACTACAGTGTGCTGAGTCTGCATTACTGGATTCTCGCCGAACAATAGA
>JBFHWF010000086.1:0-8257 GCA_041589175.1 Gammaproteobacteria bacterium
CAGTGATCCCGGTTATGCCGCAACGATTCTGCCCCGCTCTGGTCTGGGGCATAAACATGGCATTGTACTGGGCAATCTGGTCGGACTGATTGATTCCGATTACCAGGGACAGCTTTATGTGTCTTGCTGGAACCGTGGTAACACGGAATTTACCATTGAGATTGGCGACCGAATTGCGCAACTGGTAATCCTGCCGGTGGCACAGGTCGATTTCGAAGTAGTTGATGAATTTAGCGATAGTGAACGCGGTGAGGGCGGGTTTGGTAGTTCAGGCCATAAGTAAACCTTAAACCATACAGGCACTTAATCTATGTTTGCTTGGTTAATTTTTTTGAATACCTGTTACAGGCGTACCCGAATATGGGTATAGCCTAGTTGCACATAATCTTTTATCTGCGCCGGTCCTTCCGCCGCTACATTTATTTTTTCTGAAAACTCACTATCCTCAACACCATTATATTCTGCATAGGTTCCGCACACATGGACCTGTACGTTCTGCCCGATAACTTCATCCAGCAGGCGTGAAACTTCAGGTCGTTTCTGTAACTGCTTATGGGTTAATGAAAACTGTTCCTTGCCATGGGTAACGATAGCAATATCCAGTTGTGAAAATTTTTCTCTGAGCTGTTCGCTATAGCCCCGAATAATTGGCAGAACATACGTCAGGTAATCCTGCTTACCGCTGACCACCTCGAACACTACACCTTCCGGCGCTTCTGACTGCGACAGCAATTCGGCCACCTGCATATCACTTTTTTTATCGGCCAATACCTGGGTCGCTGACAGCAACGTCATCACCAGTGATAGCACAGCACTAAATAGTCTTCGCATTGACAGCCTCTCCTGCTTTGATCTTATTGCCTGAACTGCGACCGATATTTTTTAAAACAGTTCATTCGATATTATTACCTTTCTTTTGTTTCGCCGCCGCAGTATTTTTCTGTGAATCACTAAAAATAAACCTGCCCGCCAGTATGCAACCTTTCATACCCGGGTCACACTTACGTTGCTGAACCCGTTGACAACGGCCACCATGTTCGTGCGGACAACCCCAGCCACTACTCATCTCATGACTCCTGCTTTTGAATACCCTGATAGATTAGCGTCATTAAATCATTGAATCTATTGATTTCAATCAATCCCGTTTCCATGTTTTTGCATCCGTTACAGGTGTATTCTTTTATACTGTAGCCATGCTAAGAAATTATAATCATAAACCAGAAGCTCGCTCCCTGAACGAGGGTATTCGTTTACAACGGGAGACATTACGCGATATTCTCAGTCAGCCCATGTATCAGCTCGCAGAACAGTGTGCAGCAACAGCCTTAGAGGGCTACATGCAGCCCCAGTCAGTGGAAGATTTACTGATTAACGCGATGCCCCGTTTTCCAAACTGCAAACATCTGTTTATTCTTGACCATGAATTCATTCAGATCACACCCAATATCACCCGTGAAGGCCTTGATCTCCACCATTTGGGTCGCAATCGTCGCGGCAGTTCCTATACCGTGAATATTGTCGGCAAAACCGATTTCAAACTGTCCCAGGCTTATATCAGCCGTCACCGTCATCGCCCTAGCCTGACAGCTGTGCAGGTGATTCGTGACAAGCGAGGTGATTTACTCGGGTTTCTCGGGGCCGACTTCGACCTGAGAGAACTGCCACACACCAAAACCTGTTATCGTGAACCCGATGGCTGGCATCAGATGAAGGGCGACCCCGCGATTCGTCGTGGTCTGTTTGCCCAGCAACGTATCGACAATATCATGGATGAAAATATCGATGACGCTATCGATACCCTGCACGAACTCATGACCGCCTGTGGCATTTACCACAGTGAAATCCAGTTCTCCCGCAGCCGTGCAACTGTCTGGCACCAGGATGATCCCTATAACTTTCACCTGCTGACGATCAATGAGCTGACCTCACCCGACAGCCTGCTCGCTTTTCCTCAGCACGCCTACTTCGAACAGGCACAGATGCCCGCCGAATGCATCAAGCCTGTACTCGATATGTTCCGGCAGTTACGATTTGCCGATGAAAATATCTACCTGCGCTCAGGCGCACTGAATACGGTTAATGCCATGGTGGTACTCAACTTCTCCTGTGACGGCACCCACTATATGCGCTTTGACGAATTTCTCGATAAAGACATCGACTTCTGGTTTGGCAACCTGCACCACTAATTCAGCGGCTTACCAGCACTGAACAGATCACTGATTTATGGTAGCATCCCATACCAGTCCGCCATTGGTAATGGCCTGGTTTGCCTCGCTATAGATGGGCCCAGCAAACCTGAATAGTAATCCCGGGACATATCACAATTTCCAGAAGAACCCACTTATGCATAATGTAACTCCAGCTATTTTCCGCATGTACGATATTCGTGGCATAGTCGAGACAGACCTGACCCCAGACACCGTTCGCCTGATCGGCCAGGCTTTTGCCACTGCCTGCCTGCAACAGGGCGTCAACACCGTCGCCATCGGTCGTGATGGCCGCACCCACAGTAAGACACTCGCGGTCGCGCTTAGCGAAGGCCTTAACAAGGGTGGCTGTGACGTTATTGATGTTGGCATGGTGCCCACGCCAGTGCTGTATTTTGCAACCCATCACCTGAAAACAGGCACTGGCATTATGGTGACGGGCAGCCACAATCCTCCCGAATACAACGGTCTTAAAATGTCGATCGCAGGAAAAACCCTGTATGGCGATGATATTACGGGCCTGTATGATCTGATCGACCAACAGCAACTAAATGAAGGCAGTGGCAGTTGCCGCGAAGAAGAGATACTCGACACCTATCTGGAACGTGTGGTATCGGACATCAAACTCGAAAAGCCGATGAAGATTGCGGTTGACTGTGGCAATGGTGTGGCAGGCGTGATTGCCCCACAACTGTTTCGCAAACTTGGCTGTGACGTCCTTGAGTTATTTAGTGAAGTGGATGGTACGTTCCCTAACCACCACCCTGACCCAAGCAAACTGGAAAACCTGGAAGACGTTAAACAGGCCATCAGTGATAATCAACTCGATCTCGGTCTTGCCTTCGATGGTGATGGCGATCGTGTTGGTGTACTGGACGACAAACTCAATATCATCTGGCCAGACCGCCAGATGATTCTGTATTCAGAAGATGTTTTATCCCGTAAACCAGGGGCACAGATTATCTTTGACATCAAGTCCAGTTACCATCTGGGAAAAGCCATCGAAAAAATGGGTGGCACACCCCTCATGTGGAAAACCGGTCACTCATTAATCAAGGCCAAAATGAAAGAAACCGGTGCAGAACTTGCCGGTGAAATGTCGGGGCATATATTCTTCAAGGAACGCTGGTACGGCTTCGACGATGGATTATACTCCGCTGCGCGCATGCTGGAGATCCTGAGTAAAAAGCCAGCTACCGCCTCAGAAATATTTTCTCAATTACCCGACAGCTTTAACACACCAGAAATTCAGGTTCACTTCGACGAAGGCGAACACTATACCTTTATGGATAAATTCAAGTCGACAGCCGATTTTGGTGATGCGGAAATTTCAACCATTGATGGTATGCGTGTAACATGGGATAAAGGCTGGGGGCTTATTCGACCTTCAAACACAACCCCATGCCTGGTACTTCGCTTCGAAGCTGACGACCAGGACACGCTCGATCAGGTACAGCAAAAATTCCGTGAACAAATGCTGGCCACCGATAACTCAATCAAACTGACTTTCTAAAAATCGCTATGGATCATTCTAAAGCAAAAAATGTCGTTGGTGTCCTCGCAGAGGCGCTGCCCTATATTCAGAAACTGCATGGCAAGACGATCGTCATCAAATATGGCGGCAATGCCATGACCGATGAAAAACTCAAGCTGGGTTTTGCCCGTGATATCGTTCTGTTAAAACAGGTTGGCTGCAACCCTGTTGTTGTGCATGGTGGCGGCCCACAAATCGCTAGCCTGCTGGAGCGAGTTGGAAAGGAATCTAAATTTATTCAGGGCATGCGCGTAACCGACACCGAAACCATGGATATTGTTGAGATGGTACTGGGTGGGCTGGTAAACAAAAGCATTGTTACACTCATCAACCAGCAGGGTGGTCGCGCCGTCGGTTTAACGGGCAAAGATGGCAGCCTGATACGCGCACGTAAAATGCAGATGTCTATCGACAAAGAAAATGCGCCTAGTGAACTGGTCGACCTGGGGCACGTCGGTGAAGTTCACACCATCGACCCTTCTGTTGTGTCCATGCTGGACGATGATAACTTCATACCGGTAATTGCCCCCATCGGCGTTGGCGAGAACGGTGAATCCTATAACATCAATGCCGACCTGGTTGCGGGAAAGCTCGCCACCGTACTAGGTGCTGAAAAGCTGTTATTGCTCACGAATACGGTTGGCATACTCGATAAACAGAACAACCTGTTAACCGGTCTATCCACCAAACAGGTTGATGATTATATTACCGATGGCACTATTTATGGTGGCATGCTACCCAAGGTAAGCTGTGCACTTGATGCGGTGAAGTCGGGCGTTAAAACTTCACACATCATTGATGGTCGTGTACCGCACGCCGTATTACTGGAACTCTTCACAGATGAAGGTGTTGGCACCCTGCTAAAGGGGTAACTGACAAAGGGCTACATTTTGATATAGATGTAGCCCTGCTGAATATATTTGATCACTGTAACATTGCCATCGGTCTTTAATACCTCAAGCCCATCAATCAGCATACTTTTATCGACACGATTATTGGAAACTGCATTATGACATAGGCCAATAGGCACTTTTTCTTCAAGAATCGAATCTATAATTTTCTTACTCTCTACATTCGACTTTAATAACCGCGTCACCGCCTTGCCATTTATAACAATTCGTATGTCGACATCTTTTCCGAGCTCGGTACGTATATTTTTAACACTGTTTTCCAGATGGGCAAGTTTGAAGCCATCATTAGCATGCAAAACTATTTTGAGTGGCTCACTATCCGCGTTTGCAGATACCGAAAACATAAACAAAACCAGTAACAACAGTTTACGAAAACACATAAATTATACCTTCTTGTCAGCAAGATCCTTGTCGATCAGGGCGAGTGATAATTCTTCAAGTGCGCGATCAAAACCGGGCTTTTCCATGAGTACTCGATTGCAGCATGCCTCCGCTTCAACAAAGTTTCCTTCGCCACGATAAATACGCGAAAGGCCTATCAGCGCATATGCATCAAAGCCAATATCCAGGCTTCGATTATAAAAATTACGGGCCTGATCCACATCTGACTTACTCAGCCAGGCATCGCCCAGGCGACTCAGAATATTCTGATTCTGCGGCTCACGACTCAGAATTTTACCCCACAGATCAATGGCCTCATCCAGATTACCCGCACCCCGCTGGCAGTTACCCAGACCATAGAGTGCATAGGAGTTTTCAGGCTCAAGCTCGGTCGCTTTTCGATAATATTTTTCAGCATTCGCATAATCACTACGTCGTTGGTATATGTTGCCAGCCATAGTGAGCACCGCCACATAATTCTCATCCAGTGATAGCAGTTTTTCAAAATGCACCAGCGCCTGATCATCATCTCGGTTTTTATAATACAGGTTGCCGAGCCCCATCAGGGCATAGCGATCATGGGGCTGAATACTCAGTGAGTCGATATACAGTTGCTCTGCCTTATCCGATTCGTCCATGCTCTTATAAGCATCTGCCAGCCTCACCATGACATGTACATCGCCACGGTTGATTTCCAGATATCGCGCCCAGAACTCGACGCTCTTCTCTGGCTGGCGCAGACCACGAAAACAGTCGCCAATTCCACGCAGTGCAAATACGTTACTTTCATCATGCTTTAGCAGGCGGGAGTAAAAGCCGATGGCACGATTAAAATCATTACTCATACGACAGAGGTCACCCAGACCAACCAGTACGTAACTATTATCCGGCTCGATATCCAGCGCTTCCATGAATACCTTTTCAGCATCCTGGAAACGGCGTTGCTTCATCAGCTTCTTGCCAGTTTTGGAAAGATTAAGAACTTCACTATTGGGCTGGTGCACGTTAATTCTCTTGAGTTTCAATCATTTGTATTATTAGGCCCTGTCAATATCCGAGACATTTCTCATAAGTATAATACCTGTCTACCGCACTTTCCTGACGATTAGCCAGAAGGTGGCAGCAGACCTGTTTCCCAGATACACAGGCCGATATAAAAACACCCGCCCGTGCTACCACGGGCGGGTGTCTGTATGTTATGCCATAGCCCTGCTCCACTGCAACTTAAGCGAGGGCAGCTAGCATGACTTACTGGAGTTCCTTAATACCGGATACCAGCTCGCCCACAGCCTTCTGGCCATCACCATACAGCATACGGGTGTTATCGGCATAGAACAGGTGGTTCTCGATACCGGAGAAGCCCGCACCACGACCCCGCTTGATCACGATACAGTTCTTCGCCATGTCCGCATCCAGAATCGGCATGCCATAAATCGGGCTGTCCGGGTTGGTACGAGCGACCGGGTTAACCACGTCGTTGGCGCCAATAACCAGCGCCACGTCGGCAGTCGGAAATTCCGGATTGATCTCATCCAGGTCGAGAATCTTGTCATACTCGATACCCGCTTCCGCCAGCAGTACGTTCATATGGCCCGGCATACGACCCGCCACCGGGTGGATAGCAAACTTCACCGTGACACCACGTTTTTCCAGCAGGTGCGTCAGCTCGGATACCTTATGCTGCGCCTGGGCAACCGCCATACCGTAGCCCGGTATGATAATCACCTTTTCCGCATAGGCCATCATAATGGCTGCATCGGTACCCTGGATTTCCTTCATCGATCCTTCGATTTCCTCGTCTGCACCGGCACCGCTATCAGCACCGAAGCTGGAGAACAGGATATTGGAAATCGGACGATTCATGGCCTTCGCCATCAGCTGAGTCAGCAGGGTACCCGCCGATCCTACCACCGTACCGGCAATAATCATCGCCGCGTTCGACAGCACGAAACCCTCGAAAGCAACCGCCAGGCCTGTAAATGCGTTAAACAGCGAAATAACCACTGGCATATCGGCACCACCGATCGGCGTGGTAAACAGCACACCAAAGATCAGCGCCATAACAAAGAACACCAGTACCAGCTGGATGCTGACGTCATCGCTGAAACCAATGATGGCACCGGCGATCAGGGTCAGTACAAAAAGCCCCAGGTTAAGAACCATGTGCATCGGCAGGCGTAAGGTCTTGTTCATCAGGCCCTGCAGCTTGGCGAAGGCAATTGCGGAACCGGAGAACGACACCGCACCGATCAGCGCACCCAGCACCGCCAGCACCTGAACCGTACCGCCAATTTCATGACCACCACCGGCCATTTTCACCAGCTCCACACCGGCGATAGCCGCGGCTGCGCCGCCACCCATGCCGTTGTAGATCGCAATCATCTGTGGCATGTCGGTCATCTGCACACGCTTCGCCGTGATATAGGCAATCGATGAACCTACCGCAATCGCCAGGATAATCAGGAATACGTTCGTGCCATGATCAAATACACCCGGTTCGAAAAAGGCGACAAACGATGCTGCCACCATACCGATTCCAGCCCAGACGATACCGCCCGTAGCCGTCTTCGGCGAACTCATTTTCTTCAGGCCGAGAATAAAGAGAACGGCTACAACGAAATATACGACTTGAATAAATGTATCCATTACGCTGCGCCCTTCTTCTTGTCATCACTTGTCTTGAACATTTCCAGCATACGCACCGTGGCAACATAACCACCGACTGCATTACCCGCTGCCAGCGCCACTGCGAAGAAACCGATGACCTGCTCCAGCGTGGTTTCCGCATGCCCCATGACCACAACCGCACCCACCAGCACGATACCGTGGATAAAGTTGGAGCCCGACATCATCGGGGTATGCAGGATGACAGGCACCCGGCTAATCACCTCATAACCGGTAAATGCCGAGAGCATAAAAATATAGAGCGCCGTAAAGCCTTCGATAACCATTGCTTACGCCTCCTTATAACGTTCAGATTTAATTTCGCCGTCGTGCGTTAAAGCGGTATTCGCGATAACCTCGTCCTCCCAGTCCAGCTCCAGCTCACCGTCTTTAATAAATGGCGACACCAGGTTGAACAGGTTCTTGGCATACATTTCACTGGCATGTACCGGCACCTGGCTGGGCACATTCAGTGGACCATGAATGGTCACGCGACCTTCAAAGTCGACGGTTTCACCGGGCTTCGTCAGCTCGCAGTTACCGCCGCCTTCGGATGCAAG
>JBFHWF010000087.1:0-8045 GCA_041589175.1 Gammaproteobacteria bacterium
AAGTATCTTGCCGGGGCCATCGACCTGTATGCATCCAGACATAATCCTACCCAGAATAGAGCAACATCCGTCCTGAACTCCTATACTTACAGGTAACCATAACCGGAAGCGCTCAAGCATGCTCGATACCGCACACTACAAAGCCGAACTTAAGGCCCTGCGACAGACTCTCAGTCAACGCCTCGGAGCGATCCACAAAGACCTGCACCATGAGGAGGAAACGGTAGAAAAGGATTTTGCAGAGCAGGCTACCCAGCGTGAGAATGAAGATGTCCTGAAGTCACTGGATAATGAAACCCAGCAAACGATTATGGCAATTGATAAAGCACTATTACGTATCGAAAGTGGCGAATACGGCTTTTGTGAAACTTGCGGAGAGGCTATCAGTGAACAGCGTTTACAGGCTGTACCCTTCGCGACTCACTGCATCGAATGCGCAGAATAAACCACCCACCTGTTCAGATTAACGACTCGCCGCAGCTAATTCATGCCGGCAAATCTCCTGCTTTTTATCTACACTCATTAACCTCTATGTTTAGTGTTTGTAATGCACCATGTTGAAAAAGATTTCTGTCAGCCAGCTAGCACTCGGTATGTATATCGAGAAACTTGAGGGTAGCTGGCTCAAACACCCTTTCTGGAAAACCTCATTTAAACTGGACAGTGAAAAAGACCGCCAGACATTGATTAAGTCTGAGGTCAGCCATGTGTGGATTGACACGGCCAAAGGCCTGGATATCACAACACAGGAGTCAACTCCACCATCAGAGGTTGTGGAAAAGAAACCGGCTATCGAAAGTACACCACCTCAAACCAGCTTCGAAGACGAAGTCAGCATAGCTAGAAAAACCCTGGAACGCGCACGGGAAGAAACACTACAGATGTTTCAGGATGCTCGTATGGGCCAGACGATCAGTAGTGCCGATGTCGCTCCTCTAGTTGAAGAAATATCCGCATCGGTTACTCGAAATCCGGCCGCCATGCTAAGCCTGACTCGTATGAAGAGCATCGATGAATACACCTACATGCATTCAGTCGCAGTTTGCGCCCTGATGGTTGCGCTTGGAAAGCAGATTAACTATCAGGGAGACCTGCAGGCACTTGGGCAGGCTGGCCTGCTACATGATATCGGTAAGATGGCTATACCCGATGAGGTTTTGAACAAACCCGGCAAACTCAGCGATGATGAATTCGCGCTAATGAAAAGCCACCCGGCCGAGGGCTGGAAAATGCTCAAACAGGCTGATGATATCGAGGCTGTTACCCTTGATGTATGCCTGCATCACCACGAACGCATTGACGGCAAAGGTTATCCAGAATCATTCACGGAAAACAATATTTCTATCGAGGCACGTATGGGGGCAATTTGCGATGTCTATGACGCCATCACCTCCGCAAGGTGCTACAAGCCGGCCTGGGACCCCGCTGATGCTATCAAGGCAATGGCGGAGTGGCAGCCAGGCCAGTTTGATGAAAGCCTGTTTAAATCTTTTGTAAAAACGGTGGGCATTTACCCGGCGGGCACTTTACTCAAACTGAAATCCGGACGACTTGCGATTGTTACAGAACAGTCAGCCCAGACATTACTCAAACCCAGAGCAATCATTTTCTACTCAAGCAACAGCCACTCACCCATCCCCCAGAAAATGGTCGAGCTTGATCGATCCAGCGAAGAAATCGAGAGCATTGAAAGCCCGGAAAAATGGGGTTTCGATCAGCAACGCCTGATGCAGATAATTACGGCTTAACTGATACACTAACCATCTACAGGCTTACGTCGCAACTGCTTATCTCTGGAGCGCTTGTTCTTACCCTGCATGCGCCTCTCCTGCGAGCTTCGCGTCGGTCGCGTTGGAATGCGTCGACAGGGCACATGACTGGCTGAAGCAATGAGCTCAATCAGCCTTTGAATTGCCTGTTGCCGATTTTTTTCCTGAGTTCGAAATTGCTGCGCCTTGATATTCAATACACCTTCACGACTAATACGACGATCGTTAAGCTTAAGCAGGCGTTGTTTAATAGCGGCGGGTAAACTTGAAGCAGTTATATCGAATCGCAGATGAATCGCACTGGACACCTTATTTACATTCTGGCCACCTGCACCTTGCGCACGAATAGCCTGTAATTCTATTTCTGATTCCTGCAGGTGAATACCCGGTGCCACTTCAATCATCTTTCTGCTTCACGGTTTATTCTGTTTACCGGTAATACCTGCCGTCAGTACAAAGCGCATGGCTTCATCCATACTCATATTACACTCACTGATGTCGCTTCTTGGTACCAGCACGGTGAAACCACCTATCATATAACTCATGGGTATATATACCAGCACACTATCCTGCCCATGAAATGCCTCAGGCAAGCGCCCGTCATCTTCCTGCGTGATAAAACCAATAACAGTGGTCTGGTTAAACTTGACAGTGACCACTTTTCCAAAGCCTTCTTTTTTTGGGGAAAAGAAATCGAAAAAATCTCTCAATGCCCGATAGATACTGCGAATCAACGGCAGTCGGTACAGAATATCCTCACTGAATGCAAACACCTTTCTGACAATGATGGCATTCATTAACAGGCCAACAATAAATACAACGACAACACCCGCTATCATCCCCATACCGGGAAAATATAGTGCGCTTGGCATAATCCAGCGTAAGGCCTGCCCCATGACCGCTTCTGATGAAACCGCCAGCCAGTACAACAGGTAAATGGTTAACACAACGGGCAACAGGGTAATAAACCCTGTCAGTAGCGTTTTACTTATTAACTTTAACATGGATACTTCAGGTCTGATGGTCAACACGGCATCTATTGTACGCTAACTCGGCTGACATCACACAGGCTTATCGGAACAGCGCCAAACGGCGCTTTACTCGAGAAGAGTTAATCTTGACAGGGAAAGATATCGTCGATCTTATCCATTAGTGTCGCCTCCTTAAAGGGTTTGACAACATAATGCTTAACACCCGCCTGAATAGCTGTCTTTACTTTTTCTATCTCTGCAACTGACGTCACCAGAATGAAGGGCAGATCAGCATATGACTGCTGCTTACGAAGCTCCTGAAAAAACTCCAGACCGGTTTTGCCTGGCATTTCCCAGTCACAGAACACCACATCGATATCAACTGTTTCCAGATACTTCATTGCAGATTGAGTGTTTTCAGCCTCGAATATTCGTTTAACGCCAAAACTCTTAAGAATCGCCGCCAGTAAGGAGCGCATGGATGGCGCATCATCGACTATTAATACCCGGGCAGATTTCGCCTTACTCGAAATTTCACGCATAGAATAATTCCCTCAATTACCTGCAATAGAGTTTAGACAAAATTATGAAGATTTGAGTGTTTATGCGTGACTTCGAAATAAAACAAACACCCTGGAAGCCAGAATCGCCAGTGAAAACACGGTAAATAAAACCGAAAACACCATTAATGCTTCGGCCATAGTAATTCCAAATAACAGCTGTGGTGTATAACCGCAGGAGGCATCAACTCGAAACAACCAGGGTAGCCATTGATCCAGAGGTATACCGCCAGGCAAGCCCAGATCGAACCCACAGTTTCTAAATACAAAACCTCGCTCGGTACCGAGTAACAGATAACTCCTCTCGGTAAGCCCTATGGCAGTAAGCAGCATCAGGCCACTGGCAAGCCACTGTACCCAGACTCTTGGAATCAGTAGCCAGGCAAATAACGATGTTAGTAATAACAGAGAGATCCATAGTCTGACCTGTATACAGAGAACACAGGGCCATTCATCCAGGACATATTGATAAAACAGGGCAACTGTCAGAAAAGCGAGCGAGAGCAATGCCAGCCCGAACCAGAGTATACGTGCACGTGACAGTTGCTCCAGGCGATAAATAATCTTAAGCATGCTTAACCACCAGGGGTATGGGTTGCTTCATCAATGCCCTGCCTGATTCCAGTTATTAAAGGCCAGCAACCAGCTGGAGATATCCGGATAGGAACGCTCACCCTGCATCAGGAATTCACCAAGTTCAATCATGTGACTACGATAGGTCTGCACCAGTGGTTGCCACTCCCATTCACTCAGCCCGGGATTATCCCTGAGAGCCTCATTGGCAACAGATTCTGCACCACCCCACATGCGCACGCTATTCAGCTCACCATATAGTTTTTCGATATCTGTATCACAATACTTTATCAGCTGTTGCAGATAAACCGCATGAGGCGATTGCATTTGCTGAAGACATTGTTCAATCTCAATTAGCATTTGTTTAAGTATGTCTTGATCCATAACAGTATTTTTGACAGGCATTTATTGCATAATCCATTGTACCTGTTTAATTCCACCGACGTGGATTTCTTTCAACCCTATAAATACACATCGGGGGATTAGTTATGGCGAACCTGGCACCCAATATGGTTGAGCCTATTGGTGGCTTTGAAATTCAGGGCATGATGATGAGTTATAACATTTTTATGCCTCGCCTGTATAACTGGTGCAGATCATTAGGCTTCGAAACTCGCAAGATCATGCCATCCCGTGCATTCTGCTCCGATGAAAGCCAGGGCTACCCGATCATTATGATCGCCAAACACTTTGGCGCCTTCCCTTTTGATCATGGCCGGGTTGGCGGCATTGTTGCAACCGGACGACATGCCCCCCATGCCGATCATGGTGAAGACATCATGATCATCCACGCCAGCCATGTGGGATATGATCAGCAGGCTAAAACCTTTGGCAACTATCGCCGGTTGCAGACACATGATCAGCACTGTTCGCCAAACTGTGGAAAAATATACCATACGCTACAGTGGTATCTGGATGAGTACCGCTATGCACGGCAGAATATTCTGCTACATAACCAGGATGGCACCCCCTGCCTGATTATCGATAACCACCTGTTACGCAGCAACACAGAAAACAGCCTGTTACTCCACCTGGAAAAACTTCTGCATCGTGATAACGAAGGGCATTACATCCCAATGAAGATGCTTAATACCGCTCGCGCGTATCGCGCTGCAAATTCACTGATAGAGTCGATTGGTATCGAAGTTTTTCTGCAGAGCAGTCCGGTCGCCATTGGTAAATATCTGACGCATCATATGTTCTATTTCGATCGAAATATTCCAGAACAGATCGACGAAAAACACAACCTGGAACATAACCTGATTCGCTTTATGCCACAGATTATCACCGATCCCTGGCCCATCCTGACTGCTGCACAGATTAACACCCAGATCGAGTTTGATCGCACATTCCGCAGTATCGTCAGGGAACGTGCCTATCACGGTAAACGAGTCATGTTTATCTCCGGCTTGAATATCGATGTCTCACCTGAAGAGGGTCAGTTATTCCCACTCACCAAATTCATTCCCTGGTCGGCCTATATACAGCAGCGTGATGGTAGCTTCCAGACTCTCGAACAGAAACAGGTATACGATAACCTGGCAAACCAGAGCACGGAAAATGAAGATGAGATCGATCTTGAGTCTGCCATACAGATGATGACGCAATCGACCGAGATTCAGATCGACCTGTAACTCATACCTTCGACTTCACATAGCTGGAACGATGCATCTCAACTACCTCACAGGTTATCACTGACAATCCTGTGCGCATTAACTCAATCACCGGCACGATCGCCTGCCCCAGTGACTTTTTCTGCGACTCGGTTCGGCCAGCATGGATACGACACTGCACATGCATAAACCCCTTTTGCCCCTCTGCAAGTCGATAGTGCCTGATGGGGATAAGCCGCAACTTTATATTCTGCACATCGAACAGGCCGGTACCCGCCACGGCCTCAAACACACCATCCATCAGGCGAGGTAACTGGTCATCCCCGAGTGTGTCCTCGGTATATTCGATTACGATATGTGGCATACCCGATTCCCCCGAGCGACAGTTATACAGACTTTATATTTCAGACAGCCACTTTACCCTCAGTCCGCCGAGCGGGCAAATCACACCAGACAGACAACCACTCATTTCACCACACCCGCCCTGACAGGCCGCTATGGCGGGCTTTACATTTTTTAATACTCCGTTCAGCTCAGGTTCAGCTAAGCCCGCGTAAAGTTATCTCAACGGGCCATATAAAGCCCATGAATAACAACTGGAGACATACCATGAAACTGTTAGCCTCACTCAAGATTCTTCCCCTGATGGGGGCCATCAGCCTGTCTGCCCTGGCAATGCCAGGTATTGCACTGGCAGATAAAGACGAGCGCAAACATCAGCGCCAGCATCATTCACAGCAGGACGAGCGTCGCCATCTGCGTGAGGATCGTCGTGAACATCGTCAGCAGCACATCGATCAACGACGTGAGCATGCGTATCGCGATCATCGTCGAGACTCTCGCGAAAGCCACCGTAGTCATCGTGGCCACCCGGTATATCAGGACTATGCGCATAACCATGGACAGAAATATGTTTTTAAGAAACACCACAAAAAGCATTATCGAGGGAGACACCACTATCACCCTCATGAATACCATCAGCATGGTCACAGTCATCGCCATGTAACACGCTATCATCGGCCCACGGTTGACCTGAGAGATTTACGTTTCATGTTTGGTCTGCACACCGATAATTTCGACCTGATTCTGCGTGACTAGTTTTACTGCCCAGCACCAGCCAGTCTTTCGCGTCTGGTGCTGGCAGCCTTTTCAGGCTATCACTATGGAGGCACTGGCTGTAGAGACCCTGGCCACTTCGGTGTATGCTTGTTAAAAACAGCCTGGCCAGACTATGAAAGCTAAATTATTTGCCTGTATTCTGTTATGTTCTCTAATGCCGATGCACGGTGTTTTCGCTCAGCAGGAACAACCTGTAAACAAACAGCAGGCTATTGAAATCATCCAGCAACAAAATCCAGGACGCGTACTGTCCGTTAAAACAAAGAATGGTAGTTACAGCGTCAGGGTTCTGGATAAACAGGGACATGTACGCACTTTTCACGTAGACCGAAAAACGGGACAGATAAAGGGTAAAACACGGTAATGCGTATTCTTGTCATTGAAGATGAGCTGGATATTCAGACCGACATCCGTAACGGGTTAGAAACCGAGAACTATATCGTCGATACCAGCGCTGATGGCAAGGAAGGTCTGTACCTGGCACTGGAATACCCTATTGATGCAGCCGTTATTGATATCGGCCTGCCTGGTATGTCGGGCATCGAAATTATTCAGGAACTACGTCGCCAGGAAAAAAACCTGCCCATACTGATTCTCACCGCACGTAGTCGCTGGCAGGAAAAAGTTGAGGGCCTTGAAGCCGGCGCCGATGATTATCTGGTCAAACCTTTTCAAATGGAAGAGCTACTGGCAAGACTTAAAGCACTTTTGCGCCGAGCCAGTGGCTCGACCAGCCATGAATTACGCTGCGGCTACGTTAGCTTGAATACGGCCACCCAGCAGGCCTTTATTAATAATGAGGCGGTTGAGATCACCGCCTATGAATATCGTCTGCTGGAATATCTGGTTCGCCACACCGATGAAGCCGTATCCAAGTCACGACTAGCCGATTACCTCTACCCCCATGACGATGACCGGGACAGTAATGTGATCGAGGTATTAATTGGTCGCCTGCGCAAGAAACTGGATCCGCAGGGTATACACAAACCCATCGAAACCCTGCGCAACCGGGGTTATCGCTTCACCCTCTGCGACTAGTCTCATATGTCACTCAATCTTCGCATCATTCTTAGCGCAACCCTGGTACTGGTGATATTTATCACCCTGACAGCAGCTACCCTGGACCGCGCCTTTTATGACAGCACAGAGAGCGCACTCAGAGACAGGCTGACAAGCCAGCTGTATGCACTGATGGCGGCAGCTGAAGTCGATGATGACACGATAATGATGCCATCAAGCGAACTGGATGCATTGCTTGGACTACCAAGCTCCGGTGTGTATGCCTATATCGCAGATCAACAGGGCAATGCACTATGGCAATCGTCCTCCGTACTGGGCGCCTCTCCGCCACCCCCCGTGAGTTTAACGGGAGGGCAGAAACGATTTGCTCGCCAGGCATATAACAATACAGACTACTACACACTGGCCTACGGCGTCAGC
>JBFHWF010000088.1:0-7903 GCA_041589175.1 Gammaproteobacteria bacterium
CGGTAGGCGGTGGGTGCCAGATCGAGGTTGTCACGAATATGCACCGAGTGCACCAGAAAGCCCAGCTCCTGGGAGAGTTTCTTACGCACACCTTTTATACGGGTCAGTAACTGACCATCCTGATTGCGATCCACCATGGGGATCAGCCCGTAGCCCACTTCCAGACCAATCATGTCGACCGGCTGTACATCATCCCAGGATAACTCCCGTGGTTCTGATGGCGCTTCAACCTGTTCTTCACGTTCAACCCGTTCCAGTAATTCCTGCTCCTCCTGCTGTTTATCAATCCAGCGAGCCCCCAGTGCCAGGGCCAGCGCAATACTCAGGAAGGCAAAATTTGGCATACCAGGAATAGCACCCAGAATACCCACAATACCCGCGGTCACCCACAACACACGGGTATTGGAAAACATCTGCTTACGCACCTGCTCACCGATATCGTGGCTACGAGAATCACGGGTAATTATGATGGCGGTCGCACTGGAGAGGAGTAGTGATGGTATCTGTGCGACCAGACCATCACCGATGGTTAGCAGGGTATAGTTACGTACCGCATCCGCCAGCGCCATATCATGCTGTGCCAGACCAATACTCAGACCACCCACAATATTAATAATCAGAATTAAGATGCCTGCCACCGCATCACCACGCACAAACTTGCTGGCACCATCCATTGAGCCGTAAAAATCTGACTCGGAGGCAATCTCTTCACGGCGTCGACGGGCCTCGTCCTGGTCGATCAGGCCCGAGTTCAGATCGGCATCGATGGCCATCTGCTTACCGGGCATGGCATCCAGGGTGAAACGGGCACTCACCTCGGAGACACGACCGGCACCCTTGGTCACCACCACGAAGTTAATAATCACCAGAATGGCAAATACCACCAGGCCCACGGCATAGTTACCGCCGATGACAAACTCACCGAAGGATTCAATCACCGAGCCAGCCGCCCCGGTGCCGGTATGACCTTCCAGTAACACGATACGCGTCGAAGCCACGTTAAGGGCAAGGCGGAACAGGGTGGCAACCAGGATTATGGTGGGGAAGATAACGAAATCTAGCGGGCGACCAGCGTATACACACACCAGCAGCACGATCACCGAGAGACAGATATTGAAGGTAAAAAACAGGTCCAGCGCGATCGGCGGCATGGGGATGATCATCATCGCCATCAATGCAATCACCATCAACGGCGCAACAGCGCCACGTCGGGTCCAGTTTTGAATGTTGCTCAGTACAGCTTCCATTACACGCTCACTCGGTTGCTATTCGCTCATTGCAGGGGGACATCCCCCGGCATATTCAGATACTGCTCGAAGGCCTCAGGTACCTCAGGGATCGGTGGCGTCGGTTTTTCGCCGCCATTTTTTTGTACTTCACGTAGCTGGAAGACGTAGGCAAGCACCTGTGCCACCGCTACATAGAGCCCCTGGGGAATTTCCTGTCCTATTTCTGTTGTGTGATACAAGGCCCGTGCCAAAGGTGGCGTTTCTACCAGTAAAACTTCATTTGCCAGTGCCACACGGCGGATATTCGCGGCCACCAGGTCGGCACCGCGGGCCACCACCACGGGGGCTTTCATGTTGTCGGTATCGTATTTCAGGGCCACCGCAAAGTGGGTCGGGTTGGTCACCACCACGTCCGCATCCGGTATCGCCTCCATCATGCGCGACTCGGCCATCTGCCGTTGCAGCTGGCGTACCTTGCTCTTCACCTCGGGCTTACCCTCGGTGTCTTTCATTTCGTCCTTCACTTCCTGCAGGGTCATGCGCATCTGTTTCTTGTGGTCCCAGATCTGGAACGGCACATCCACCGCGGCAATAATAATCAGCGCAATGGTCACCAGCAGAAAAGCCCAGCCCAGCAACTCACCGGCACGGGCCAGTGCCACCTCCATCGGCATCGAACCTAGCTGTAAGTAAGCATCGGTATTACTGCCAATCACCGCCAGCGCGATCGCGGCCACCAGCAGAAACTTGGCCATCGCCTTGAGTAGTTCCATCAGGCCCTTAAGGGAAAACACCCGGGCGATACCTTTGATGGGGTTGAGCTTACTCAGCTTGGGCTGCAATGCCTCGAAGCTGAAGGCCCAGCCGCCGATCATGATAGGTGCCAGCAGTGCCGCCACCAGAGTAATTAACAGAAACGGAACCGTCAGCCAGAAGCCATCCAGAATGGCGCCATAGAACCAGTCGATAACCCCCATGGGATCAAAGATCTGCTTGCGATCGGGCTGGAAATAATGGGTCATCAGCTGGCTGATATCGCCGATCATACCCTGCCCCATAAACAGCATCACAGTGGCTGACAGGGCAATAATCACCATGGTGTTAAAGTCGCGGGAACGGGCGATCTGGCCTTTTTTTCGGGCTTCGTCGAGGCGTTTGGGGGTGGGTTCTTCGGTGCGTTCCTGACCGGTTTCTGACTCCGCCATCAGCGCACCTCCAGAATATGGCTGATGTACTCAAAACCGTTCATTAACAGCTGAGTAAACTGGGCAAATATGCCCGGCAGCGTGGCCATTAAAAACACAAATCCCAGAAGGATCATGAGGGGAAAACCCACCGCGAAAATATTAAGCTGCGGTGCGGCGCGGGTAATGACACCCATAGATACATTTACCACCAGCAATGCCGTTACCGCGGGTAGCGCAATCATCAGGCCACCGGCAAACATCGCCGAGCCCCAGTCCACCACGGCACGGATACCCGGTAACGACAGACCATCGGTGGAGATGGGTAGCAGTTCAAAGCTGCGTACCACCAGCTGGATCAGCATCAGGTGGCCGTTGAGTACCACGAATAGCAGCGTCATCATTACCACGAAAAACTGTGAAATAACCGGTACCTGCACGCCATTAGCCGGGTCGACCATACGTGCAAAGCCCAGGCCCATACTGTTGGCAATGGCCTCCCCCGCCACCACCAGACTCTGGAAGACCATCTGGATAATAAAGCCCATGGCAACACCGATCAGTACCTGCTGCGCCAGGATCAGTGCAGCATCCATGGAGATAGGATCAACCGCAGGCACGGGTGGTAACAGCGGTACACTCATGGCGCTGATCGCCAGTGCCAGAATCACACGAATACGCACCGGCATCATACGGGCACCGAACACTGGTGCCGCCAGCATCATTGCGCTGATACGCACAAAGGGCCAGAACAGGCCGCCTAGCCAAAGGGTAATCTGTTCGGTGGTGAGGACCAGCATCGCGCCCTAGCCGATCCGCAATGGGATCTCGGTAATGAGCGTGCGGGTAAAATCCACAATAGTGGTGAGCATCCACGGGCCAAACACCAGCAACGCAACGATCAGAATACCCAGCTTGGGGATAAAGCTCAGGGTCATCTCGTTGATCTGGGTTGCGGCCTGGAACATCCCCACCAGCAAACCGATCGCCAGTGCGGATAGCAATAGCGGCCCACCGATAAGAATCGTCACCCACAGCGTCTGGGAGGCCAGCTGCATCACAGTATCCTGGTTCATTGCATCCCCCGTCGACATTTTGACAAAAACAGTTTCATGGGGAGAATATTGCAGGATAGATGCCAACCCATAGAGGGAGCCATCCACAACGGGCTTGCCTATTTCGTTGATTTAGCTATAACTATCAGTATAAATATAAATATCAATTACTTATTGGGCTACCACGCTCGCAACGAGACTGACATTTAATGACTGACGCCTCCTCGATTCCACAGGAAAGAAAACTCAACGTGGTTTACCGGGTCGAAGCCGGCTGCCTCGGCCCCACCGGCCCCGACCTGGTGGATGACTTTTGCAAATTTGCACGACAGAAATTTTCCACCCACGACAGCCAGTTCGTCGACTGGACGGTGACACCACGCCACGACAAGTCTATAGCTGAACTGGAGTACCGGGTAAATAACAAGATCCTGAATCGCGACCAGGCCAGCCGCTACCTGCAGATGTTCGATGAGTCGATCGATGAATTTGAACGTTATATCGAGGAACACCTGGTCGAGTATATCGACGACTTTATGGACCACGATTAGAGTGAAATATTACGATGCCCTCGACAGGGCATCGATCATACGACTGCGATATTCCCTGGCCTGCGCCGACTCCGAGCCCAGCGCATTCAATAACAGCACCATGCTGCGCGACGCAATACGTTCGCGGTAATCCGGTTTAATGGCGATCACTTCCAGTAACAGTTCCAGCGCATCCACCAGTTCATCACGCATGGCATGTAGCGCCGCCAGCTGAAACATACGCTCAACATCACCGGGCGACTGTTCGTGTTGTTGTGCTAGTGCCGCTGCATCCTCCACTTTGTCCGCTTCCTGCTGCAATAGCGCGTGGGTTTGCAGGCTAATCACTTCCTCGTTGCCCTGCACGCTGGACGACTGGGTTGCAATGTACTTGTGCATTTCATCGAAACGCTGCTCGCGGAATAAAAGTTTTATGATCGAGGTGGCAATGCGCGGGTTTTCCGGATCGCTCTTCTGTAACTTACGCAGCGAATCAATCGCCTCGTCGACTTTCTGGTTGTTATAGAGCTTAACCGACTCCACCAGCAGGCTATCGGAATCCCTCGGCAAATGGCGTAACAATAACTGGCGAATACTCGCTTCCGAATCCGCACCGTGCACCACATCCACCACCTGCTGGTTATGGAAAATCTGCAAGGTCGGCACGCTGCGCACCCCCAGCTCGTTCTGCACGAAACCTGTGTACTTGTCGGTATTAATATTCACCAGCAGAAAACGCCCGCCAAATTCTTTCGACAGGGCTTCCAGACGCGGCCATAACAGCATGCAGGGCGCGGCGCGTTCGCTCCAGTAATTCACCACCACCGGGCCACGCACGGAATTACCAATAACCAGTTCGCGAAAGTTGTCAGGGGTGGCTTCAAAAATATACTGTGACATGGTGCTTATTCTATTATCTGTGCCCGTTCAATCTGGTCGAGGCGAACACGTTGCAGCGTTTTATTAATGGTATATTCCAGATACTCTGCACCCTGCTCGATGCGCAGGGATACGGGGGTGACCTGCAAGGAGTCATTACCTTTTATCGTCAGGCGCAATTGCTGCCGACGCATAATAGCGATTTCGTATATATCATAATCACTACAGGCGATGGGCACGTAAGGTGTATCCGTGCTTGAATCCGGTTCGCGCATTCGCATCTCCGCTACAGGCTGTACCTGGTAAACAGGCTAGCAGTGTAGCACCCGTGCCAGCCCCATTAACACCAGTATTTGTAGTGAGATGAACGTAACGATGAAACGGCAGCTTACGTTATAATCAGGGCAATAACCCCAGGGTAACAATCCGGCAACAGAATTCAGCATGAGCGACTACGACAATCGATTCGGTGGCATTGGCCGCCTTTACGGTGCCAACGCACTGGAGATTTTGCAGCAATCCCATATCTGCGTGGTCGGTATCGGCGGCGTAGGCTCCTGGGCCGCCGAGGCACTGGCGCGCACCGGCATCGGCGAACTCACTCTGATCGATCACGACGACATCGCCACCAGTAATATCAACCGGCAGATTCATTCACTGGATAGCACGGTGGGCCAGTCCAAAGTCGAGACCATGGGTGAACGCATTCAACAGATTAACCCGGACTGCAAAGTCAACATCATCGATGATTTTATTACCGAGCAGAACTGCCGTGAGTATATCGACCGGGGTTACGATTACGTCATCGACGCCATCGACAGTATTAAATTCAAATGCGCCATCATCTATACCTGTAAACGCAATAAAATTCCGGTGATCACCACCGGCGGCGCTGGCGGCTTAACCGACCCGACACAGATCGAAGTGGCGGACCTCACCCGCACCTGGAACGATCCACTGGCGGCCAAGGTCCGTTCACAGCTGCGTTACCAGTACGGCTATACCAAAAACCCGAAACGCAGCTTTGGCATCAAATGCGTATTCTCATCCGAACAACAACGCTACCCCAACGATGACGGCAGCGTGGACTACAGCAAACCCGGTGTTAAAGGCGTACACCTCGACTGCGCCATGGGCTTCGGCTCGGCCACCGCGGTCACCGCCAGCTTTGGTTTTGTCGCGGCGGCAAGAGCGATTGATGGCGTGCTGGAACTAGCCCAAAAGAAAAAGCAGAAACAACAACAGGAAGCCCAACAGTGAGCCAGCTAAAACTCATGGCCCTGCGCCACTCCGCCTTCTATAGCCCCTACCTGCTCAGCATGGCCGGTGGTTATTTAAAAGACGCCGGCTTTGATGTCGAATACACCGTACAAACTCCGGACAACCTGGTAAAAGACCGACTACTCGATGGCAGCTGCCACGTGTCACAGTCCGCCGTCGCCGCCGGTTTTGCCGACCTCGAACAGAACCAGCCCAACGACATCCGCCACTTTGCACAGATCAATAACCGCGATGGTTTTTTTATCGCCGCCCGTGAACCCATCGGGCAAGAATCCATACAAAACTTCGACTGGAAACAACTCGAAGGTAAAAGCGTACTGGTCGACCACTTCTTCCAGCCGATGGCCATGTTTCGCTACGCATTAAAACTAAAGGGCGTAGATGAAAGCAAAATCGATATCATCGATGCCGGAGATGTGGATGCTATCGACAAAGCCTTCCGCGAAGGTAAAGGTGACTTCGTGCACCAACAGGGCCCGGCCCCCCAGCAGATGGAAGCGGATGGGGTTGCCCATGTTGTCGCGTCGGTGGGTGAAGCCATTGGGCCGGTGGCGTTTAGTAGTCTGTGTGCGAATAAACAATGGTTAGCCAGTGAAGATGCCGGATTTTTTTTAAACGCCTATCAGCAGGCTTTAGCAGAATGTAAAAACAATACCGCAGTAGATGTAGGTCGCAAACTACATTCCTATGGCTTTTTGACCGAGATAGATCCTGGTGTTCTGACAAGTACAATTGAATACTACCAGCAACTAGGATGCTGGCAGCATAATGGAATAATTCAGCCAGATGAATACAGCACTTTGCTGGATATTTTCAGATACAGTGAGCTGATTAGCCAGAACTACGCTTTTAATAAACTAATAACAAAATAAGCTAGTGCTTATTTATTGCCGCCTATTCCCTTTCAAACCACATTCAAAAAACGTAATAGGCGGCATAGAAAACCGTTTCAAACAATCACACCCAGCACTCAAAACAAACACCACAAAATATTAGGCTGCTAGAATAGCCACTATATCCTGTTGATATATATGTGAAATTACGACAGAATCAGTTAAAAAGAACAACCAGATAACTGGATATTCAATAATATGGAAATACCCCTAAAACAATATAAATGTACGATACCCACTTTTTACAATATACGGCCACCGGGTTACGCTGGAATACCCGGCAACCGCCTATTTCACTGTTATGAGTAAAAATAGAGATGGAAGAACGCTTACTTAAAATTCGTAATGGAATGCTGAACAAAGGATGTAATCTTAATCACTGCTTACTTGAAGGTGAAATCGTTAATTTTGAAAATGCATACGAAATAGTTCTTCCCGAGGGATATAGAGAATATTTAAAACAAATTGGAAATGGTGGAGAAGGCCCACCAGAATATGGAATCTCTCGTTTAGGTGAAGTAGCAAGCGACATGAGCTCCTTTCAAAAAGAGAATTGGACATCCCTAGACAATGCATCAAAGGAATTTCCGTTTACAAAACCGTGGATATGGGATGCAGAAGAAATATCGACTGAAGGAACGGAAGATGATGTAGATTACGGGAGCATTTACATAGGTAATGATGGGTGCGGTATGTATTGGCATCTAATTGTTTCAGGAAAAGAAACAGGAAATATGTGGCTTTTTACGGGTGAGGGTATCGCCCATACAGAACCAAAATTAGATTTTCTTAGCTGGCTGGAAGTCTGGCTTAATGGTGAAGAGTATTGGAAGTGAAAACTCATAACAAGTC
>JBFHWF010000089.1:0-7497 GCA_041589175.1 Gammaproteobacteria bacterium
AATAAAAAAATAATATAAAATATTTATAAAATATAAATAATTTTTATATTTTTTGGGACAGCGCGACACTTGAAAATAAAGCCAGGCGCCATATTTATATTCTTTCGATGGATTGGCATTTATCGAATCAAATGCGATTAATATATGGTGACGTGTGTAACCTGCCCACGTAATGAGAGGATGATGTAAGTATTTATATAGTAATAATTGTTAAGTTGTGAATATGTATTTGTGGGGGTGTTATGAAAAGTTTTGAAGCAAATGAATACAGTCTTTCACATGCCGATAAATTAAAACAGCGGTACATTGATGATTTTCTGAGGACGTCCGCGCGTTACCTGCTCTCGACGAGCATGGATCATCAGTTGAACCGACAGGAATGGTACCAGAGGCCGGACTCGAACCGGCACGCTTTTTAGGGCGGGGGATTTTGAATCCCCTGTGTCTACCAATTTCACCACTCTGGCATATTTTGAACGATTCCATTCGAATCAAGTGCACTACATCCTGTAAGTGCACAGGGGATCCATGTTGATTTTTGAATCCCATACCGGTGTGCTGCGCACGCTTATCTGCGGGTCGTCTTCACCCGCAAGAACCTACCAATTTCACCACTCTGGCATATTTTGAACGATTCCATTCGAATCAAGTGCACTACATCCTGTAAGTGCACAGGGGATCCATGTTGATATTTTGAATCCCATACCGGTGTGCTGCGCACGCTTATCTGCGGGTCGTCTTCACCCGCAAGAACCTACCAATTTCAGCACTCTGGCATATTCTGAACGATTTCATTCGAATCAAGTGCACTACATCCCGTAACCGGTGTACTGCGCAATCCTACTGGCGGACTGATTATTATGTGCTGTAGCACTGCATAAAAAAGCCGCTTGTTCAGAAGCGGCTATTCTAACGATTTTTACAGCTTGAGCAAGAAAAGCTTATAGCTGGAACTTGGATACCAGTTGTTGCAGGTTATTGGCCAGGTTAGACAGGCCCTGGCTCTCCTGATTGGTGCGTTCTGCACCGTCCTTGCTTTCACTGGCAATCTGGCTGATGTTCTGCATATTCTGGTTTATCTCCACAGCTACACCCGATTGGGAACCGGCTTCATCATTAATGAGCGTATTCATTTCTGTGATAGCCTGTACCGCCTGGGTGATCTGTTGTAGCGACTTACCGGCTTCGGTAGCGTAATTGACACTCTCTGCTGCCTGGCTCTGACCTTTTTCCATGACCTCAACGGTATCGCGGGATACCGTTTGCAGGGTTTCGATCATCTCCTGAATTTCCATGGTGGATTCCTGGGTTTTGCTGGCGAGGGTTCGAACTTCGTCGGCCACCACGGCAAAGCCACGTCCCTGCTCACCGGCACGGGCGGCTTCGATAGCGGCATTTAGTGCCAGCAGGTTGGTTTGTTCGGAAATACCCTGGATAACGTCCAGTACGCCTCCGATATTGATACTTTCAGCTTCAACCCGGTTGATGGAATTAGCCGCGTTTTCAACGGCGTTGGCAAGGGTCTGGATAGAGCGTACGGTTTGTCCAACGACCTGATTGCCTTTTTCTGATTCGTCTTTGGCAATGGCTGCGGCTTCTGCTGCCTGGGCAGCTTTGTTGGAAACATCCTGAGCTATCTGTGTCATTCTCTGGATGGCCATTTCAACATTCTGGGTTTGCATATGCTGGTTTTGCACGCCAGTGCTGGTTGCATCCGCAACAACGCAGATCTGGTTGACGCTGTTAAGCATCTGCTCGCTGCTATTTTTCAATTCACTCACGACACTACGTAAGGTGTCTGCCATTTTGTTAAAACTGTCGATGATTTCTCCGATGACATCATGGCTTTCCATATTGCAGGTAAAGCTAAGATCATGGTTACTGATAGCGGTAGAAATCTGAGCGATACGCTTGAGCTTACTAATCAATAACAGGTTAAGGATATAGTAATTAGCAATACCGATGATGGTACCGGCTACAAGGCAGCCAATTACAAACCACCAGTACAGACCTTCCTTGAATTCGACAAATAGCCCGGCATAAAACGGGAATATGATGCCCATGGAGAGACCAAAGCCAAGAAAAGCAAACAGTATATTGCGGAGTATGCTGGGTTTCATTTAAGCGCCTGTTTTTTATGTGTTAATTATATTCAGAGAATATAGTTGCCATACCAGCATCTGGCAAGGAAACGGGCGCTTTTGCAGTGAAATTAGGCGGTAGGGAAAACCTGTTTGAAGGGTTTAACGACAACAGATTCATAGACGCCTGCTGCGATATATGGGTCAGCATCTGCCCAGCTTTGTGCGTCTTTCAGAGAACCGAATTCGGCGACTACAAGGCTACCGGTAAATCCGTTTTCTCCAGGATCATTACTGTCAATGGCAGGGTGGGGACCGGCGATAACCAGGCGGCCTTCATCCTGTAACTGTTGCAGTCGCGCCAGGTGATCCGGACGTGCCTTGAGACGGTCCTGCAGGCTGTTGTCTACATCCTGGGAGATAATGGCATATAACATAGTGCTTACTCTGTTGGTTTCTCGTTATTATCATCCTGCATATGTCGGCTCAGGTAGACAGCCTGGCCAATAACAAAGATCAGGGTCATGCCCATCAGGCCAAATAACTTGAAGTCGACCCAGAAGTCCATTCGGGTTTTTTCATCCAGGTCGGTGGCGTAATAGAAAGCGACATACAGGTTGGCAAGACCGCTAATTATAAAGAAAGCCACCCAGGAAACATTGAGCTTTAGCCAGACTTCGGCCGCTAGTTTTAGCTGGCTACCCATCATGCGCTCGACGAGGTTCTTTTCCCCGATAAACTGGCTGGCCAGGAAGACGCCCGCAAATACCCAGTTAAGTACGGTCGGTTTCCATTGAATAAAGGCCGGGTCACCAAAAACGATGGTAATACCGCCCAGGCCACTGATGAGTAGTAGCGAAAAAATATGCATGCGCTCAAAGCGGCGGTGTTTGAGCCAGAAGCCCCCCACCTGAATAAAACTGGCGACAATGGCGATACCAGTGGCCACAATCGTCGCGATAATGACTTCAGGTTGATCCGGGTTGATCCACTGTCCCGCGGGTGTGTTTTCGGTAATCAGGGTGTAGTTGTGGTAACCCAGGAAAAACAGGATTACCGGCATCAGGTCGTAAAATACTTTCATGTTACTAGTGCGTCAAAATGGAATGGCGAGATTAGCACGAATTTAGATCGGATAATATGCCACAAAACCTGAGATTATTGCTCAAAATTTAAGCACTTAGATCGGCCTGCCGTATTTTTCCTTTGCCTCGGCGGGTGTTTGCGTCAGAATAGCTGCCCTTATGAGCCAGTATTTTGAAATTCACCCGGAAAATCCGCAGAAGCGACTGATCTATCAGGCGGTAGAGATTATTCGTGATGGCGGCGTTGTGGTGTATCCCACCGATTCCAGCTATGCCATTGGTTGCCACCTGGGTGACAAGAATGCCATGGAGCGGATACGCCGTATTCGTCGGGTCGATGACAAGCATCATTTCACCCTGGTGTGTAGTGATCTCTCGGAAATCGCCACCTATGCCAGGGTAAGCAACGCGGATTACCGTATGCTCAAGTCGCTTACCCCCGGACCTTATACCTTCCTGCTCAAGGCGACCCACGAAGTGCCACGTCGGTTGATGCACCCCAAACGGCGGGTGATTGGTATTCGTGTGGTCGATAATCCCATCGTGCAGGCCATGCTTGAGGAGCTAGGCCAGCCTATTATGAGCTCGACCCTGATCCTGCCGGGGAAAGACATGCCCGAAACAGATCCTGAGGTGATTCGAGATTTCCTCGAACATGATGTCGATCTGGTGATCGATGGCGGCAACTGTGGCTTCGAGCCAACCACAGTTATTCGCATGGCGGAAGGTGCTCCCGAGGTCGTAAGGCAGGGCAAGGGTATGGACCACGGGCTTGATTAATATGGATCTGTTAACCACAATTTTTCTCTACGCTTTACCCATTCTGCTGGCTGTCAGCCTGCATGAGGCGGCCCATGGCTGGATTGCCCATCTACTAGGGGATTCCACGGCACTCCGGTTAGGGCGCCTGACAGCAAACCCACTCAAGCACATAGATCCCATTGGCACCGTAGCCGTACCCATTGTGATGGTATTGCTGCTTGGCTTTCCCTTTGGCTGGGCCAAACCGGTGCCAGTTGATGTGCGTAATTTTCAGAACCCTCAGAAAGATATGGCTCTGGTGGCGCTGGCTGGGCCGGTTTCAAATCTGTTGATGGCAATCTTCTGGACAGTCGTACTGGTTGTCGCGATAAAGCTGTTACCAGGCTCTGGTCTTGGTCGAGCACTAAAGGTGATGGCTGAAGTGGGTGTGATGATCAATATTGTATTGATGGTGCTAAATTTACTCCCTGTGCCGCCACTGGATGGGGGGCGTGTGATCACAGGGGTTATGCCCTTTTCCGTGGCAGTGTGGGTGGCTAAATTTGAGACCCTCGGTATGTGGCTGGTTATTTTTCTGTTAGCCAGCGGATTTCTGGGTAAAATACTCATGCCCATGGTTCAGGGTGTACAGAAAAACCTCTATTCAATATTCGGATTAGGCTAAGGAGATATTTTGAGTTCAGTTCCAGCGCAACATCAGCGCGTATTATCCGGCATGCGCCCCACGGGGCTGTTACACCTGGGTCATTACCACGGGGTGTTGAAAAACTGGGTGAACCTGCAGCATGAGTACGAGTGCTTTTTCTTCGTTGCGGACTGGCATGCGCTGACCACGCACTACGAAGATCCGCGCATTATCGCCGAGAGCACCAACGACATGGTGATCGACTGGCTGGCGGCTGGCGTTAGCCCCGGCTCGGCCAAGCTGTTCATACAATCGCGTGTACCTGAGCATGCAGAGCTACACCTGTTACTCTCCATGATTACTCCTCTGGGCTGGCTGGAGCGCGTCCCCACATATAAAGATCAGCAGGAAGCGCTGAAAGAAAAAGACCTGGCGACCTATGGTTTTCTCGGTTACCCGCTGCTGCAATCCGCGGATATCCTGGTGTACAAGGCTGGCCAGGTGCCGGTAGGTGAAGATCAGGTCGCGCACGTGGAACTGACGCGTGAAGTGGCGCGACGCTTTAACCATATTTATGGTCGTGAGCCCGGCTTCGAAGAGAAGGCTGAGGCGGCGATCAAGAAAATGGGCAAGAAAGATGCCCGTCTGTATCGTGACCTGCGCAAGCGCTACACCGAGCAGGGTGACCAGCAGGCGCTGGACGTGGCCCAGGCATTACTGGAGTCCCAGCAGAACATATCCCTGGGCGACCGCGAGCGTCTGTTTGGCTACCTGGAAGGGTCCGGTAAGATTATCCTGCCAGAACCGCAGGCCCTGCTAACGCCAGCATCGAAGATGCCGGGCCTGGATGGACAGAAGATGTCCAAGTCTTACCGCAACACCATCTCGCTGCGTGAAGACCCGGATGAAGTCGCCAGGAAACTGCGCACGATGCCTACGGACACCAACCGCGTGCGCCGTACTGATCCAGGTGATCCGAAGCGCTGCCCGGTCTGGCAGCTGCATCTGGTGTATTCCAACGAAGAAACCCGTAACTGGGTACAGGAAGGCTGTACCACGGCGGGTATCGGTTGTGTTGAATGCAAGCAGCCCGTTATTGATAGTGTGATCGCCGAGCTCAAGCCGATACGTGAACGAGCAAAAGACTATATCGATGACCCTTCGTCGGTTCAGGCGATCATTGATGAGGGTTGTGAGGCGGCACGGGATGTTGCTCGTGATACACTCGACGAAGTCAGAAAAGTAATGAGCCTTAGCCGCTAGAGTCAGGCCGGAATTGAGTACCATCAGGTGAATGAACCCGTAGAAGAAAGCACACCTAAAGAGCCGCCATCCCAGGGGGAGATGCCATTTGCGGTGATACAGGGGGAGCCGCTGACGCTGCTGCCCGAAGATCTGTATATACCGCCGGATGCACTGGAAGTATTCCTTGAGGCCTTCGAAGGCCCGCTGGATCTGCTGTTATACCTGATCAAGCGCCAGAATCTGGAAATCCTCGATATCCCGATTGCGCATATCACGGCCCAGTACATGTCCTATATCGATATGATGCAGACCATGCGCTTCGAGCTGGCCGCGGAGTATCTGTTGATGGCTGCCATGCTGGCAGAAATCAAGTCACGTATGCTGTTGCCACGGCCGGAAAGTGCAGAAGACGAGGATGACCCAAGAGCGGAACTGGTGCGTCGCCTGCAGGAATACGAGCGCTTCAAGCAGGCGGCTGAAGACCTGGATGAGATCCCTCGCCAGGAGCGTGATAGTTTTATTGCCAGTGCTGAGCCACCGCCAATAGAACTGACGCGGCCCGAGCCTGAAGTCGACCTCAGAGAGCTGTTACTGGCCTTTAAGGATATCCTTAATCGCGCCGAGATAAATAGCCACCATATGATTCAGCGGGAAACCCTGTCAATCA
This sequence comes from Gammaproteobacteria bacterium, assembly GCA_041589175.1. GTDB lineage: Bacteria > Pseudomonadota > Gammaproteobacteria > SZUA-229 > SZUA-229 > SZUA-229. The sequence goes on from JBFHWF010000089.1 coordinate 6,466, forward strand.
GAGAGAAGATGACCTCAATTCTTTCCATGGTGACAACCGATGGCTTTACCGATCTTAGTAGTCTCTTTTCCCTTGAAGAAGGGCGTCGTGGCGTGGTTGTAACCTTCATGGCGATACTCGAACTACTCAAAGGTGCGATGATTGACCTGGTACAGGCGGAGGCTTTTGCACCAATTTATGTTAAGGCAGCCAGCGAAGCAGAAATTCACTCCGATCCGGGGCCGGATTTTGGCCCTGATATTGACCCAGCAATAGATGATTAATGATGGAATTATCACAACTAAAAAACATTCTTGAAGCCATTCTGTTAACCGCTGATACCGCTATGGATCTGCGCAAGCTGGAAACGTTGTTTGAAGACGACGGTGAAGAGCGTCCGGGGCGTGATCAGATATTACAGGCCTTACAGGCGCTGCAGGAAGACTACAGTGGACGCGGTATTGAACTGCGCGAAGTTGCCTCGGGCTATCGCATGCAGGTGGTGCCAGACTGTGCTCAATGGGTTGCTCGCATGTGGGAAGAAAAGGCACCGCGCTATTCCCGTGCGTTGCTGGAAACTCTGGTGCTGATTGCCTATCGCCAGCCCATTACGCGGGGTGAAATCGAGGAAATTCGTGGTGTCAGTGTTAGTAGTCAGATTATCAAGACGTTGTCGGAACGTGAGTGGGTGCGTGTGCTGGGCCACAAAGACGTTCCCGGTAAACCTGCTATGTATGGCACCACCCGCGAGTTTCTCGACTATTTTAATCTGAAGAGCCTGGATGAGCTGCCAAGCCTGGCGGATATCAAGGACCTGGATAAGTTGCATCCTGAGCTGGCGCTTGACGACAGCGAGTTAGCCGAATCAGCCGAATCAGCCGAATCAGCCGAATCAGCCGAATCAGCCGAATCAGCCGAATCAGCCGAATCAGCCGAATCAGCCGAAACAGCCGAAACAGCCGAAACAGCCGAAACAGCCGAAACAGCCGAAACAGCCGAAACAGCCGAAACAGCCGAAACAGCCGAAACAGCCGAAACAGCCGAAACAGCCGA
>JBFHWF010000090.1:0-7206 GCA_041589175.1 Gammaproteobacteria bacterium
ACGCGCTTTTTCTTCCGGGGCGTTATCAATCTGATCAAACGCCTTCAGGTCGCCACCGTGTGTCTCAGCCATAACCTTTGTCAGGGCCGCAGTCAGAGTTGTTTTACCATGGTCAACGTGACCGATTGTGCCCACGTTTACATGGGGCTTGGTACGTTCAAATTTTTCCTTGGACATTATAAATGCCTCCCCCGGATGTAAAATTAAAGTTCAAACAAAAATACTGGAGCTCATAACCGGATTTGAACCGGTGACCTCTTCCTTACCAAGGAAGTGCTCTACCTACTGAGCTATATGAGCAAAACCTTGCTGAGCAGAGCCTCATTACAGGCTATGTCCAGTCGCCACCATACAGCACAGCAGCTTCAATTCATTACCATGTGCCGTAGACACACTAAAATTTGGAGCGGGTGATGGGAGTCGAACCCACGTCATCAGCTTGGAAGGCTGAGGTAATAGCCATTATACGACACCCGCTTAACAAGCCATTGTCCTTCCAGCCGCTCTCATCCATTTTTTGCTGATCGCCACTCGGCCGGCGAACCTCTTCGAGGTTTTCTCAGCAATTCAAGCACTTAGGCTCGATCACAGAAACATGGTGGAGGGGGGAGGATTCGAACCTCCGAAGTCGAAACAGCAGATTTACAGTCTGCCCCCTTTGGCCGCTCGGGAACCCCTCCAAAACTGGAAGCCGCATATTTTGCTTGACAGCCGCCAGACTGTCAACAAAAAGCGGCCCAAATCCTGCTTGCAAAACCGCAAGCGAACAGGCTTTGGGCCGCTTTATATGCAGCACAGCCTCGCTAACTACGAGACTGTTAATATGGTGCCGGCACCATGAATCGAACACGGGACCTACTGATTACAAGTCAGTTGCTCTACCAACTGAGCTACGCCGGCGAAATCGTTATTCCTTTAACACGCTGTACGGCATAATGGCTGTACCTGCCAGACTGCCTGTCTGGCTCGCGTTGAGCGAATCAAATTCGCTCATAACATTCTATAACCTGCCTCAATCACAGGAGGCTCGCAATTCTAGTGAATAAGACCGCGTTACGCAATATGCATATCAGGAATTTTTCATATTTTTTGCATATTTAGACGGGCGACTTCACGCTCACTAACCTGCATCGCCATCACAACTTCTCTGAATCTGAGCGACGCCTTCAGACTGGTAGTCCTGGACACTGAATTCATCCAGCTGATCCTCATTTGCAACGCTGTAATCGAGCCAGAATATATCGTAGTCCCGATAGATCACCTTAAGCCTGACATCGAACCCTAGTTTTTCTACCTTCTTCAATTGCCGATTCGCCAGCTTTTGCTCACGAAAGTGCCCCAAGGAGATGCTATTTTGGTTTTCTCCCTTCAGGACAATATAAAAGTCCTTGATTTTCTTTGCCTTCAGCTGCTCTGCAACACTTTTAGCCCCTGTTCGCCCTCCTGCCTCTGGTATATAAACCCAGTAGCGATGCGCTTCTGTTTCAACAACTCGTCGCTGCCTGATATCCGATACTCGCTCTGCGATCGAATCATACACCTGCCGCATGATGGCATCATCACTAAACGGTCCAAGCGTAAAGCACCTTTCAATACCCGGCTGCAAAACGGCCTGATCGAACATCACCTGTGCCGTGACTTCAGGCGTTTGTTCCACTTCTCGCGCCAGCTCTGCTGTAACAGTCACTCCACGTTCCTCAAGCAGCTCAAGACTCTTAAGGCTCGCCGGCATGGGCCTGACGGCAGCATCAGTCTGTGTTGGGCGGGTATACTCCCAGCCCGCATAAACCAGATTCAACGCAATTAAAAATAAAAGCAGCATTCGCATAAAAAGCCCGGACCCTATCTCTGTTATAAAACTGCATGCTCTGCATACAGCCTGATACCACGTAATGTTATAAATGCGTCATACACTATTTTGCAGTCTGTTAGCGCTGATGCCAGCAAAGGCGCCAGCCACTCACCATCACCGCCCGCCACAAAAACACGCATTGGCTCATCAAGCTCCGCCATTTCGCGTCGTAGCACATCGCCTAAACCTCCCAGAAGCATGGACTCAACACCCCAACGTATTGCATCTTCCGTAGTCCTGGCCAACAACCCATGCCGCTCACGACTCATAGCGGTAATTTCGGGCAATTTAGCTGTTCCACTATTTAGTGAAGACAACATCATCTGATAGCCTGGCATAATCTGCCCACCCAGATGCTGCCCTTCCTTATCAAGGACATCAATTGTGGTCGCAGTTCCACAGCTCACCACACATACCGCATCTTCGCCCTGCCGCCGACTATCGTGATATGCCGCGAGCATATTAACCCATCGATCACTACCCAGAAGTGAAGGCTCTGCATAACCACTGGTGACACCTGCCATTACCGACATTGACTTCACCCGGTTAATCTCGGCAGCCCCCTTTACTCGCAGCGCTTCCCACAACGACTCTCGAGTGACCTGATCGACAACATCACAGATCCAGACAGGCTTACCTGCTACAGGTATATTTAATTCCTCTACCAGACTCGTAAGCGCGCCAGACTCATAGTGATCAACCCCATGATGCTTCATCTTGCCGCCCTTAAATTCGGCCCACTTGATTCGCGTGTTACCCAGATCGATGCAGATCATATTCATCCAGTTTAAGTTTAACGTCTGCAGCATAAATGACTCGCTGCTCTCCGTCGACCTCCACACTCAGACCACAGTCTTCTGCCAGCCCCATAACGCGCGCCCGTACCCGCTCATTATGGGTAATAAGACTGATCTCCGATTGCATCAGCATATCAACAGCACGCCATTTCTCCCGGAAATCATCAAAACCCGACTGTCGATACCTCCCCAGACAGCTAACCAGAGCGTTTACCAACTGCGCCACAAGCTGGTTACGCGTGATTTCCTGTGACATAGCCGAGTCGGCAAGATCAGCCCACGGCTGGTCAATCTGCGTAACACCTTGCTGCATGCGTACATTCAGGCCCAGACCAACTACGAGATATACACCCGCTTCTCGCACACGTGTTTCCAGTAATAGTCCACCCAGCTTCCTGCCCTTGAGCATGATATCGTTTGGCCACTTAAGACGCACATCAGCACCCAGCTTTTGCAAGACCTCACACACAGCTACGCCACAGGCCAGTGACAGGCAAGACAGCCCCACCGGATCATAACTTTCCCAGAATACCGCAACACTCAGGTAGACATTCGAACCCGCTGGCGAATACCATTCACGCCCATTGCGACCTCGCCCTGCCGTCTGGCAGTCCGTGACGCATAAGCCGTAGCCCTCATAAGTACCACAGGCATCCAGCAGATGTGCGTTTGTCGATGACAGCTGCTGAACCACCCGAACATATCCCAGCCGCTGACGCACTATTTTATCAAGCTGCTCATCAATTACCTGCTCACTCAACGCGTCGACTAATAGATCACGGTTTGACATAAGAAGCGTGTTACCTGCTGTACTAGTATTTGTTCTTTGACTACACTCATGCTTAAGGTTTAGGCCCTTATGCCGATATCTAAAAAATACCTAGAAAACTTCGATGACCCAACAATTATTTTAACACCCTGCTATTCATCGTAAGGAGAAAATGTGGATCTAGCGACCTTACTGGGGCTAATTATTACCTTTGGTTTTATTGTAGGCGCCATACTTGCCGGCGGCTCACTACTGCTGTTTGTCAATGTCCCCTCATTACTTATCGTTATTGGTGGTAGCGCCGCCGCCGTACTGATGCAGTTTACGCTTGGCCAGTTTTTTGGTGCGTTCAAGGTTGCCATGAAAGCCTTCTTCCATAAGAGCGTGGATCCTCAGGAACTAATTACCCAGGCCGGGGAACTCGCCAATATCGCACGAAAAGAGGGCATGATGGCTCTCGAGTCACAGGAAATCGACAACCCATTTCTTAATAAGGGCATACAGCTTTGTGTCGATGGGCACCCACCTGAGCTGGTCAGAAAAATGCTCAGCAAGGACATCACCCTGACCATTCAGCGCCACGAACAGGGGCAGCAGATTTTCAAAGCCCTCGGTGACGTCGCACCCGCGATGGGCATGATCGGTACACTTATCGGCCTGGTGCAGATGCTCGCCAACATGGATGACCCTAAGACTATCGGCCCTGCGATGGCTGTTGCACTATTAACAACTCTGTATGGCGCTGTAATCGCCAATGCTTTTGCCCTGCCCATCGCTGCCAAGCTGGGATTACGTTATGAAGAAGAGCAGACAAACCGAACCCTCATACTGGAAACCATCAGCGGTATACAGGAAGGCATGAACCCTCGCGTGCTAGAGGAACTACTTAAGGCATTCCTGCCAGAGAACCAGCGCCAGACTGAAGACGGCGGAGGTTAGTCGCTATGGAAGAGCCACAGGTCAAATGCCCACCGCCTGGCGCCCCGTTATGGCTGGCGACTTTTGCCGATCTGATGTCGCTGCTGATGTGTTTTTTCGTGCTGCTACTCGCCTTCTCAGAAATGGATGTCCTCAAATTCAAGCAACTGGCTGGCTCCATGCGCGAGGCCTTTGGTGTACAGCGCGATATTAAAACCAAGGAAATCCCCAAAGGCACCAGCATAATAGCCAAGGAGTTTACTCCTGGCCGCCCCACCCCCACCGCTTTAAAAGTCATGCGCCAGCACACAACGGATGATCGAAAAAGCAACCTCGATTTCCGCAAGGGCCCGGACAAATCTAAAGAAATCGAAAAGAAAGCCGCAGAAGAACGCCTTGAAAAGCTCAAGAAAGCCCTCAAGGAACAGATTGGCAAAGGCATGATTGAGGTCACAGGAGATAACCAGAGAACGATCATCCGTATTCGTGAGAAAGGATCTTTCTCATCTGGCAGCGCCAAACTGAGCCGAAAATTCATACCCGTGCTTAAGAAGATTGCTGATGCCATCGACAAGACGCCAGGCAAAATCCATATATCCGGGCATACCGATAATATCCCGATATCGACCTACCAGTTCCGCTCTAACTGGGAGCTTTCTTCTGCACGCGCTGTATCAATTCTCAACACGCTACAACGGATAAAGGAAATTCCGAATGAGCGCATTGTTATACAGGGCTATGCCGATACGGTACCATTAGTGCCAAATACAACACCTAAAAACAGAGCGATCAATCGCCGGGTTGAAATTGAAGTTATTCGTCAGACGGAAACCATAAAGGAACTACCCAGCCTGATCAAATTCTCAGACTGAGTCTAACGCCATGATTAAAGCTAACGAGAACGAGCGCAGAGAGTACTTTCGAATTGATGACGATATTTATATGGAATATACCGTTATCAGCGAAAACGAGTTCAACAACGCTCCTGATTTCCTCAAAGAACTAAACAATAGCTCATTCAGTCTAAGCGCCGACTTCGCCACGTTGAATAACAGCATACATCCACTTCTTAACAACATTAAGCAGATTCACCCGGATGTTGGTGAATACCTTGAATTCATCAATCAGAAGATCGACAGCCTCAACCAGCTCTTACTGATAAAAGAAACCGGCTTTGATGAAAGTAAAGTGATACGCGCAAATCTGAGCGCATCCGGCATTTCATTCCCAAGTCAGGATCAGTTTACAGTCGATCAATTTATAAAAATTGAGCTCGTATTATTACCTGAAAAGGTAGGTATTCTTATATTTGGACGCATCGTAGCCATCAAGGACATTCGTGACTGTGAAGATAAAAGTATATGCATACAGTTTGAACATATTCGCCCGGAAGATCGTGAGTTAATGATCAAGCACAACCTGAACAAACAGATGGCAGATATAAGAGAGAAAAACGACTACGACTAACCGAGCAAGACGATCGCTCAGGCTTCATAAATGACAACCTGATTACGCCCAGACGACTTTGCTTTATACAGCGCCGAGTCCGCGTGCTCTAGCAGAGTAAATCCAATCTCTTTTGATGACTTGCTATCAACATCTATTGCCGAAAGAGTTTGCAGGCCAATAGAGACCGTTATCTTCTGACCTTCACCACAGGTAATTATCACATCATTTTCAACACACTTACGCAAACGCTCAGCAATATCATACGCGAGATCGAGCGTCACCCCTGGCAGCACAACAGCAAACTCTTCACCACCATAGCGCGCAACAATATCACAGGCTCGCACCTGTTCTTTAATCAGAGATACCAGACGAGTTAGCACCATATCTCCGACATGATGCCCATAAGTGTCATTTACTTTCTTAAAATAATCCACATCAAGAAACATACAGGCCATATTCTCATTTTGACGCAGGCTTCTCTCTATTTCATCTGAGAAACGCAAATCAAAATAACGCCTGTTATAGGCCTGGGTAAGCGCATCCTGATAACCGATTTCTTTCAGCCGCTGCTGGTTAAGGCAGTTTTCAATTGCAACCGCGGTCATAGCTGAAAGTTTCTGAAGGAAGGTCGTCGCAATGCCTGGCTGATAGCGATTAATATCTTTACTAACAAGATAGAGTGTCCCTATTAGCTGATTACTTCGCATTAGTGGCAGCAAAGCTGCACTTTTACAAAGCTCACTATCCGGCACACCCTTCAGCATCCAGTCATATTTGCTCAGCATCGCCGGGCCAAGTTGGGGAAAATCAGAAAGGCTGCTAATTTTGTCCCGGTCCTTATCAGTATCCAGGATGATCAATTTATTTTCGAATAATGCTTTAGCATCCTGATCGTGACCATAAAAAAGTTTATCCGCATCATATTCGAAATCAATTACGGTCATTATCACGGCATGAAGCTGAAAACGTGCGGGCATCTGATAGAGAATATAATCTCGCAATTGCGCAGGATTATTAGAGGAAATCACCTCAAAACCAAATGAATCAAAAAGCGCCTGCTTTTGTTCATTGGTTCTTGCCCGGCGCAGCAGATTCTCAAGCTGACGACGGAGCTTTTGATTTTCATTAACAATACCCTGATCCATTGGCTGAGTGTATAACAAATATTAGACATTGGCACTGCCAGCTGACAGGTGATCCCGCGTCAGTAATAAAAATGTGACAGCATCACGATATCCCTATCCAACAAACGACTCCGTTTCATTTGCGCGGTTTCACCACAGGGGACAGAGCGCTTCGCGGTCTGCCCCCGATCCTCGCACACCTGAGCCATGTCACGCCCTGACTTTCCTTCCCTCGGGGACAGATCTTTAGCTCTGTCCCCCGTGTTTGCGACCACCGACAGGCGTGCGGAGTCATAT
>JBFHWF010000091.1:0-7111 GCA_041589175.1 Gammaproteobacteria bacterium
CTTCAGATCCACCATTGGGATATTCATGTAGGAACCTTATTCGCTTAATAGATTAGAAATTTCGATCGCGGTGGCCAGTGCTCGGCGACCGTCTTCGCCACTCACCATGGCGGGCTTGTTATTTTCGATGCTGTCGAGGAAGGCGACAATTTCGGCATTCAGTGCGTCATTGTTTTCATACACGCTTTCCTGTGATTCGATTTCCGGGATGCCAGGGAACATCTCTTTTTCACCTTTGGTGTAGACGTTCATGGCACGATTATGGAAATCGATGGTGATACAGGTGTCCGGCTGGAACAGGCGCATCTTACGCTCGGTTTTCATGCTGGCACGGCTGGCAGTCACGTTCGCTACGGCACCGTTTTCGAATTCGATGCGTACATTGGCAATATCGGTTGATGAGGTCAGTACCGGTGTGCCGGAGGCGGCAATCGATTTAACATCGGAGCGTACGATATTCAGGATAATGTCGATATCATGGATCATCAGGTCGAGAATCACGTTTACATCGGTGGCGCGTGGGTTGAACGGCGCCAGGCGGTGTGATTCGATAAACATCGGGTGAATATTATGGATATCCAGATCCAGAATCGCGGCATTAAAGCGTTCCAGAAAACCAACTTGAATCAGCTTATTGTTGGCTTTGGCCAGTGCGATCAGTTCATCAGCTTCATCCAGCGTGACGGTAATGGGCTTTTCGATCAGCACATGGCTGCCGTTTTCAAGAAAATCCTTAGCGATCTTGTGATGCAGGGTAGTGGGTGCGGCAATGCTGACTGCATCGACTTTGCCCAGTAGAGAGCTGTAGTCGGTCAGGCCCTGTACACCCAGCTTGTCACCAATGGCTTTTGCGGTGGTTTCGTCTGCATCGACAACAGCGACCAGTTCGCTATTAGGCAGGTTGGCGTATTTGTCGGCATGAAACTTACCCAGATAGCCCACTCCAATGACGGCGGTTTTTATCTTGCTCATTCGTATCGCAACTCTTTATTATGTGGTGATATTTTGAAAACACGAATTGTACCGGAAAACATGACAAACGACATTGATATTGACCTGACACCCTACCAATTAATTGCTGGCGTGGATGAAGCGGGCAGGGGGCCTCTGGTGGGTGCAGTAGTTGCTTCAGCCGTGATACTGGATGAGAACAATCCTGTTGAAGGCCTGAATGACTCGAAAAAGCTCAGCGCAACTAAACGTGAAAAACTGGCCGAGGAGATCAGGTTAAAGGCAAAAGCCTGGGCCATCGCTTCGGTAGAAGCAGAAGAAATTGACCAGATCAATATTTTACAGGCCAGTTTGCTGGCCATGAAAAAGGCGGTGGAAGGGCTGGAAATCGGACCGCAAATTGCCCTGGTGGACGGCAATAAATGTCCTGATCTGAGTTGTCGGGTCGAAGCCATTGTGAAGGGTGATGCCAAAGTTGCGGCCATTTCGGCAGCTTCGATTCTGGCAAAAGTGGAACGAGATCGGCAGATGCTGGAGCTACATCAACAGTATCCACAGTATGAATTTGATCGGCATAAGGGTTACCCAACCAAGGTGCATATGGCCTTGCTTGAAGAGCATGGCGCATGCCCTGAGCATCGTAAAAGCTTTGGGCCTGTGAAGCGGGTTCTGGGGTTGGCGTGATGCAGATTTGCCGTGATTTGCTCGGGGTCAGACCGCTGCTTTATAGCGCTCTGACCCCTGTTTTGATACCACAGAAGTGAATCGAGCAAGCAAAAAACAATGGCTACGAATACTCGCGTGGTTTCAAACATAAAACAAGATCAAGATCAAAAGAAAACGCAAATGAACGCAAATTTACGCAAATGTTCTTGGGTATGTTGCAACCTTGTATTGAGAGGGACAACCAGAAGTGTCGGAAAGTGTTTCTGGCTCGCAAGCTTCTCCGCCCTGTGACTTGCTGATTGTGTTTCAACAGAGGGGCAAAAATACAGGGATGTATTTTTGAGTGATGATAAGCCCGGACGGCGCATCGGCACGACCCGGCAAAGGGGCGATGCACTTACCGCTACTCATACAATGAATCAGGTTCATTACAATTTTCAGGCACCCTCATCGCTTTTCATGAGGGCAAGGCACCGAGGGCGCAGCGTTTTTGCTTACTTTTTTCGCTGTAGAAAAAAGTGAGGCGTCAGCAGGCGAACCTCTACAACCAAATCACATAGTGGAGCTATGTTAGAGCAGGCCAGCAGCCTGATTTGCTCGGGGGCAGATCGTCGCTTTTTACGCTCTGACCCCGGGTAAGTTGAATCAATAATAAATATCATAAAAACAGTAATTTATGTAATTTAGTTAAAGTTGTTTTTCGGTGCATGTGCAGCTTAAAAATCGCTGGGTATAGATGTCTGGACAGTAAAAACGCAAAAGTGGTGAATTTTTATCAGTATCCAGTGTAAAAATGCTGCGAAGTGGGAATATAAGTGGAAAAAAATCCCGTCGGATTAAAAAAAAGTGGTAAATCGCGAATACTTATTGTCGAGTGATGAATTCTGTTTCATAATAATCCCACCTCATAGGCATAAAAAATATAAACCGTTAAGTCTATATAATTCAGTTAGTTAAATAATATACTTAAAGTAGATAATAGATTTAATGAATCCTCGTTTCATACATTTACGATTACACACCGAATACTCCCTGGTGGATGGTGTGGTGCGCATCAAGCCACTGATGAAGATGGCCTCCGATCTGGGTATGCCGGCGATCGCGCTGACCGACCAGTCTAACCTGTTTGCCATGGTGAAATTTTATCGGGCAGCCATGGCGGCAGGTATCAAGCCCATTATTGGAACTGATATCTGGGTGCGCCCGGCGATTGAATCCGAGCAGCCTTCTCGTATGACATTATTGTGTATGAATGCCGATGGTTACCTGAATGTCACCCAGCTGATTTCCCGTGCTTACCTCGATGGTCAGCATGGCGGTATCCCGATGATTGAGGTGGACTGGTTACGGGAAATGAATGCCGGCATTATTGCATTGTCTGGAGGCCGTGAAGGTGATATCGGACGAGCCCTGGTTGGGGGAAATCAGATTCAGGCGGCTGAACTGCTCAAGGCCTGGCAGTCAATTTTTCCTGATCGCTTCTATCTCGAATTACAGCGCACCGGGCGTGAGAGTGAAGAAGAGTATTTGCATGCGGCGGTAAGCCTGGCAATGACCAGCAATACTCCGGTGGTGGCTACCAATGATGTACGTTTCCTGAAGAAGGAAGAATTCAACAGTCATGAGGTGAGAGTGTGTATTCGTGATGGCCGCACCCTCGATGACCCTCGTCGACATAAACTCTACAGCGAGCAACAGTACCTGCGCACCGAAGAGGAGATGTGTGAGCTGTTTGCGGATATTCCAGAGGCGCTGGAAAACACGGTCGAGATCGCACGGCGTTGTAGCCTTGACGTTCGACTCGGTGAAAGCTTCCTGCCTAATTTCCCGGTACCGGAAGGCGATACGATAGAGAGCTATTTTATTCGTGTCTCCAAAGAGGGCCTGGAGAAGCGACTTGAATACCTGATTCCGCTGGATTCGGAAAATGCCGAGGAAAGACGTCAGCCTTATTATGAGCGTCTCGACATCGAGCTCGAAGTTATCAATACCATGGGCTTCCCGGGTTACTTCCTGATTGTTGCCGATTTTATCCAGTGGTCGAAAGATAATGCTATTCCGGTAGGACCGGGGCGTGGTTCCGGTGCTGGCTCTCTGGTGGCTTATGCATTATTGATTACTGATCTTGATCCGCTCGAATATGACCTGCTGTTCGAGCGATTCCTCAACCCTGAACGTGTTTCACTGCCCGACTTCGACGTCGACTTCTGTATGGAAGGCCGGGACAAGGTTATCGACTATGTGGCACGTACCTATGGGCGTGATGCGGTATCGCAGATCATTACTTATGGTTCGATGGCCGCCAAGGCGGTTGTACGTGATGTAGGGCGTGTGCTTAGCCTGTCCTATGGCTTCGTTGATCGTATCGCCAAGATGATTCCGTTTGAAATCGGCATGACGCTGAGCAAGGCGCTGGAAGAATCCGAAGATCTTGCCAATGCCTACAAAAATGAAGAAGACGTCACCGAGCTTATTGACATGGCGCTGTCGCTGGAAGGCTGCGCGCGTAATGCCGGCAAGCACGCCGGGGGTGTGGTTATTTCACCATCGGTACTGACAGATTTCACGCCACTCTACTGTGAACAGGGCGGGCAGAGTGTTGTTACCCAGTTCGACAAGGATGATGTTGAAGCCATAGGACTGGTGAAGTTCGACTTTCTGGGCCTGCGCACGCTCACCATTATCGACTGGGCCGTACAGAATATTAAAATCCGTCATGCCGATCAGCATGAACTGGATGTGAACAAGCTGCCGCTGGACGATGCCCAGGCATTCCGCCTGTTAATGGCAGCAGAAACCACAGCGGTTTTCCAGCTTGAATCCAGTGGCATGAAAGACCTGATCAAGCGCCTGCAGCCGGACTGCTTTGAAGACATTGTCGCACTGGTGGCCCTGTTCCGTCCGGGCCCATTACAGTCAGGCATGGTGGATAACTTTATCAATCGTAAGCACGGCCGTGAAGAAGTGTCCTACCCGGATGCACAGTATCAGCACGAATCCCTCAAGCCGATTCTCGAACCCACTTATGGCATCATCCTGTACCAGGAGCAGGTTATGCAGATTGCCCAGGTGCTGGCGGGTTACACACTCGGTGGTGCGGACATGCTGCGTCGAGCCATGGGTAAGAAAAAACCCGAGGTTATGGCGGAGCAGCGTGCGGTGTTTGCGGCGGGTGCAAAAGAGAATGGTATCGATCCAGACCTGGCCATGAAGATCTTCGACCTGGTGGAAAAATTCGCCGGTTACGGTTTCAATAAGTCGCACTCGGCTGCCTATGCATTACTGTCTTACCAGACCTGCTGGTTAAAGGCACATTATCCTGCGGAATTTATGGCGGCGGTTCTGTCGGCAGATATGGATAATACCGATAAGGTAGTAATCCTGATTGAAGACTGTCACCGCATGGAACTGGATGTTCTTACACCAGATATAAACCGCTCAATTATCAAATTCTCCGTGCCACAGGATGGACAGGTGCTATATGGTCTGGGGGCGATCAAGGGTGTTGGTCTGGCCGCACTCGAAGGTATCATCGAAGAGCGCAGCAATAACGGCGTGTATAAGGATCTGTATGACTTATGCCGACGGGTTGATGGTCGCAAGGTAAACAAACGTGTTCTCGAAGCTTTGATTAAGGCGGGTGCACTTGATGAGCTTGGGCCAAACCGTGCCAGCCTGATGGCGCGTTTGCAGGATGCCATGCAGATGGCAGAGCAGTACCAGAAAAATGCCAGCATTGGACAGGATGACTTGTTTGGCAGCTCCATGGAAGACGATGCCATTGCACCCGTAGATGCCATTACCACCGCGGAATGGGATGAGGAAAAACGCCTTACCCTGGAAAAGGAAACTCTGGGTTTATACCTCACAGGACATCCAATAGAGCGTTATGAAAACGAGCTGCGTCAGTTTACCGATTGTAGCCTCGGTTCACTGGCAGATCAGAGTGACCTCGCCTCCGGTGCGGGTGGTGGCGGTTACATGTCACAGAAAAACGCACGTAGTTATAAGCTCGCCGGTTTAATGATTGGTATGCGTATTCGTAAAACCAAAACAGGGGGCAAGATTGTTTCCGCCGTACTCGATGACCGAACCGCGCGTATTGAAGTGAGAATCTTTGAGGAAAAGTTTGAGCAGTACAATCATCTGCTTAATAAGGACAAGCTGATTATCGTTGAAGGCAAGGTAGTGTACGACGATTACTTTGGCGGTTATCGAATAACTGCGGATGATATTTATGATATCACTGAAGCACGGCAGAAATTTGCACAACGCCTTGAAATTAACCTCAAACAGCTAAATGGTGACCATAGTATTATTCAGCAATTGAATAAAGTGCTTAATCCGTTTCGTGAAGGTGCCTGCCCGGTATGGATTAACTATAGCCGTGATGATGTGGCGGCCAAATTATCGCTGGGTGAAGACTGGCGTGTGCAACCGAGCGATGAGCTTATTAGTCGCCTGGACAAGCTCGCCGGTGAGGAAAATGTAGCGGTTATTTACTGATTTTTTTCTACCCCCCCTAAAGTAATATTCTTTCTACCTTCCAAGGCAGGTAATCTTCAAGTTGTGACAGAATGTTTTAATCCAGTTGTTTGTAGCTGGAGAATGCCATTCAGAGTAGATGTGCGATAACAGGAATCAGTCACATAATTATTAAAAACATTAAATGGAAAGTTATATGAAAATTATAAAAAATCTTGCAGTTTTATCAGGGCTTGTACTTGCATCAACTTCTGCTTCAGCTGTAGAAGTAGGGCAGTCATATTTCAATGTTGAATATTCACATATGACAATGGACTTTGAAGGGGATAAGGCGAACCCTGGTTCAGTATTCTTTCGAGTGGGTAAACAGTTACAACCCAATTTTGCTATAGAGGCATTTTTCGGTTTAGGCTTGACGGATGATGAGATTTACAGTGAGTCATTCTTTGATCCATTCCTGGGTGATTATAGTTTTTCTGCATCTGCTGAATTATCCCGTGCGATTGGTGTACAGGGTAAATTTGTTGCACCAATTAACTACAACTCAGACTTTTTCTTTGCATTTGGTATTAATAACCTGGATATTGATATAAAGCTGGAAGAATGTGCGAGTGCATTTGGTGGCTGTGATAGCTTAACCATATCAGATGATGACACCGACATCACCTACTCACTGGGTGTGAACTTTGGTAAGTTAACGGTTAGCTATAATATGTTTTATGATGATGATTCAGATATTGGAAGTGTAGAAATTTCTGGCCTTAATATTGGCTATCACGCTCAATTCTAAGCGTTGTTGAAATTCTGGAAATAAAAAAGGAGCCTCCAGGCTCCTTTTTTTATGAGAAGCATTTCTGTTAGGCTTTGTTTATCCGAGAGCAGATAATGGACTTGTTATAAGTGACTACTCAACATTCATCGAGCCTGTTCACCTATGGCTCACTGATGTGCGAAGATATTATGTTCGCAATAGCCGGGCCCTGTGAATGTGTCGGGCAGGCTAAACTGC
>JBFHWF010000092.1:0-6960 GCA_041589175.1 Gammaproteobacteria bacterium
ATTTCCATGCGTGACAGTAGCTTGGCCTTGGTGTCTTCCAGGCCCTGGATTTTCATTAGTTCTATGTCCAGTCGTTGAATCTCATCCTGTAATATTTTATTGCGACCATCCTGGTGATTAATCATGCCGGCTATATTGATGTGTATAACAATGATAATTGCTGCAGTAATCGCCAGCCCGATCCCCATCATGGTAAGGAACTGGTTAGTCTGTTCCTTACGTAGTTCTTCACGCCATGGAAGTAGATTGATATTTGCCATTATTCAAAACTCCTCATTGCAAGTCCACAGGCAATCATCAGGGCAGGAGCATCATTGCTCAGTGCCTGTGAATTCACCTTGCTGGACAGGTCCATATCTGCGAATGGGTTGGCAATAATAGTATCTATGCCCAGTTGAGTGGCAATGAGTTCATCAATACCCGGAATAGAGGCACAGCCTCCGGCCAGCGCAATCAGATCAACAGTTTCGTGTTGGCCAGCCGTATAGAAAAACTGCAGAAAACGGCTGACTTGCTGCGCCATATTTTCCTTAAAGGGTTCCAGTACTTCTGGAATATAGTTGTCGGGAAGTCCGCCAACTTTCTTGAGTCGGCCCGCTTCTTCATAGGCAAGACCATAGCGGCGCATGATTTCTTCCGTGAGCTGCTTTCCGCCAAAGGCCTGCTCACGAGTGTAAATAAGTTCACCATTCTCAATAACATTGAGGCTGGTCATGGTCGCACCTACATCAAGTACGGCAATTACGAATGGTGCGCTATCGCCTTCTGCGTCATCTTCGTCACTGGTCTGTGAATCCGAAGGGGCTAACAGGCTGGCGGCCTTTTCGATAGTGTAGGCTTCAACATCAATAATTTTTGCTGTGAGTCCTGCCATATCGGCTACGGCTGTTCGCATCTCGACATTTTCACTTCGCGAGGCGGCAAGAAGAACATCGACGGTGTCCGGGTTGCCCTCAGTTTCGCCGAGCACCTGAAAATCCAGGTTGATTTCTTCCAGTGGATAAGGAATGTACTGGTCAGCTTCAAGCTCGATCTGGCTTTCCATCTCGCTATCCGACAGGCTGGCAGGCATGGTAATGACCTTGGTGATAACGGACGAACCAGGTACTGCGAGTGCAGCCAGTTTACATTTAGATCCGGACTTTTTCAGCGCCTTACTCAGGGTTTCACCCACCGCTTCGACATCCTGGATATTTTTCTCAGTCACTGCATTAGCGGGCAATGGCTCAACAGCCAGACTTTCTACATGAAAGCCCTTGTCTGATCGCGATAATTCAACCAGCTTGACAGAAGTCGAACTGATGTCTATTCCCAGTAATGTAGGTTTCTTGCGTTTCAGTTGAAACACGTCTAGTTCCTCTTAATCCACTTTGCGTAATAAGTAGTTATAGCTCTTTTGTGTGTATTTGCATTAAATATTAGCTGCAAGTATCGAATAATACTAGTCTATTTTCAAAATCATGTCGCCTGAAATTGCATCTGAGACTATAATTCGATGCACAAAAAGCTGGATTGGCTCAGCCAAGCTCGCTGGAAAGAGTGGGAATATTGTTGAAATATGCAGTATGGATCATAGTAGATAATTGAAAAATAAGTTAATTTCGTTGCCACAGAAGTACTGTATAGATGATATTGGGTTAGCTTGACGGGATATTGATCACACTGATGTGGGTTGAAGGGTTAAAATAAAAAAATATGAAAAAATTTCTTACATTCGTTCGCATCAGCTCCAAAATATTCTTTGCCATGCTGGCACTGGGGCTGACAGTCCTGATTGGGCTCTATCTGTATCTTGAGCCAAAATTACCCTCTATAGAAGGTTTGAGCGATGTGCAACTGCAGGTTCCGTTGCGCGTATACAGCGCTGATGGAGGCCTCATAGCCGAATATGGTGAGAAAAGGCGCTCGCCGAAGTCTATTGATGAAATTCCCCTGAGTCTGCGACAGGCATTCCTTGCGGCAGAAGACGATCGCTTTTACGAGCACCCTGGCGTGGATTATCAGGGGATTCTGCGTGCGGTACTGGTGTTGATTACCACCGGTGAGCGAGGTCAGGGTGGCAGCACAATCACCATGCAGCTAGCAAGGAACTTCTATCTTAGCCGTGAGAAAACCTTTGCACGTAAGCTCAATGAAATTTTCCTGGCATTGAAAATTGAACAGCAGCTATCAAAAGACCAGGTACTTGAGCTGTACCTGAATAAAATCTACCTGGGAAACCGTGCCTACGGTGTCGCAGCTGCATCACAGGTTTATTATGGTGTGCCTCTGGAAGAGCTTAGCCTGGCACAGGTGTCGATGATCGCCGGACTACCCAAGGCGCCATCCCGATATAATCCTATTATTAATCCCGAGCGTGCGCTGACACGACGTAATTATGTGCTGAAGCGCATGCTTGAGCTTGGTTATATCAGCGAAGCGGACATGCGTTTTGCCAAGGCGCAGCCAGTATCGGCCGGCCTGCATGATTCACCGGTCGAAGTATCGGCTTCCTATGTCGCTGAAATGGTGCGTTATGAAATATCACAGCAGTTTGGTGAAGAGGCCTATATAAAGGGCCTGAATGTATACACAACGATTAATAGTCGTTTGCAGCAGGCAGCTAACGAAAGTGTCAGGCATGCACTGCATGCCTATGATCAGCGTCATGGTTATCGTGGCCCTGAAGCGAAGGTCGATCTTCAGCCAGCCAGTGTGGATGCAACTCCTGATGCTACGAATTCGCCCGTTGTGGCAGAGGTGCCAGCTGAAGTTTCTCCTGAATCAATCTGGGAGGAAGCTGTTGAAGACAGGTCCACAGTGGGAGGCTTGCATCCTGTTCTGGTGATAGAAGTTGAAGAGCAGAGTGCCCGTGTCTATATGAAAGGTGGACGGCTGATCAATCTCGATTGGGATGCAATTAGCTGGGCCAGGCCCTTTGTGGACAGGAACGTGCAGGGTAAAGAGCCTGAAACGGCCGCAGAGGTCCTGAATGTCGGGGACATTATCCGTATCTATAAGGTTGATGATAAATGGCGCATGGGGCAGATACCGGAAGTGCAGGGTGCGCTTACCGCCCTACGCCCCAATGACGGTGCGATCCAGGCCCTGGTCGGCGGCTTTGATTTCCACCATAGTAAATTTAACCGTGCAATTCAGGCGAAGCGACAGGCAGGTTCCAGCTTTAAGCCATTCGTTTATAGCGCTGCACTGAGCAAGAACTATACAGCTGCGACACTGATTAATGATGCGCCAGTGGTGTTTCATGATCCGGCACTTGAAGGGACATGGCGTCCTGAAAACTATAGTGGCAAATTTTTTGGCCCGACGCGATTGCGTGAGGCACTGGTGAAGTCCAGGAATCTTGTTTCGATACGTATTTTACGTTCCATCGGTATACGTTATGCCACGGATTTTGCCGAGCGTTTTGGGTTTGACTCGGAAGCCCTGCCACATGATCTGTCGCTGGCACTGGGTAGTGGGGAAATGAGCCCTCTGGAGCTTTCCACCGGTTTTGCCGTGTTTTCAAATGGCGGTTATCGAGTGAAACCTTATTTCATCCAGCGCATAGAAGACCTGGGTGGTAATGTGCTTTTTGAGGCTGATCCGGAAGTTGCCTGTGTTAGCTGTGAGCTCAAGGCCAGGGGTATACATGTAAGCCAGCAGATGCTGGAGCAACAGCAGCAGGGCATTGCCGGTAGCAAGCTAATTAAAGACGAGTTGTTATTGAGTCAGTCATTGCAGTCCCTCAAGACAAAAGATGAGGCACAGCTTCCCGACGAGCCGGATGCGATTGATGATATTTCCAGTCAGAGTGGTGGGCTGGGGTATAAGTTACCCAAGCAGGCGGAACGTGTTCTTGATGAACGCGTAGTTTATATCATGCGCACTATTTTGCAGGATGTCGTAAACCGGGGTACTGCAGTGCGTGCCAAGGCGCTTGGGCGTATTGATTTGCATGGTAAAACCGGAACTACAAACGACCAGAAGGATGCCTGGTTCAATGGTTTCAATGATTCACTGGTGGCAACTTCCTGGGTTGGTTTCGATCAGCAGCAGCTTTCGCTTGGCAACTACGAAACTGGTTCCAAAGCGGCACTGCCGATGTGGATTGAATTTATGCGAACGGCTTTGAGAGGCGTGCCAGAAACTATGATGCCTAGACCCGAAGGGCTGGTTAATGTAAAGATTAATGCGGAGACCGGTGAACTTGCAAACGTTAATGATAGTAATGTGGTGTTTGAAATTTTCCGTGCTGAAAATGCTCCACAGGCTATGGCTGCAGATAAGCTGCCCTCGAATACTGATAGCCGTGATGTCATTCCCGAGCAGTTATTCTAGAAGGTCGTGACATATCACGCTAAGTTCAGTGTGAGTTGCTTCAGTAAAATCATGAGACTGTCTGACAGCGTTTAATTAAACAATGAATTAAAGAGTGACATTATGTGCGGCATCTGCGGAGAGTTCAGGTTTGATGGTCAGGCGCCCGATCTGGCGCTGACTCATAAGATGATGACACGGCTTGAGCGAAGGGGTCCGGATCATGTTGGCTCCTATTCCGATGGCCCTGTCGCCCTGGGGCATCGACGGCTTGCAATTATCGATCTTTCAGAGCATGCCAACCAGCCACTGGTAGATCAGCAACTGGGTCTGGCGCTGGTATTTAATGGCACCATATATAATTTCCCCGCACTGCGCTCAGAGCTACAGAGCAAGGGCTATCACTTTTTTTCCACGGGTGATTCAGAGGTTATCCTCAAGGCTTATGCTGAATGGGGAGAGTCCTGTGTCGAGCGTCTGCACGGTATGTTTGCCTTCGCCGTATGGGATATGCGTAAGCAGCGTCTGTTCCTGGGGCGTGACCGCATGGGCATCAAACCTCTCTACTACAGCTTTGATGGTAAACGACTGCTGTTTGCTTCAAATGCACAGGCACTGTTGGCAACGGGTGATATCGATACGTCTATCAATCCTGTTGGCCTGCATCATCAACTAACGCTACACGCGGTCATTCCAGCACCTGATACCATTCTGAATGGGATAAAAAAAATGCGCCCGGCACACTGCATGTGTTTTAACCCGGATGGCAGCTGTAGTGAACGTGAGTACTGGCAACTTCGTGCACAGCGTCCCGCTGAAAAAATGGACGAACAGGAATGGGTGGATGCGATTCATGATTCACTTCGCTCTGCGGTGGAAAAGCGAAAGACCATCGCAGATGTGCCGGTTGGTGTGCTGTTGTCCGGTGGGCTGGATTCATGCCTGCTGGTGGGGCTGCTTTCAGAAGCGGGTGTCGGTAACCTGAAGACATTCACGGTGGGTTTTGAGGATCAGCCAGAAGAAAAAGGCAATGAATTTGAATTCTCCGATATGGTGGTTGACAAGTTCCAGACCGAGCACCATAAATTTTTTATACGTAATGATCGGGTACTGGATTACCTGCCCAATGCGGTCGATGTAATGGCTGAACCTATGGTGGGGCAGGATGCGGTTGCTTTTTATATGCTCTCCGAGCAGGTGTCCCGTGAAGTAAAAGTTGTACAGAGTGGCCAGGGTGCGGATGAAGTGTTTGCCGGTTATTTCTGGTACCCGCAGATGCATGAAGCGCAGGGTGAAGATGATCTCGATCGATTCGCATCACGCTATTTTGACCGTGATCACGAAGAATACCTGGAAACCGTTAACCAGAAATACCACGGAGAGGATCACACCAGTAAGTTAATTTCGAAACTGCTCGCAAAGGGCAATGCAGACGAATATCTTGATAAGGTGCTCAGGCTTGATGTGACGACACTGATTGTCGATGACCCGGTAAAGAGAGTCGATAATATGACTATGGCCTGGGGGCTGGAAGCCAGGGTGCCCTTCCTGGATCATGAGCTGGTTGAGCTGGCTGCGAGCATGCCCCCGGAAATGAAGTTACAGAGCCAGGGCAAGCATGTATTGAAAAAGATAGCCCGGGGTCT
Source organism: Gammaproteobacteria bacterium (assembly GCA_041589175.1). Lineage (GTDB taxonomy): Bacteria > Pseudomonadota > Gammaproteobacteria > SZUA-229 > SZUA-229 > SZUA-229. Next base: position 5,946 of record JBFHWF010000092.1, read on the forward strand.
CATTCCAGATCCTGTGATTGACCGACCCAAGGCGTATTTCCCGGTGCCGGCGCTGAAATATGTACGTGGCGAGTTTCTGGATTTTATGCGTGAAATTCTACACAGTGATGCAGCGAGGCAGCGAGGCCTGTTCCAGCCAGCTTATGTTGAGAAATTACTGGCTAAACCTGAGGAATACCATACTCGACTTCAGGGCAGTAAATTATGGCATCTGGCATTACTTGAGATGTGGCTACAGCGGAATGTCGATAATAGTCAGTAATTCCCTGATATAGCAGGGTGTTATCTGCCGCTTGAAAGCACTAGAATATGCCCCCATATACAGCATTCCAGAATTTTTAACTTGAGGTGATTTATGGACGTAATGGAGCGCATTGACGAAGCGGTTAAGAAGCATCCCGTGTTTATTTTTATGAAGGGTACACCGCAGTTTCCATCATGTGGTTTCTCCAGTCGTACGGCTGAAGCCCTTAAGCAGTGTGGTAAGGAATTTGGTTACTGCAATGTGCTGGCAGATCAGGAAATTTTTCAGAACCTGCCGCGTTACGCTGACTGGCCAACCTTTCCACAGGTGTACATTAACGGCGAACTGATTGGTGGCTGTGATATTACCCTTGAAATGTTTGAGAAAGGTGAGCTGAAGAAGATGATTGATGAAGCTGTAGGTGCTTGATCTGTCCTACACAGTTGAATAAAAAACAGCTTTAATGGCAAGGCCTTAACTTAATCTGCTAATGCTTTGAAATTAAGGTAAAAGCCCCAGTCCCAAGTGGACTGGGGCTTTTTTTTGCTTCAGAAATATCTCGATGGAAGGCCGGTGATCTGGTTTGCCAGCCGACAGTGCTAATCAGGCGTTACTTCTACATGTTTGTCATGCTTTTATGTCGCTAGATTCCCGCTAAAAGCATGCGGGAATGATGATTGTTTCAGGCATGGGAAGATGATGACTGTTACAGGTATATAGGAATGACGAATGTTAAGGCAGACTCCACACTACTAAACTTGCGTGTATTTG
>JBFHWF010000093.1:0-6791 GCA_041589175.1 Gammaproteobacteria bacterium
AGCGCATGAATGGCTGTGAGTTGATGTTCTCGTCATCTTTAGTCAGGTCAAGACCACCGCGCAGACATTCGTATACCGCACGACCGTAGTTCTTCGCAGACAGACCCAGCTTAGGCTTGATAGTACAACCCAGCAGAGGACGACCATACTTGTTCAGACGGTCACGCTCTAACTGGATACCAGCTGGTGGACCACCACACGTCTTGATGTACGCGATTGGGAAACGGATATCTTCCAGACGCAGAGAGCGCAGTGCTTTAAAGCCGAATACGTTACCAACCAGTGAAGTCAGTACGTTTACAACAGAACCTTCTTCGAACAGATCCAGTGGGTACGCAATGAATGTATAGAACGCATCTGGGTCACCAGGTACGTCTTCGATGCGATATGCACGACCCTTGTAGAACTCAAGGTCAGTCAGGTACTCAGACCATACAGTCGACCATGTACCAGTTGAAGATTCAGCAGCTACAGCAGCAGCAACCTCTTCACGGGGCACACCAGCCTGACCGATAACCTTGAAACAGGCCAAAAGGTCAGTATCGAGTGGCACGTAATCCGGTGTCCAGTACTTATCGCGGTATTCTTTTACACCCGCTTGGTAGGTGTTGCTCATTGTGAGCCCTCCTGTTTCGTTTTAACTAAAAATTTGTTGGTTAACTTTTCAAACCTGGATCGCATCTTAGGCCAATGGCAAGGAATAGATCCAATTGATATTTTTATGAGAATGCATAGGCAGGAATCTATATGTTCATTTAACACGCAATAAATAAGATATAAATTTCTGATTTCTTTTACGAAACTACCCGGCACCTCATAATAAAAAATGGGTTAGTTAGTATTATTCGCCTTCTGGCCCAGAGGCCCTGCAGCGAAATTTGCCTATTATGTATGCAGGCGAAGCAAGAATCAACGAGCTTACTTTCTATGCGGATTAAAGGCATAGGCCGATCGCAAGTGACGCGTTTTCTCCAGCATACGATAAGTAGAACGATTACGGTTGTACCGAGAGAGCTCGTACAGGCTAACCCACAACACCTGATGAGACTCATCATTTCCCGGCACAGGCAAACTATCATCCACTTCTATTAAAAAGCGGATATCGATGTGCTCATGCGCTGGCTCATTACCATGAGCGGGTATCGCATGAATATCCACATCAAAAACCTCCGGATGCAGCAATGTTATCTGTGATGGCTGCAAACCGGTTTCTTCCAGTGTTTCCTTAATTGCCACACCCAGCACATCGGACTCACCATCCGCATGACCACCTGGCTGAAACCACTGATTTAACTTCTTGTGGTGCAACATCAGCACCTTTTCGCGATCTGGGCTAACCACCCAGGCAGAGCCGGTCACATGGGCCGGATGCAGCTCGCGATAGAACACATCTTCGTTGTGTTCTATATATTCGATAGCTTTTCTGACAAAACCACACTCGTCCATAAAGCGTGTCTTGTACTGTCTAAGTAACCCCAGCAATTCCAGGCGATGCATGACTACATCCCCGTCGACGGATTCTGCACAGCATATATAGCAGCCTGTGCCGCTTCTTCCACATCTGCCTCACGACCGGATATCGTCAGACGCCCATAAGCACCTACTGCACGCACATCAACCAATGTGATATTCGCCGCTTTTTCTGCCTGGTTCGCAGCATAGACGATATAACCCGCTGGATCCGTTTCCAGTATGAACATGCTTTCACCCGGCAAGATCATAGACCCACCGCGGTGCTGCCGGTTAATTAGCACTGCATGATCAGAGGTTATGCCACGAATAATTTCCTGCCACTCGATCCTGCATTCCTCTCGATCATGGACATCTGCCTGCATACCATTTAGCAGAATACGGCCCGCTTCGGTCACATCACTCTGATCGCGATGATGCACAACCATCGAACCATAGGCTCGCTCAACAATCTGCTGAGTTAGTTTGACCTGACTGGCCTTGAGCGCAATATCGGTGACACGGTGTATTGCCATCCCCGGCCTGACCTCAACCCACAGACAGGCATCACCGGGCACAGGGGGGAAGCCCTGTGACACAGATGCCATATACTCTGCTAACTGCGGCTGCAGTGAGTCGATGTAGACATATGTCTTAAGTTTTACCATGCAAACCGTTCACTGTTACGCGCCACACCTTTAATTAAAGGTGACGCGCTAGCGCAACCTGATAGTCACGCTGAAAATTCTGTTTAATTAAGAGAGTGAAGCTTAAGAAACGCACTGCCTATATGCAAATAAATAAAAACTTGAACATTGATAGATAATTATCTATCTCTTGTCACACAGACACTGAAACGTCCTGAACCACCCGACACCCCGTTAACATGCCAGCACGTGACAGAAGCAACATCATCAGGGAAGAGGGTGTCCGCTACTCGACAGGTACGGCTTGTCACAGTGTCAGATGACAACGACAGCAGAAAATACCTGTATGAGAAATCGCACGACATTCTACATTCAATAGCTGGCAAGTTGAAAGGCTTTTCTCGGCTCTTATATCGATCCAGCTTCTGGCAACTGTTATGGCAACCAGCCCATAGATAAACATTGATATACTAATTCAGCCCTATTCATCGACATTTATTAATGGGTTCCATATGCACAAGCAATTAGTCATATGGAGCCGTCACAGGCATACTTCACGACACTTTAAACCATGAAACGCGGGGGCAATGGCGCCTGCTACGTATTCTATGAGCTCTCAAACACAAAACACACAGAAAAAGACAAGTTTAATCAATAACTTATTCCCGTTTCTGCGCTGGTTCCCACTAACTAAAAGTGGACTTAGAGCTGACTTCATTGCCGGCATTACCGTCGCACTTGTCCTGATTCCGCAGAGTATGGCTTATGCTCAGCTGGCTGGACTCCCTGTTGTTTATGGACTTTACGCATCCTTTATACCCGTTATTGTCGCATCCCTGTGGGGCTCATCAAACCAGCTGCACACTGGCCCGGTTGCGATGCTGTCACTGATGTCCGCTGCAGCTCTCATGTCGTTTGCCACACCGGGAACCACTGACTTCATCCAGCTATCCATTATGCTTGCCCTGATGGTGGGTGTCTTACGTTTCGCACTGGGCGTATTTCGCCTCGGCGCAATCGTAAACCTGCTGTCCAGCCCGGTCATCGTCGGTTTCACCAATGCAGCGGCACTGATTATTGGCCTGTCCCAGCTCAGCAAGGTCATTGGTGTTCCGTTCCCTCGCTCAGATTCATATCTTTCCGACCTGTGGAATGTACTGACTCAGGTCACAGAGGTTCACTGGATGACCCTGGCATTCTCCATCGGTGCACTGGTTCTGATGCAGGGCTTACGTAAGATTTCATCAGCCATTCCAGGCGTCCTGATCGCGGTTGTTCTTGCCACGGTTATAAGCGCCGTTGTGGGTTTCGAAGAGAAGACCACGGTATCTCCTGCACAAATCCAGGACGTTCAAACCGTTGACACTATCAATACCTATGCCCAGACAAAAACAACTATTGCTGAACTGACGACCGCTATAGCAAATAACACACAACGCGCTCAGGCACTCGAAGAAACTAACGAACTGGAAAATATCAAGCAGGCTGAAGCATTGCGCGCAGAAGCCCATGTATTCCAGTACCAGCTCGATAAACTGAAATCTGAAAACAACGCACGTCGTATCGAATTGCACAGTATGACTCTACTTGCTGAAAGCAACAGCGAGTCTCTTACCTTATACCCTGGTAAATCTGTACCTGCAGGCGTAGAAACTACAGAAGAGACATGGCGTTTTAGCAGCATCGATGGCAACAATATTGAACTTTCATCCGGTGGTGCAGTTGTTGGAAACATCCCACAGGGCCTGCCTGAGTTTAATGTACCAGAGATACGTCCCGATCTAATTCTTGCGTTGCTACCTGCAGCGCTGGTTATGGCCCTGATTGGCTTTATGGAAGCCACATCAATATCAAAAGCCATCGCCGCTACAACAGGTGAGCGCGTCGATACCAGCAAGGAACTTGTTGGTCAGGGTCTGGCAAATATTGCGGGTAGCTTCTTTGGCTCATACACGGTGAGTGGTTCTTTTTCACGCTCCGCTGTCGCCGCCAAGACAGGCGCCAAAACCGGTATCTTTGCGATTATCAGTGCACTCTCTGTTGTACTGGTTCTCTTATTCTTCACGTCATACCTCTACCATCTGCCGCAGGCCGTGCTGGCTGTGATCGTGATGATGGCCGTATTCAGCCTGATACGTATATCACCGCTGGTACACGCCTGGAAAGCCGACCGCGTAAGCGCCATCATTGGTGTAATCACATTCTTCGCAACACTGTTAATGGCACCTGCAATTGCTAATGGCATTCTACTGGGCGTTGTTCTAACTGTATTACACTTCCTGATTCGCACAATGAAACCGCGTGCAGAGGTTGTTAGTCGTAAATCCGATGGCACACTAGGTGGTATGACTGCACACCAGCTTGAGCCAATCAGTAAATATTTCGTTCCTCTACGTTTTGACGGCTCTCTTACCTTCATCAATGTTGCTTACTTCGAGGACATGATTCTGGAGGCACACTCCAAGTTCCCACAGGCCAAAACGATGCTAATCGTAGGTAGCGGAATTAATGACATTGATGCTTCCGGCGAAGAAAAAATTCGCGAAATCGCAGAAAACCTAAAAGATTCTGGAGTACACCTCGCATTCAGCGGGCTTAAGCATCAGGTTTACAAGGTAATGAAAGATTGCGGACTGGTTGAAGAGCTGGGCCAGGATTCTTTCTTCAAGGACAAGGAAACCGCACTGAACACACTAGCTGAAATCGAGCGTTTGCATAACCCTGCTAATGCGCCCGATTATGACGACGCAGAAAAAGCAAAAGCCAGCTAAACCGCCCCTGTATACGCTCCCCGGAACGTTTTCCGGGGAGCTACATCCATCTATTCTTGCGTTTTAAACAATTATCAACTGATAGAACTTACACTGAAAAAGGGTAAGCAATTGGTTCGTGATGCTGATAGCCATGCACTTCAAAATCATCCAGCGTAACCCAGGTTTCAAGGTCTTTCAGTGACTTGATATCAGGATTAATTTCCAGTTTTGGAGCAGGAAATGGTTCACGCTTTAGCTGTACATCTCGCATCAGCTCTAGTTGATCTTCATATATATGCGCATTAATAATCTTATGATACGCCTGACCCGGTTTATTACCCGTTATTTGCGCAACAATACTTAAGAAGAAAAATACCTGTACCATATTAAAGTTTAGACCCAGCGGCACATCGCAGGAACGCTGATATGACGTCAGGTAGAGCATATCACCCAACAAGGAAAACGTGTGTGTGTGCATACAGGGACGCAGGCAGCCCATATGAAATTCGCCGGGGTTATAGAAACTGAGAATCTCTCCTCGATCATCGATCCCCCTAGACAGGTTATCAACAATCTTCCTTAACTGGTCAACTTCTCCACCATCTGGCTTTGACCAGTGACGCCCCTGTACGCCATAGACTCGCCCCATATCATCCTCACCTTTTCTGAATGGATTAGCAAGCCAGGCTTCATTATCGTTGGCATTAGCATCCCAGGTTTTTGCGCCCAGTTTGCGAAAGTCAGCCGCATTATCATAGCCACGGATATAACCAAGAAATTCTGCTATAGCCGCCTTCCAGAAGCTCTTACGCGTGGTTACAAGCGGAAAGTGATTTGATGCGACATCATAAGTTAAGTCAGCATTGATGACCGTCAGGCATCGCTTGCCGGTGCGTTTATTTTCAACCCACTGACCCTGATCGATTATCCGCTGGCATAGTTCAAGATACTGTTTCATGCTGTGTCACACTTTTTGTTTTTTATAGGCCAGAGCAAATATAACAAGGCCAAAAAATATCATTGGAATAGACAACTGCTGACCTTTGGTCATCCAGTCAAACATCACAAAACCAAGATGAGAATCCGGCGTCCTGAAAAACTCTGTTACAAAACGCAACGCTCCGTAGCACATCATAAACATTCCGCTAACCGCCATTGCTGGTCTCGGTTTTTTTGAGAATACAAACAAAATAACAAACAAAAGCAGCCCTTCTGTCAGTGCCTGATAAAGCGATGAAGGGTGCCGCCCGATATGATCACCGTAGTCCATCGCCCAGGGAATCGATGACTCTACGGGACGTCCCCAGAGCTCTTTATTAATAAAGTTACCCAGTCGACCAAAACCCAGACCTAACGGAACCATCGGTGCAACAAAATCACTCACCTGGAAAAATGTACGACTGGTTTTTCGCCCAAAAAGATAAAGAGCAATAAACACTCCGAGCATGCCACCATGAAACGACATACCGCCTTCCCAGATACGGATAATTATGGCTGGATTCTCAATAAACGTATCAAAGTTATAAAAAAGGATATAACCAATCCGCCCACCGAGGATAACGCCTAGCGCACCATAAAATATAACGTCGGAGACGTGCTGCTTTGTCCAGCCAGAGCCATCGGCTTTTGCACGAATATTACCTAGCCACCAGGCACTCAAGAATGCGAAGAGGTACATCAGGCCATACCAGTGGACTTTTATGCTCCCCAGGTCGAGGGCGACCGGGTTTACTTCAGGATATTGAATCATGGGGTGATGGTAACAGAAAGGATCTTACAGCCAAAAGATTAATCACGACTCCGTTTCATTTGCGCGGTCTCACCACAGGGGACAGAGCGCTTCGCGGTCTGTCCCCGATCCTCGCACACCTGAGCCATGTCACGCCCTGACTTTCCTTCCCCCGGGGACAGATCTTTAGCCCTGTCCCCCGTGTTTGCGACC
>JBFHWF010000094.1:0-6761 GCA_041589175.1 Gammaproteobacteria bacterium
TGATGCCATGGTTATGGCGGCTAACCCGAATGAAACTGACGAAGACGTGGCACAGGTCGAACGCTCGGCCTGCCCGACCTGTGGTTCATGCTCCGGCATGTTTACGGCTAACTCCATGAACTGCTTAACGGAAGCACTGGGGCTGTCATTACCCGGTAATGGTTCTCTGCTGGCGACCCATGTGGATCGTGAAAAACTGTTCCTGGAAGCCGGGCGTCGCATCGTAGAAATTACGCGTGATTACTATGAAAACGATAATGTGAATGTGCTGCCCCGTAATATTGCCAGCTTCAAGGCCTTCGAAAATGCCATGAGCCTGGATATCGCCATGGGGGGGTCAACCAATACCGTACTGCACCTGCTGGCCGCTGCACAGGAAGGTGAAGTCGACTTTACGATGGACGATATCGATCGCCTGTCACGCAAGGTGCCCAACCTGTGTAAAGTTGCTCCAGCAACACAGAAGTATCATATGGAAGACGTACACCGCGCCGGCGGTGTTGTCGGCATTCTGGCAGAACTGGCCCGTGCGGGTTTGTTACATACGGATATTCCCACCGTACACAGTGCAACCGTAGCCGATAGCCTGGCGAAATGGGACCTGGTGGGTGACTGCAGCGACGAGGCGAAAAGCCTGTACTCGGCAGCACCGGGTAATGTGCCAACCCAGCAGGCATTTTCACAGGATAAGCGCTGGGAACATGATGTCGATCGTGAAAATGGCTGTATCCGAAACAAGGAACATGCCTACTCGCAGGACGGCGGTCTGGCGGTGCTGTTTGGCAATATCGCCGAACAGGGCTGTATTGTTAAGACTGCTGGTGTGGATGAAAGTATTCTCACCTTCAGTGGGCCGGCACGTGTGTTCGAGTCTCAGGACGATGCTGTCGAAGCGATTCTGGGTGATAAAGTCGTTGCGGGTGACGTGGTGATTATTCGTTATGAAGGCCCGAAAGGTGGGCCGGGTATGCAGGAAATGCTCTACCCGACTTCTTATCTGAAGTCGAAGGGTTTAGGTAAGGCCTGTGCATTATTGACCGATGGACGCTTCTCGGGTGGTACCTCAGGCCTGTCGATTGGTCACGCCTCTCCGGAAGCGGCGGAAGGTGGTGCGATAGGTCTGGTGGAAGAGGGCGATACGATCGAAATCGATATCCCAAATCGCACCATTCGACTCGCTATCAGTGATGATGAACTGGCACAGCGTCGTGTCGCTATGGATGCGAAAGGTGCGGATGCCTGGAAGCCGGTAGATCGTCAGCGTGTGGTTAGTCAGGCACTAAAAGCCTACGCGGCCTTAACCACCAGTGCTTCACGTGGTGCAGTTCGAGATATTTCTCAGCTGGAAAAATAAACCAATACATGACTTACTGGATAAAAGGCTTTGCAAAAAACTGCAAAGCCTTTTTTTTACATTTGCAAAATGGGTTCATCGTTTACTGTTTATTGAATACGCACTTTTGTTATTCTTCAAAAAACTGGTGTAATCTCTTTGTAATATTGAATAGCGTTTCTCAGGAGCCAGATACACATGCTTAAAATAGGTACACCATTATCATCATCTGCAACTCGCGTGATGCTGCTGGGCGCGGGCGAGCTGGGTAAGGAAGTGATTATTGCCTTGCAGCGCTTAGGTGTTGAAGTTATTGCGGTGGACCGGTATGCCAATGCGCCGGGGCACCAGGTTGCACACCGTGCCCATGTGATTGATATGACCGATGGTGATGCGTTACTGGCACTGGTCAAAGAAGAGCGTCCACATCTTATCGTGCCTGAGATCGAGGCAATTGCCACCGATATGCTCGCAGTTATCGAGGAAGAGGGTATTGCCGAAGTTATTCCCACGGCGCGGGCGACCCAGTTAACCATGAACCGGGAAGGGATTCGTCGCCTTGCGGCCGAAGAACTTAAACTGGAAACGTCTGAATACGTTTTTGCGGATAGCCTTGAAGAGTTAAAAGATGCCGCCCGTTTAATTGGTTTTCCCTGTATCGTTAAGCCGGTGATGTCATCGTCGGGTAAGGGTCAGTCACGACTGGAGTCGGCTGCCGATGTTGAATATGCATGGGCTTATGCGATGGAAGCGGGGCGTGTGAATCATGGCCGAGTTATTGTCGAGGGCGTGGTTGAGTTTGATTACGAAATCACCCAGCTAACTGTGCGTGCGACGGGTGAGAGTGGCGATACCGAAACACACTTCTGTGCACCTATAGGCCACCTGCAGAAAGATGGCGATTACGTGGAAAGCTGGCAGCCGCAACCCATGTCGGAGACTGCCCTTGAGCGAGCTCGCGAGATAGCCGAAAAAATCACTACTGCACTGGGGGGGCGGGGTATTTTTGGCGTGGAATTGTTTATTAAGGGCGATAAGGTCTACTTCAGCGAAGTCAGCCCACGTCCTCATGATACAGGCCTGGTCACGCTGGTGACTCAATGGCAGTCAGAATTCGCACTTCATGCCCGGGCCATTCTAGGACTGCCCGTGGATGCCAGCCTGCGTAATCCGGGGGCAAGCGCCGTGATTTATGGTGGTGTTGATGCCGAGGGTGTGACCTACAGCGGGCTGGAGAAAGCACTGTCTGTAGCCTCGTCCGAGTTGCGGCTGTTTGGTAAACCGCAGGCATTTGAGCGTCGTCGCATGGGGGTTGCGCTTGCCAGTGCGTCTTCCGTCGATGAGGCACGGGGGCGGGCACGCCTTGCCGCATCGCGAGTTCATGTTGAAGACGCCCGTTGAGTGCTGCATATTCTCTGATGCACTACACTCAAAAGGTCATAACCGTAATTAATATCAAAAAGGGTAATACTCCATGAGTCAGCGCATGAGTGCCTCCACAGCAGCACAACCGGATCTGGACTGGAGTCAGGTGCGTGAAACAGTATTGATGCTGAAACTGGCAGCGGCTCAGGTTGAGTTTTCCCTTAAGGATGGGACGCATTCGGTTAATGTTCTTACCGGGTCCTTTACCAGTATGATGGAGAGCATCAAGTCGATCGAGAATGGTATGGAGTTGCTCTCCCAGAAGTACCAGATTAGTGAAGAGGATCAGCTGCAGGTTAATCAGCATCGACAGCAGATCGACCAGCAGATGCAACAGGCCATCGTGGCATTCCAGTTTTATGACAGGCTGGTGCAGCGGCTGGACCATGTGGTGAATGGTCTGTCCGAGATGGGTGAACTGGTGGCGGATAGTCAGCGTATTTATAGTCCCCACGAGTGGCGTGCCCTGCAGGAGCAGATCCGCGGCCGTTATACCATGGAGAAAGAGCGAGCTCTCTTCGATGCCATACTGGCCGGCGAGGATATGTCAGTCGTGCTGGAGCGAATGCACCAGGTTGCAGAGCAGGATGAGGATGATATCGAGCTTTTTTAGCCTGCCTACCTATAGTTCATTATTAAGAGATGGCTGTAAGATCATATTTTAATTGATTATTTTCTTTACCTTTTGATGTGTTTGTACTAAGGTTACGGGTAATAAAAATGATCAACACAGGAATATGCCAGTGCCACGCCTAGCCGATGTCGTAACACAGACGTTCCGTTCAATCAGTCCAGACGCACTTTCAGAGCGTCTTTTTAAAGATTCCCTCGATAACTGGTGGCAAAACTACCAGCAGAAGCTGAAACAGACCGGTTATGAAGGCCAGGTCCAGTCGGCATTTTTTATCGCAACTTTCTCAGCCCTTGGACATCTCGCCAAGTGTGATGGTCGAGTAAAAGACGTTGAAATCGAGCTTGCCTCACAGGTTATGGGGCATCTGGGGCTCAGTGCTGAGCAGAAGCGCGTCGCGATACGTCTCTTTAATGAAGGCAAGCACAGCGACTTTGCACTGGATACCCTGCTATGGCGGTTTGATCGCCAGTGTCGTCATCGGGTTAGCGTATTGCAGGTGTTTATCGAAATTCAGCTACAGATGGCCTATGCGGATAATTCCCTGAATGAAAAAGAAGAGAAGCTGATTCATCGCATGTGTAAGCGTCTGCATGTGTCAGATTCAATCTACACGCGAATCGAACGCCGTGTAAGAGCGGAAAAAAAACTCGCGAGTTCCTCGGTTAGTCGTGAAACTAGCCGAGTGTTAAGTCTGGCAGATGCCTATAAACTGATGGGTATAAGCCGATTATCGAGTAGCGAGCAGATCAAGCAGACCTATCGGCGCCTGCTAAGCCAGTACCATCCGGATAAGTTAATTGCACGCAATGCGCCTCAGGTAGAAATTCTTGAAGCCCAGGAAATGACCCAGGAGTTGCGTGATGCCTATCAGCGCATAGCAAAGGCCAGGCGTATACATTAATCCTGTATTTCCGGTTCTGTTCATCGACTAAACGGTCTATTATTTTAGCTTGACTAAAACGTCGATGCGTTACCGTGAATAATAGCAATCCACTTCTAAACGAACTCCCCGATATTCTCCACTCCCGTGTAGAGCGCCACTGGCATGACTGGCAGGAGGCCTGTCGATGCCTGTCGCTTAATACCGATGTAAAGGTGCCTCTGGCAGAGCTGGCGCGGGTATGGGGTAGCAGCGAATTTGTTGCCCAGAGTATGATTCGTAATCCAGAACTCTGGTTTGAGCTGGTCGATAGCAATCTAGACTCGTCGATGACGCTGGAGGACTATCGCAAGTCACTGGAAACACGTATCAGTGAACTGAGTGTGCTCGATGATATGGGTCTGATGCAGTGTCTCAGGCATTTCCGTTCACAGCAGATGATTCGCATCGCCTGGCGTGATTTGCTTGGCAAGGCAGGCACCGATGAAACCTTGCGTAACCTCACCGAGCTGGCAGAAACCTGTGTGGATATTCCACTGGAAATTGTTTATCAGGATCAGTGTGAACAACTGGGCGTGCCGCTGGATCATCAGGGTAATGCGCAGCGCATGGTGGTACTGGGCATGGGGAAGCTGGGCGGACATGAGTTAAACTTTTCCTCGGATATTGACCTGATATTTGCGTTTGCCGAAGAGGGCGAAACCCAGGGTGGACGTAGCCTGGCAAATAGTCAGTTTTTTATTCGTCTCGGACAGCGTTTTATTAAACTGCTGAATGACGTCACCGCCGATGGTTTTGTGTTTCGTGTCGACATGCGTCTGCGACCTTATGGCGATAGTGGGCCGCTGGCAATGAGTCACGGTGCGATGGAACAGTATTACCAGACTCAGGGGCGAGACTGGGAGCGTTACGCCATGATAAAGGCGAGAGTTATTGGCGGCGACCGGCGCGAAGGCGAGGCGATAATGCAGATGCTCAAGCCGTTTATCTATCGACGCTATCTTGATTTCGGTGCATTCCAGTCAATTCGTGAAATGAAGGGAATGATCGATAGTGAAATTCGTCGTAAGGGCAACCTGACTAATATCAAGCTGGGATCGGGTGGCATTCGAGAGATCGAATTTATTGGCCAGACGTTTCAGCTCATTCGTGCTGGTGGTGACCCTGAGCTACAGATACGCGGTATCGTGCCATTACTGAAGTTACTGGAAAAGAAGGCGTATCTGCAATCCCGTGAGGTCGACGCATTGTTGCAGAGTTATGACTTTTTACGGCGGCTGGAAAACCGCCTGCAAATGTATGCGGACAAACAGACCCACCTGTTACCGGACACGCCAGAATTGCAGTCGAGTATGGCACTTGCAATGGGTTATCCTGACTGGCAGCCACTTGCGGATGATTGTGAGAAGCACAGGCAAACTGTTCATCATGCGTTCCAGCAGTTACTGCATGAAGAAGGGGGGGAAGATAACGAGTCTCCCGAGGAATCGATCGTCGCCTGTCGAGATATCTGGCTGCATTGCAAAGATGCAGCAGAAATGCAGAAACGATTGCAACAGCTGGGTATGGCTGATGAGGATGCTGAGGCAGCGCAGGCCATGCTCCAGCAGTTGCAGACATCGTCTGCGATTCGCGCGATGACGGCAACCGGGCGGCAGCGTCTGGACATCCTGATGCCCAGACTACTCAACGCTCTGCTGGCAACCGAGCAACCATCGGTGGTGCTACAGCGGCTGCTATCCCTGCTGCAGTCTGTCCTACGACGGAGTGTGTACCTGTCTCTACTGAATGAATATCCCAGCGCACTGCAACAACTGGTTAAGCTGTGTGCGGCCAGTCCCTGGATAGCACATCTGCTGAGTCGCTATCCGGTGCTGCTGGATGAGTTGCTCGACCCCAGGCACCTGTATGAGATGAAAAGTCGTGAACAGCTGGCGAATGAGCTGGAGTTGCTACTGTCACAGGTCAGTGATGATGAGGAACAGCAGCTCGAGCGATTGCGAAAATTCAAGCAGGCTCAGGTGTTACGTATTGCTGCCATGGATATTAGTGGCAATCTTAATGTTTTTGAGGTGAGCGAACAGCTCAGCCTGATTGCTGAAGTGTTGCTATGCAAAGTGAAAGCGCTGGCAGGCAGCTGGATGGAATCACGTTTTGGTCGCCCACAGTGTGTTGTGAATGATCAGGTCACATACCCGGATATCGGTATCGTGGCCTATGGCAAAATGGGTGGTGAAGAGCTGGGCTATGGCTCAGATCTGGACCTGGTGTTTCTGCATAACAGCCAGGGTAGTCAGCAACAGTCGGATGGGAAGCGCTCGCTGGATAATGCCAGCTATTTTGCCCGTTATGCGCAGCGTATGATACACCTGCTGAGCGCGCAGACGGCCAATGGGCGGCTCTACGAAATTGATATGCGCCTGCGGCCAGATGGTAATGCCGGTATGCTGGTCAGCAGTCTGAATGCCTATGAAATCTATCAGCAGGAA
>JBFHWF010000095.1:0-6559 GCA_041589175.1 Gammaproteobacteria bacterium
GCAAGACACTCTGTAACGTTTTTTAGATTTTTTGCAGCGGTATATAAATACTTCAAAACAAAACGCAAATGAACGCAAATAAACGCAAATTTTTTGTTGTGTGCCGCAGGCACACAGCATTAACTGATAACATCAAATCACAGATGTGTCATACTACTAAACAATAGCTAACTTACTCTAATTAGCTTTTATTTGCGTGCATTTGCGTTCATTTGCGTTTTCTTTTTAAAAACTATCTACACCCACAAAACACAACAGCCGGGGCATGCCCGGCTGTTTCTAGCATCGATACATCAGTGAAGACTTATTCTTCGCCGATAACCGTCAGCTTGATCGTTGCATTTACATCAGTATGCAGGTGCAGTTCGATTTCGTACTCGCCTGCGTTACGGATAGGACCGGTTGGCATGCGAACTTCTTTCTTCTCGACTTCAACACCCGCTGCTGTGCAGGCATCAGCAATATCTGCATTGCCGATTGAACCGAACAGTTTACCTTCGGTACCCGCTTTAGACGTAATGCTGACCGACATATCGTCCAGCTTCGCCTTGCGTGCTTCAGCAGCTGCCAGAGCTTCTGATTCCTTCGCTTCGTACTCAGCACGACGCGCTTCCAGCTCTTTAATATTATCTGCGTTAGCGACCTTGGCTTTACCAAATGGCAGCAGGAAGTTACGCGCAAAGCCTGGCTTTACACTAACAACATCACCCAGCTTACCCAGGCGATCAATTTTTTCTAATAGAATGACATCCATCATTAATTCCTCAATCTAGGCCCGGGCAATTAGTGCTGGTCTGTGTATGGCAGCAGTGCAAGGTAACGTGCACGCTTGATAGCCGTGGTAACCTGACGCTGGTACTTGGCTTTAGTGCCAGTAATACGCGCAGGAACGATTTTGCCTGTTTCGCTGATGAAGTTTTTCAGCAGGTTCAGGTCCTTGTAGTCACACTCTGTAATGCCTTCAGCAGTGAAACGACAGAATTTCTTACGACGAAAATAAGCCATTATTAAATCTCCTTAATTACTCGGCAGCAGCTTCAGCTTCGGCAGAATCATCACTTGCTGTTTCAGCAGGCGCTTCGCTACGGCTTTCAGATTTCTTGTTGTCTTCTTCTTTCAGTAAAGGAGAAGGCTCGGTAACAGCTTCTTTCATCTTGATCACAAGATTACGCAGAACCGCGTCGTTGAAGCGGAACGCAGTTTCCAGCTCAGCCATCTCTTCACCACCGCACTCAACATTCATCAGAACATAGTGAGCCTTGTGGATCTTGTTGATAGAGTAAGCCAGCTGACGACGGCCCCAGTCTTCCAGGCGGTGAATCTTGCCACCATTGGATTCGATAATGCCCTTGTAGCGATCGATCATCGCAGGCACCTGCTCGCTCTGGTCAGGATGAACCAGAAATACGATTTCGTAATGACGCATTGTATGCTCCCTACGGGTTAATGCCCTCTAAAGAACACAGCTTTAGTAGAGCAAGGAGTTAAAAGTAAACCGAGACGAACTCGGGCCGCGAATTTTACAGTTCCTTGCATTTAATTACAAGCCCCCACCACATCGCCAGGGCAACGACACCCAGCAAAAACAACAATATAACTATTTGATATATATAGCATTATTTAAACTCAGTTAGCACGGATGCAGCTCGTTGGCCCGAATAAAACGGAGATTTTCACGCCTCATGTCCGATAAGTAATTCCCTGCAAGTGATTTTGCCGGAATATTTCCTATACTTGAAATCAGCTGAAATGATTACAAACAGGCATTAGGCCAGCTTGCTGTAGCAGGAATTGAGCAGGACAGGGCTTAATAATATAACCCATAGCCTACATAGAACCTGCGTTACCTATGACTCAAGATACCAACGCTTCAGATGAAAGCGACCTGATATTTGCGCCAGAAGATGAGCACGACACCCCGTCCACACCGGCTCATAACTGGAAAGTTCTTATCATTGACGATGAGCCGGATATTCACGAGGTTACTCGTATGAGCCTGGCGAATTTCGAATACGCTGGAGGTGGGCTCGAATTTCTTAGCGCCTACTCTGCCAGTGAAGCACGTGAAATCCTGTCACAGCAGAATAATATTGCAATTGCTCTGGTCGATGTCGTGATGGAGAGCGAGCACGCGGGCCTTGATCTTGTCAGGGAAATACGCGAAGACCTCAAAAACCACTTCATTCGCCTTATCCTGCGTACTGGCCAACCGGGTCAGGCTCCTGAACGTAAAGTCATTCGTGAGTACGATATTAATGACTATAAGGAGAAGACCGAGCTCACCTCACAGAAACTCTACAGCACCATTTATACCAGCCTGAGGTCTTATCGCGATCTGATAGCCCTGGATAATAATCGCCGCGGACTGGAGCATGTCATACAGGCAACCGGTGAAATTTTTACTCGCCATCGCCTGGATGAGTTTATACAGGGCGTACTCCAGCAACTGGTCGCCCTACTCTACCTTGGCGATGATGCATTCTATATTGGCTGTGAATGCGTTGCCTTTGAACATGACAGGGAAAAAGACCAGGCACGCGTGATTGCCGGTACCGGCCGCTTTGAAAGCCTGATTGGGCAGGCGCCTGATAAGTCGCTAGATGAACATATGATACAGCTGGTAAAAGAGGCTCACGATGAGAAGAAATCGATCCTCAGGGAAACTGAGTTCGTCGGCTATTTCGCCCCCCACCCGGGACGCGAGGATATCGTATATGTGAACAGCCACCATCCGCTAAATCAGAAAGATCTACGAATGATAGAGCTGTTTCTGCACAATGTTTCCATCGCCTATGAAAACCTGATTCTGCGCAATGAAATTGAAGGCACACAGCGTGACATGCTGTATATGCTGGGCGAGTCGATCGAAACACGATCTCGCGAAACCGGTCAGCATGTTCGTCGCGTGGCCGAATACTGTCGCCTGATTGCCCTTGGTTCAGGCCTCTCAGAACACGAGTCCGAAATTATCGAAATCGCTTCTCCGCTGCATGACTTCGGTAAGATCGGCATTCCAGACAGCATTCTGCATAAGCCTGGAAAACTGGATGCGGAAGACTGGGAAATCATGAAAACCCATGCACAGATTGGCTGTGAACTACTGGGTGCATCAAAGCGTGAAATTCTTAAAGCCGCATCGATCATTGCGGGCCAGCACCATGAACACTGGAACGGCAATGGATACCCCAGGGGCATTAAAGGTGAAGAAATTCATCTCTATGCGCGCATCGCTGCAGTTGCAGATGTATTCGATGCCCTGGGCAGCAAACGCTGTTACAAGGATGCCTGGCCAATCGAGAAAATCGTTGACCTGCTAAAAGAACAGCGCGGCCAGCAGTTTGACCCTGCAATTATTGACTGGGTTATCAGCAACCTTGATGCCATGCTGGATGTTCGTAAAAAATATCCAGACGCAGAATAATTAACATAACCAGCCAGACATGCTCAAAACACCAGAACAGCAACACAATTACCTGCAACAGATACTCGATCATTCTCCCGATGGCATGTTCACGATCGATATGGATCTTAAAATTCGCTATGCCAATCCCGCCTTCTACCGGCTACTGGGCTTCGATGAGGGTGAGCTTATTGACACACCCATCACCGACTACCTGGGAGATCTCAACATACTCGACACCTGCATGTCTGAAGTTAGCGAGAAAGGTTTCTGTAATAACCAGGAAACTATTTTCAAACGTAAGGATGGCTCGAATGTTCATATTCTGAAGAATGTGCAGGCCATCACCAATGATGATGGCAGTTTCAAGGAGATTCTCGTCAGCATTCGAGACATGAGTGATATGCATCAGCTAAATAAAGAACTGGCTGAATCTCTCGATGATTTACGTAATGCCCAGCAACAGCTGGTAGAATCGGAAAAGCTGGCCTCTCTGGGCGGTCTGGTTGCCGGTATTGCGCATGAGATCAACACCCCTCTCGGCATTAGCCTGACCGCATCCAGCAATATGCACGAGGAACTGATTACATTCGTGAAAAAATTTGAGAGCAACCAGCTCAAGAAAACCGAACTGGAAAGTTTTATCGAGCAGGCGCAAAAAGCCTGTAACATCCTCAACACCAACCTGAACCGTGCATCCAACCTGATTCGGAGCTTCAAACAGGTGGCGGTTGATCAATCCGTTGATGAGCATCGCCATATTGACCTCTGCGAATATCTCGATGAGGTACTACTGAGTATTGGCCCAAGCCTGAAGCATTCAAAGGTCGAGCTGGATTATCAGTGTGAAGACAAAATCCAGTGTGACACGCACCCCGGCGCACTCTACCAGATTATCAGCAACCTCATACTCAACTCTGTCAAACATGCGTACGAGGAAGATAGCAAGGGAACAATTCACATTAGCGCTAAACAGCAAGACGGTGACATCGTTATCACCTACCAGGATGACGGCAAGGGTATTAGTGATGAAAACCTGAAAAAAATCTACACACCGTTTTTCACCACACGACGTGGCACGGGTGGAAGCGGACTCGGTTTAAGTATCGTGTATAACCTGGTGAACGGCACCCTCAAAGGCAGCATTCAGGTCGAGAGTAAAGAAGGGCATGGCACCCGCTTTACGATTCGCTTTCCATATAATGCGTAAACACTCGTGTACAACCTAACTACGACGCCAGCTGGTTTCTCCGCCCTTGTCTTCAAGCTCAACACCATCATCTTTTAACAGATCACGAATACGATCTGCTTCGCCCCAGTTTTTATCCTGCTTGGCCTGTGCGCGCTGCTGAATGAGTGACTCGATTTCCTCATCACTCAAGCCACCCGCAGCACCACCGGATTTCAGATAGCTATCCGGATCTTCCTGTAGCAACCCGAGTACACCACCCAGCTGCTTGAGGCAGGCCGCCAGTGCAGATGCTTTGTCTACATCGTCAGACTTGATCTTGTTCAACTGGTTTGCAAGATCAAACAGTACGGCCAGAGCTTCTGCCGTATTGAAGTCTTCGTTCATTGCAGTTTCGAACCGTTGGATATAGCCGGCACAGTTATCATCCACCTTGCCAGGCGTGATATCACGCAGTGATGTATACAGGCGTGTTAATGCAGCACCGGCATTATCCAGTAATGTGTCGGAGTAATTCAGCGGGCTTCGATAGTGACTAGCCAGAATAAAATAGCGCACATCTTCCGGGCGATAACGCTCGAGTATCTCGCGAACCGTAAAGAAATTACCCAGTGACTTTGACATCTTCTCATCATCAATACGCACAAAGCCATTATGCATCCACAGGTTTACAAACTTTTCACCCGTCGCTGCCTCAGACTGCGCAATTTCATTTTCATGATGAGGAAACTGCAAGTCCTGACCGCCACCATGAATATCAAACGTGTTACCCAGACAACAGGTCGACATAGCTGAGCATTCGATGTGCCAGCCGGGACGACCACGCCCCCAGGGAGAGTCCCAGTAGGGCTCATCTGGCTTGGCAGCCTTCCATAAAACAAAATCCAGTGGATCATCCTTATGCTCATCAACAGCAATACGCTCGCCTGCTCGCAACTCGTCGGTCTTCTTACCGGAAAGCTGACCATAGGTTTCAAACTTGCTTACGTCGTAATAGACGTCACCATTATCTGCCGCATAGGCATACCCCTTATCCTGCAGGGTCTGGATCATGCTAATAATGTCGTCCATAGAAGTGGTGGCACGTGGCTCTTCATCGGGTGGTAATACACCCAGCGCCTCTGCATCTTCATGCATGGCGGTGATAAAGCGTTCAGTGAGGTCCTGAATCGACTCGCCATTCTCATTGGCTCGCTTGATAATCTTGTCATCAACATCTGTCACGTTACGCACATAGGTGACTTCATAACCCTGGCTGCGCAGGTAGCGCGTGACCATATCGAACACCACCAGTACCCTCGCATGCCCCAGATGACACAGGTCATACACTGTCATGCCACAGACATACATACGTACCTTACCGGGCTCAATGGGCTTGAATTCTTCTTTCTGGTTAGTGTAACTGTTATAGATCTTCAACATAGGGTAACAACGATATTTTCAGTTAGGGACAGACGCACCAGCGGTGCAGCGCGATATTATACAATGCTTTTACCGGGAATATGAGAATTTGCTCGCCTCCCGTGAGCGCTATTTTTCACCCCAACCGAATGACTTTAGCTCCAGTATCACATGATGCGGTGTGTCGCCCATATTAAAATTATTGTAAACACTGATGTAATTCTCGTTCATGATGGCATCACCAGAGCGTGATATAAAATCCATGGTTTTCAGAAATACCCCCATATCTGACGAACCGATAATCTCTGACTGCACTTTACGGAAAGGCACATCATTGGATAATTTATCGAATATCGTCGAATGCACGGTTCCTGCCAGTCCAAAATCCAGGCGATGTATAAAGCTGTTAGTATCATGGATAGCAAAACGACCTGCTGGGACCCTGATACGCCCCGGAGTCGACTTCATCACTGGCGTGCGCTGTTCCATACTACCAATTTCACCGGCACGAGACACGGGCGTTGCATAACGCTGTCCATCTTCAATCATCCAGGCCTGTAGCACACGAC
>JBFHWF010000096.1:0-6173 GCA_041589175.1 Gammaproteobacteria bacterium
AAAGAGATACTAGTTTGTATTGTTGATCCAGCTTTCTCTTCGGTTAGAGGGTTTACTGATCAATAACTGTACGGTACCGATCGCGCGCTCCTCGAACCCGCCTTCACAATAACACAGGTAGTACTCCCATAAGCGAATGAATGCATCGTTGTAACCCAGTGCGCGAACCTTTGTTTCTTTCTGGAAAAAACGCTCGCGCCAGTCGCGTAAGGTACGAGCGTAGTGAGGGCCAATATCTTCCAGGTTGGTTATGCGCATATTGGTATTACGCATTATGGCATCAGACATGGCTGTCACGGATGGCAGGCTGCCACCGGGAAAAATATATTTCTGTATAAAATCGACTTCGTTACGTGCCTGTTCATATCGTTGATCAGCAATCGTGATTGCCTGTATACACATTAGCCCGTCTTGGGTGAGTAACTCGGAACAGCGCCTGAAATAGTGACCGAGATTATCCAGTCCAACGGCTTCGATCATTTCGATAGAAACCAGTTTATTATACTGTCCTTCAAGGTCACGGTAGTCTTTCAGTAATACGGTGACCTTGTCTTGCAGGCCAGCGTCAATGACTTTTTGCTGGGCATACTTATGCTGTTCTCTCGAAATAGTCGTGGTAGTAACCTGGCAATGATAATGACGTGCCGCGTAAATGGCCATGCCACCCCAGCCTGTGCCAATTTCCAGCAGGTGATCCCCGGGTTTAAGATCGAGCTTTTTACATATCTGATCCAGTTTAAACTCTGCGGCCTGTTCGAGCGTAGAATCCTGTGCAGGATAGATGGCAGACGAATACATCATGCTTTTATCCAGCATCAGTTCGAACAACTCATTTCCAAGGTCATAATGTGCAGCGATATTGCGCCGGCTACCTTTGCGAGTATTACGGTTGAGCCAGTGGAGAGCCTTGTTGATCATGCCCTGAAACTTACTAACGCCCTTATCCAGATTATCCAGAACTTCGTAGTTAATCAGAAATATGCGAACTAGCCGGGTGAGATTGTCACAATCCCAGTCTTCGAGAAAGTAGGCCTCACCGGAGCCGACCGATCCTGCAAATGCAACAGAACTATAAAATGTAGGGTTGCGTACCGTAATTATCGCGTAGAGTGGGTAAGCGTCGTACGACCCAAATTCATGTATTTCATCGCCATCGACTATCTGTATTAATCCCTTGCGAATTTCGCCGAGTTTTTTCAGGACGATGTATTTCGCGAACTGGTCGATCAGACGAGGACGACTACGTGGCTGGTTGTCAGTGGCAGGAATAATACTGGGTTTCATGTCTCTGTACTCATTCTTGTTTGACGGACGTATCCAGGCTACCTGGATGATCATAAATCGGGGTACGCTTAAGTAAGAGCTTCAGTGCCTGGTAGTAAATACTGAAACTCACTTTGAGTGTTATGGCAGGGAAGCGAAGTAATGCACTCGCCAGTGTGCGCGATGATATTTCCTGTCTGGAAAAATTAAGACTGGCATCAAAAATACGCTGATTATCCTGCCAGTTTTCTATCGATAGCTTAAGCGTTTCAGCAGGGGCTGAGATGATCCAGCGATAGTCCTGGTTCATCGGGTTGAAGGGTGAAACATGGAACTGCTTGGAATTACAGTAGCGTTGGGTATTCGCGTTGCCGGTGTTCTGCTCCTGCGTAAAGACGTAACAGTGCTGTTCACCCCAGGGCGTATTATTAACTTCGGCGACGATTGCGACCAGGTCTTTGTCGTTATGATCGTAGCAATAATAAAAACTCACCGGGTTGAAGCCATAGCCGAAATAGCTCAGATGAGTTAACAGGCGAACCGGGCCATTGAGCGTAAAACCGGTTTTATCTGCAACCAGCTGCCTGACAGATTCTTTCAAGGGCATATTCGAATCACCAAGATGATGCTTCCGGTTAAACCAGGCAAGGTTGAAGCGTTTGCTCGACCATAGCCAGTAATTTTCGAACACGGTATCCAGTTCATCCAGGTCCAGTAACAGCATGAACATGGGGTAGTCGAACTGGTGTCGATGGGGCAGGTGTCGGCAATGGCTAACTTGCCCGACGTAGATCTTGCTGTGCACAGTTCACCTCCCTGAAATGTTCGATCGCATTCAATGCGCTGACTACGCCGTCTTCATGGAACCCATTGCGCCAGTAGGCACCGGCATAGAAACATCTGTTTATGCCGTTGATTTTGCCCTGTTGGCTCTGGGCATCTATTCCACCCTGGGTAAATAATGGATGATCATAATTGAGTCGTTTGATGATTTTCGATTCATCGATTGCCTGCGTGTTATTCAGGGTGACGCAGAAGGTGTGTTCGCTGTCGATGCCCTGCAGGATATTCATGTCATAGGTCACAGCAACCGGGTTAACCAGATTACCCGTACGGTGATAGTTCCATGCCGCCCAGGCAAGCTTGCGCTTCGGTAGTAACGAGCTGTCGGTATGTAATATGACCTCGTTAGACTGGTAGGGAAAGGCGCCAAGTATTTCGGTTTCTGTCGATGTCGGTGCTTCAATCATCTTCAGTGCCTGGTCGCTATGGCAGGCAAAGAATACGTAATCAAATCGCTCGCGGCCGATCGAATCGGTGAATACTTCAACGTGGTCCTGATGGCGAATGACTTTCTTTACCGGGCAGTTAAGGCGTATACGATCATGGAAGCCTTGCGTGAGTTTTTCGAGATACTGTCTGGAACCACCCTTGATGACGAACCAGTCAGGCCGATCGTTTACACTGAGTAAGCCATGGTTGAGAAAGAAACGAATAAAAAACTCGGCTGGGAAAGTCATCATCTGCTGATGGCTGGAAGACCAGATGGCCGATCCCATGGGAATGATATAGTGCTCGATAAATTCCTGGCTATAGTTATGTTTTTGCAGGTAGTCACCCAGCGATAATGATACCTGTGTCGTCGCCGCAAGCTGTTGCGTGTAAGCTGGGGCTTCGCGGTTAAACCTGAGTATGTCACGGATCATGCGGTGAAATGAAGGCTTGAAAAGATTGCGGCGCTGGGCAAACAGGGAATTGAGATTATTTCCATTATATTCGAGGCCGCTGAGTTCGCATTTCACGCTGAAACTCATGTTCGTCTTATGGAAGGGAACGTTCAGCTCGTTTAGCATCTGGATAAAGTTTGGGTAAGTCTTCTCATTGAAAACGATGAAGCCGGTATCAATGGCATAATCCCTGCCATCATAATGAATGTCGTGGGTATTGGTATGGCCACCGACATAATCATTGGCTTCAAACAGGGTGATTTCGTGTTCCCTGTGTAAGTGATAAGCGAGTGTATTACCTGCGATGCCACTACCAATGATAGCGATTTTCATGGTTTGACTCCTTCGTGGGGGACACGTTTTATCTGGTCGCGTGGATAGCCCATCTCAACACTGAAGTTTATTAGCTTGTCGATTGTTTCCTGCCCGGGGTCGGGTGATCGAGACATTATCCAGACATAGTCGCGGGCGTTGCGGGCGATAATGGTATTCTGGTAGTCATCATCGAGGTAAGCGATAATGTATTCCGCTTTTATTGGCCATATGAATTGCATACCCCATAAGCTGTTGCTGGTTTCGCTAACAAAGCCGGTTGGGTTGTAGACTTCGAGATCACCGTCGAAGCTATCCTGGTTGAATCTGAACTCAGTATCGATGCTGCCATCTTTATTCATGCGATAGGTTTCTATGGCATTATGTGCGCCCTTTTCAATAAACGTGGGAATGTTAGCTACCACGTACCAACGACCCATAAAACGATCCAGCTCGACGTTTTCTGCCATGGGTATTGGCGTGGCAGGGCGGTGGCTGCAGGCACTCGCTAACAGGATGATGAAAAAAGTGAATAAAATTCGCACTAGTTATTCTCCATTCTTTCGTAACGAAGAAGGTCGCCATTATCGAGTTGCGAATACAGCGCTATCCAGTCGTTGTCGCTGCTGTACCAGAGACTGATATCGATATCATCACCAGCTATGTGATACTGTTTTGCCGAAGGGTAATTTCTGTAATCACCTGTTCCCCTGAATGAAAAACGTATCTGTTTAATTTCACCGTTTTGCGCATTCACGAGTTGTGAAGTATTTAAGTGTCCGGGTGACCAGTAGGAAAAACTGCGCAGGCAGTGAGTGATTAATGTTTGCTGGCTGTTGGTTTCGATACGGTATTTATCATTTTCTCGTTTAATATTTACAGCGTATTGATCCCCGTTATCGTTGGTGACTGATGCAAGGCGGGTAAGGCAACCGTCTTTCCAGGTTTCCCGATTGTTGTGTGTGTACTGGTAAACACTAAGAAACAGGAACCTGACATCAAAATCTGCATGTATATCGATTTGCTGGCTGTCTCCTCGATGTGCAAGGTTAAATGTGTGCGTACCAATCGATGTGTCGTTGAGGTAGACGCGGAACTTCCATTGCTGGTCTTCAGCTATACTGGCCTTTGCTGTGAGAGCCAGTGCGAAAGATAAAATAGTCAGTGAGAGAGTGCTTGCTAATTTCATGTTGTGGATCCTCTCTTGAATCCTCTCTTGAATCCGGGGATAAATGCGTTGGTTCGTTGCATATAGGCTTCGTAACCAGGGCGAGACTTCATGGTCTTTTCCAGCAGATGAACACCGGAAAACTTCAACAACAGGAAGGTCATTAACAATGGTGAGATTATCACCAGCAGGTTGCCCGAGGTGATGGCGAAGCAGAAAAAGCCCCACCATATCAGGCATTCACCAAAGTAATTGGGATGACGTGAGTATGCCCACAATCCCGAGGTAAGAATCTTCCCCCTGTTATCGGGATTCTTTTTGAATTTAAGTAACTGGTAGTCGGCAACCGATTCGAATAGCATGCCAGTAATCCACAGGCTTATACCAAGCAGATCGAGCAGGCCCAGTGATGCGCTGGCATTGATCGCGTAGAAGAGAGGTATGGAGATGATCCATGCGACCAGTGCCTGAAAACAGAAGATTATATACAGGCTTTTCAGGGCAAAGTTTGGTTGGTTGTTGTTACGTATTTGCTGGTAGCGATGATCTTCTTCATGGCCCCAGTGACGCCAGCTTATGTGTGCGGCAAGGCGTATTCCCCACAGGCTTACCAGTAGCAGGATTATCCAGGCTCTCGTACTGAGATTATCGGCTGCGGTTGCATAATGGATCGCGGCGATAATAAAGAAAATTGACCACAGGGAATCGACGATGCTCACATCGTTCTTGAACAGGCTTACTATCCAGGTGATACCAGCAGCAAGCAGCATGGGGTAGAGGGCAGAGGCTAATTCGCTCATGACCTTGTCTCCAGCTTCGCCTGTTTTTCAAACAGCCTTGCAAGCATAATGCTGGCAGGCAGTATCACAGCCCAGCCAAAGGCAAGTACCAGGTTAGCACTGAAGTCATTGGGAATATTCACTGCGCCTAGCGCAGCACCCCCCTGGTATGCGAGTGGTCCCATGATGAATCCCAGAATCATGGCAATAATAGGGTGCTCATATAACCAGCGAAGCGACAGGTTCAGCGTGGTACTAAACAGTAACCACATGGCCATGATCCAGTAGGGGGGCAGGTAGCTGGATAGCATGCCGATGTCGAAAACCAGCACGCCACGGGTAGTGAGTATGCCGTCCCAGAGTATGCCAATCACCGATACGGTAATGATCGTTTCAATTGTGGTGCGTTTATTTTGCGAAGTGACAATTGTAAGCGCAACAACTAGTAACGCGAAGAGGCTGCCTGCGAGTGGGTAGCCGTTGGCGGCTGACAGAACACAGGCAAACCATCCCAGCTGGAAGCCGACAATATTCAACAGGATGCGGCTTCGATGGCTCATTATGGGCTTGCCTGTTTTAGCGCTTGCCGAAACGATAGTGTTTAACATGCCATTCCTGCCCGTTGTTGTAGGCAAATAACTCGGCGCAGGCCATGAAAAAAATGCGCCAGCGCATCCACCAGGTTTGCGCCTGTTCATGCCCGTAAGTTGATTCGATAAGAGGCATAATGGTGGATTTCTGCCTGTCCATATTTGCCAGCCATGCATTCGAGGTTTTCTCGTAATGTCGGCCATCCCAGCTCCAGTCCTGCTTTATCTCCAGGTGTTGCTGGAAATACAGGGGCAGGTCATCGCATGGCATCATTCCGCCGGTGAAAAAGTACTTGCTCATCCAGTCGCTGCTATCCTTTACTTCGAATGCATA
>JBFHWF010000097.1:0-6051 GCA_041589175.1 Gammaproteobacteria bacterium
GCATGTACCGGCACCTGGCTGGGCACATTCAGTGGACCATGAATGGTCACGCGACCTTCAAAGTCGACGGTTTCACCGGGCTTCGTCAGCTCGCAGTTACCGCCGCCTTCGGATGCCAGGTCAACGATCACCGCACCGACTTTCATCTTCGCCACCACATCGGCGCTGATGATTTTCGGCGACGGGCGACCCGGAATCGCCGCTGTTGTTACGATCACATCCGACATGCAGATGTGCTTATCCAGCACTTCCTGCTGCTGTTGCTTCTCTTCGTCGGTTAACTCACGGGCATAACCGCCTTCGCCATCGGCGCTTACGCCGGTATCGACAAACTTGGCACCCAGGGATTCACACTGTTCTTTCGTTGCCGCACGGACATCGTAGGCTTCGACAACCGCACCTAAACGCTTGGCCGTCGCAATCGCCTGTAGGCCCGCCACACCGGCACCGATAATCAGCACCTTCGCCGGGCGAATGGTACCCGCCGCCGTGGTTAACATGGGGAAGAAGACTGCCGCACGATCAGCACCCATCAGCACACCCTTATAACCAGAAATAGCGGCCTGGGAAGACAGCGCATCCATCGACTGGGCACGGGTAATACGGGGCACCAGCTCCATTGCCAGGCTGGTGACTTTTTTGTCACACATAGCTTTGGTGAGATCTTTATTCAGGTGAGGCGCCATGAAGCTGGCGATGGTGACACCATCCTTCATCATGTTCAGCTCGTCCAGGGTGGGCGGCTGCACCTTGAAGACCAGGTCGGCATCTTTATACAGCTCTTCTGCCGAATCGATCAGGGTCACACCTTCGAACTGCTCATCCGCGAACAGCGCAGATGCCGCTGCACCCTTCTGCATGCAGACGTCGACACCCAGCTCCTTCAATTTTTTAGCTACGACCGGGTCCAGCGCGATACGACGCTCGCCCGGTGCAATTTCATTCGGTACTGCCACACGTATTGGCATGCTTTAACTCCTACCGGATGCAGACTGCCAGCAAACCGACTGGCAGCGTTCATAAAAAAACCGCAATTTTTAACGTTTATGATCAAACATAAATCGCTTATGATGCCTGAAACACAGGACGCGGTGGAACGTTGAGGCATTCTACCGGCATGCATTCAGGCCATATTCATACTAATCTTCAGGGATTATCCTGAAAATTAATCGGACTACATGCTAACAGGTATGAGTCCTCAGGGTAAAAATTAGCCGGTTATTATACAGCCTGAATGGCAAGGCATGAATGCCCAGAGCCGTAAAAACCGACCTTAATGACAACAAATTTGCAGGGCGACTCGTTTTTTCTATGACAGGCTATCTCAATCAAACCAATTACACCCATGGCAGCAAGGAGCGCCTTGGCGTTCTACTTGTTAACCTCGGGTCTCCCGACTCCCCCAGCGAGAGCGCTGTTCGACGCTACCTTGGCGAGTTTCTATGGGATCCAAGAGTTATCGAAGCACCTCGCCCCTTATGGTGGGCGATTTTACATGGTGTCATTCTGCGCTTTCGGCCCCGCAAAACAGCTGCCATGTATAAAAAGATCTGGACAGATGAAGGCTCACCGCTGATTACAATTTCACGACAACAGGCTCAAAAACTCGAACAGACCCTGAAAGACAAGATACGCGGCAACGTGCTGGTCGATGTCGCCATGCGTTATGGAAACCCATCCATTAAGGACGCGCTGCGTGGATTACGCGCCGGTGGTGCCAGGCGCATCCTGGTACTTCCCATGTATCCCCAGTATTCTGCCACCACGACCGCATCGGTATTTGATGCAGTCACATCGGAGTTACAGAGCTGGCGCTGGTTACCCGACATGCGTTTTATCAACAGCTACCATGACAGCCCGGGGTATATTGACGCACTGGCAAAAAGCATCCTTAATCACTGGAATCAGCGGGAGCGCAAGCCAGAAATGCTGATCTTCTCCTTCCACGGTGTACCCAAACGCTATGTCGACAACGGCGATCCCTACTTCTGTCACTGCCAGAAAACCGCACGACTGGTCGCAGAAAAACTGCTGCTCAAGGAAAGCAAATACAAGGTGACCTTCCAGTCTCGCGTGGGCCGCGAAGAATGGCTTCAGCCCTATACAGACATCACTCTGAAACAACTCGCACACTCTGGTGTGAAGAGTATCGACGTCGTCTGCCCCGGCTTTTCTGCTGACTGCCTGGAAACCCTGGAAGAAATCAATATGGAAAACCGTGAGATCTTCCTCAGCCGCGGCGGCACCGATTTCGACTATATCCCCTGCCTTAACGCAACTGATACTCATATCAATGCACTGGCCGAACTCGTCGTCCAGCACAGCTTCGGCTGGCCTGAAACCATGCCCAACTGGGATGCCGGCCTGCTCTCTGTGGAGGCGAATAAAACCCGCGACCGGGCAATCAAGATGGGCGCCACAAAGTAACATGGCAACCGACAAGCCACGTATCGCCATCAGTCGCTGCCTGCTAAACGAAAAGGTACGCTACGATGGCGAGCTGCTGGATTGCAGCCCGTGGCTTAACTTTTTACAACAACACTTCGAACTTTTCGCCGTATGTCCCGAAGTGGAAATTGGCATGAGCGTGCCCCGCCCACCGGTTCAGATCGTTGTGGATGGCCCCTCCCGTTACCTGCGTGGACGCGACGACCCTGGGCTTGACGTTAGCCAGGCCATGCACCAGTTCTGCCACAACAAACCTGCCGAGCTCACGGACATTCATGGCTATATATTCAAAAGCCGCTCACCCAGCTGTGGTGTAAATGACACACCTCACTTCAACCCGAAGGGTGAACAAATAGACACCGGTGCAGGTCTATTTACTGACTGCATACTCAAACATTTTCCAGACTTGCCGATAACCGATGAACAGGGCCTGATAAATTCAGCACAACAACAGGCGTTCTTGCAGCAGGTCACGCAACACGCACTAGCAACATTGCCACCAACACAGTTATGAAACGACGCCTCACTTACACTCTGTTATGCCTGTTTCTGCTTCACACGGCAAGCACACATGCCGACGCCCGTAGCGACGGGCTCGATGCTTTCAAACAAGGACACTACGAACTTGCCCTGCATCACTGGACGCCACTGGCTGAGAGTGGCGACCGTGAAATTCAGTACAACCTGGGCATCATGTATAGCGAAGGTCGTGGCACTGAACAGAATCTCGAGCTCGGTATACAGTGGCTAACTGCAGCCGCAGAACAGGAAGATGCCGATGCACAATTCAGGCTCGGCCGTCTCTACACACGGGGTGAAGGCATAGACGCTGACTTTAAAACAGCTGAACGCTGGATACGCCGAGCGGCAATCAATGGTCACGCCACCGCCAGCTACTACCTGGCACAGTTCTATGCACATGGCAAAGGCATTGATAAAGACGAAGAACTTGCCATGCGCTGGTACTACCGAGCCGCAGACAAGGGCAATGTATCCGCCGCCTACAATCTCGGCTACATCCACGAACACGGCCTGGGTATTCCAAAAAATATGCCCGAAGCGTTTCGCTGGTACGACCATGCCGCACGCAAAGGAGCAGCTGACGCACAGGCCAACCTGGGGCGTTTATATTTTACCGGCGAGGGTGTAAAACCTGATCGAGTACTGGCTTATGTATGGTTCAAACTGGCGAGTGATCAGAATATTGAAAGCGCACGCAAGAATGCGCAGTTTGCATTTAGTCAATTGAAACAGGCTGACAAAGATCAGGCACTGGCTTTATATGATGAGTACCGGAAGAAATTTCTCAAGTAGACTACCGCGTTAAACTTGAATCCACTCCAGTAAGACTCGGTATAATTTCTCAATATCAATCGGCTTTGACAGGTGAGCATCCATCCCCGCCTCCCGGCTTTTCGTGATATCATCTGTCGTTGCATTCGCCGTCATGGCAATCACCGGCAACGCTGATAGCTTTTCATCTTCACGAATTTTACGAGTAGCCATGTAGCCATCCATTACCGGCATCTGTATATCCATTAATACGGCATCAAAAGATTCGTGCTGCAATATATCCAGCGCCTCCTCTCCATTCTCAACAGACACCACCTGGAGTTTTATTTCCTTAAGTATCTGTTCCGCAATTAACCGGTTCACCATGTTATCTTCTACCAGCAATACACGGCGATTTTCCAGTTTCGACACATCCAGCTCAACGGCTGACTGCTGCACATCAAGACTGCCATCTACTTCGGACAGCTCGAAGGGAACACAAAAACTGAAAACACTACCAACGCCTTTCTGGCTTTTTATTGCGATATCACCACCCATCATTTCCACCAGCTGCCGGGTAATTGTCAGCCCAAGACCAGTGCCCCCGAATTTACGCGTGATGGAATAATCCGCCTGTTGAAATGGCTTGAACATCGCTTCCTGTTGATTCGCGTCGAGCCCAATTCCGGTATCAGTGACAGTAATTATACATTCACATTTTTTATCACGTATTTTTTGAGTAACGCTTAAAACAACTTCACCTTCTTCGGTAAATTTTATTGCATTCCCCACCAGATTATTTAGCACCTGCCTTAACCTCAATGGATCACCGAGCAGTTGCTTATACCTAAGCCCCTGCAAATCACAAGATAAGCGAATCGACTTTTCCTCTGCTGTGTGCTGAAAAATATTCACCGTATCACTAACCAGGCTCTCAATGTCAAAATCGATAAACTCGAGCTCTAGCTTTCCAGCTTCTATCTTGGAAAAGTCGAGGATATCATTAATGATACCCAGCAGGTTTTCTCCTGCGATTTTTAACTTAACGATATAGTCCCGCGCCCCGTCGTCCATATCTTTTTTCAGGGCCAGGTAGCTAAGGTTAATAATGGCGTTCATCGGCGTACGAATTTCATGACTCATATTGGCCAGAAATTCCGATTTAGCCCTGTTCGCCAGCTCCGCATCTTCCTTTGCATGCACGGCCTCCACGGTTCTTTCCTCGACCCGCCTCTCAAGATCTTCATGCGATCGTAATAGCTCCTGCTGTACATAACGAATACGCAAAATAATGAAAAAAGAAATTATGATAAATATTGCGAGCGCAACACTGATTACGACATTATTATTCGTCTGCATATACTGAACCAGACTGTGCGCATCTACGGTCAACCTGTTTATCTGCGTACGCTCAAACTCAATCAGGTTACCCAGGGTATCAATCATTCGGTTCTGACCCGGCAACACCTTGTCGTACACGATCTGCCGAGCCTGCAGCGACGCCTCACCTTCACCCATCATGGATAATTCAACTGCACGACGCTGTGCCGGCAGAATCTCCGCGACCACGTCCCGCATGCTTTCATATATCTGGCGTTCTTTATCAACCAGAGACATGTTCAACAGTTGCTGCCGGGCATTCACGAACTTCCCGGCCATCGTCTCAAGTTCGAGGTTAAGCTCATCTTTGCCGAAAATATCCTCGGTATCGATTAACTGCAGAGTAACCCGGCTACGTGCTCGTGCCAGCTCCATCAGATCACTGTTAAGATGCATTTTTTCACTGAATAACTCGATCTCCGACATCAACGCATTCATGTTCGAGAAATGACGACTGTTAGTGATGATGATATACACCACCAGAGTGGTGAGAATGGTGACACTGAGGACAACCAGTGCAACCACGTTATTGAGGAAATAGTTCCGGAGATTATTCAAATTAAAGCGCATAGCCGGGTGGGGAGGTTTTCTGTTTTTTTCATCCTAGTATATAAGCTAAATATCAATAAATTTCAGGATTTTTCTGAAACTCTTTGAATTTACACTTGTAACCCTGGTGGGTAGCGCAACTCTATTCACACGTATACATCCACGTATCACCTGTTCACTATGGTTTTTTACTCTGCCCCCACTAATCTCGATCCCATTAATCTATCCTTCATGTCTGGTGCATCATCATGTGCCGTCATCCCAGCATGCTTTTAGCTGGGATCCAGTGGCTTTTTTTGCGGTGGGAACTTGTGGTTTTGTGGGCTAGCTCTTATCTAAGGGGGAATTAGAATTCTGGCTTTTCGCCTTTATAGCGAGTTACTTCTTTGTCAGCAGCAACAA
>JBFHWF010000098.1:0-5929 GCA_041589175.1 Gammaproteobacteria bacterium
CATCGAAAGGTGTCCTGCTATGTAGTGCGTTCATATGCTGTATCAGGCTGGATTCAACATGTTCAAGGCTGGGAACATCCAGCATCGGATCCAGTGGCAGGCTGGAGAAACCCTTGTCGTGACTCCAGTTGCCATACAGAACATAACGCCGGGGGATATACTCCTGAGGCGAGATATTCCACTCCTGCTGGTGGGTTTCGCAGCTGGCCTGGATCTGCCAGTTGTTTCCGTCAACACTCAGGGCACGGCAATAGCTATTGCTGATAACCTGAACAGTGCCGGCGAAAGGAGACAGTTGTCTAAGGCTATAACAGCGTGGTGACTTATTCATCCTCGTAGTTTTCGATAATAATCTGATCCTGTTGGCGATAGATTGCGCCATTGCGTACTGGAAATTGACCCTGTTTGCGATCATTGAAATACAGCTTCAGGCTTTCCCGAACAACGGGAAATGCCAGTGATTCCCAGGGAATCTCGTTTTCCTGGAACAGACGTGTTTCCAGGCTCTCTTCGCCAGGCCGAGAGTGGCCATCAACCAGGGTGGCCCGATACATCATATAGACCTGAGAAATATGTGGGATGCTGTAAGTGCAGTAGAGATACATATCGCTTAGCTCGGCCAGCGCTTCTTCGTGGGATTCTCGCGCTGCCGCCTGCATGGTGGTTTCGCCATTTTCCATGAAACCCGCGGGTAAGGTCCAGAGCCCATAGCGGGGCTCGATGGCTCGTTTGCAGAGTAGTATCTGATTGTCGTATTCAGCAATGCAGCCAGCAATGATGCGTGGGTTC
The DNA here is from genome assembly GCA_041589175.1 of Gammaproteobacteria bacterium. Taxonomy (GTDB): domain Bacteria; phylum Pseudomonadota; class Gammaproteobacteria; order SZUA-229; family SZUA-229; genus SZUA-229. The sequence goes on from JBFHWF010000098.1 coordinate 790, forward strand.
TGATAATGCACTGTGTCGCACTCGGTACAGACAAAGCGTTTACGGTTATCGCCCTGAGGAATCTTGTGAGTGACTTCAGCGCCACAGGAAGAGCAGAATTTCATGGTTATTGTTCCGGATACTGGCGCAGGGTGAGTGTGTCACCGCGCTGTGTGAATTCGAGGTGCTTGAGGAAGCTCATGCCTAAGAGAATTTGCGGGCTTTTATACCCCGGATTGATGGTTGCACGAATATCATTAAGGTGAATATCGCCCAGTGCAATCGACTGAAGGCGCGTTAGTTGAACACGAACCGGTCCGTTAGCTGTCTGGTAGATCGCCGAAGGCCCTGCCTGCAGATTGAGGTGCTGGGCAATTTCCAGAGGAATAGAGACATCCGTTGCACCGGTATCCAGCATGAATACCACCGGCCGGTTATTGATATGGCCATTTGCCACATAGTGGCCCTGACGATTACGCTGTAGTACCAGCTCTTTTACCTCGCCCGGTAGTGTGAGTGTCTGTACCGATGAGTTGGGGTTCTGTTGTTGTTCGAGTACTTCGGAGAAGAACAGGCCCAGAAAGATAAATATGCCGATCCACATCAGGGCGATCATAAAGGTGCCCATTGACTTCTGTTGCTGATGAGGGTTTTGCATAATATTCAACTGGTTACAGGAGAAAGCCTATGATAGCTGAATACTGGTCTAAAATCAGTTCATGGAAGGTAGAGAAAACAGACGTCAGAGCCTGCGCTACGTGCGCCACGACAGGCTCTTTGTGCAGATACTAACCGCCAGTGAGCCACAGGATATATCCAGTAGGACTCTGTTGTGCCATAACTGTGATGCTTCAGTTAATGGTATGCGTATAGAGCTTGAGCAGGAAGTCCCAATCCATAGCCTGGTAGACCTCTGGGCCAGTTTTGAAGGGCTGGATGAAAAATATTACCTGCGGGGTGAGGTGTGCTGGTGTTATGAGCTGGGCGGGGAATGTCCCAGCTTCCAGATTGGGGTGGAGCTGGTCGATGCCTTCGCCACAGATTACCGCCGCTGGGTGGAGCTTATCAATAGTTTTTCCAGGGAATATCGTCCGGCCTTGTCCTAGTTCATACATTTTACACGCTCGCCTGTGATATAGTTTGCGCCTGTTAAATCTGGCGGGGCAGAGCCCTGTGTTGAGGTCTGAGGGCGTACGATTGATTGAAGATGTAAATAAGGAAAGTGGCGAAGATTCAGAGCTGGAGATGGAAGAGCTGGTGCTAAGGGAAAGCATTGTCAGTGCCACGGGGCTTGATAAGAATAGTGTGCAGATCGGTATCAAGGGTGACCCCTCACTCAGGGAAACTTCATTGCTGCGTAAGCGTTACGAAAGCCCGGTGGATAAAGTTATGCAGCCACTGGTGCAGAACCTGGAAGAGCTGCTGATTAATCGTAGTACCTATCGTCTGTTTATTGGCTTCAATAGTGGTGAAATACGTACCCACTCGATTTTTGATCCCCTGCGCCAGGAAATTCATGCGGCCGAAAAGCTGGCTGATATACAGTATATTGATCGTCACTTTCCGAAGATCAGTTACGAAGATAAAGTTCAGGCGATGCGCGACATCTATGCTTCCATTGCCCAGACCAGCCTGTTCGATAAAATTCCTAATTACTGGAAAAATATCTTCACCCGTCGGCATGCAACCTGGCAGCCGATGAAGAAGGAAGAGGTCCACAATATCATGTCATCTATTAAGGTGATGCGAGACCTGCCAGACTTCTATCTGAGAAATATTACGGTATGTATAGTTCAGGACCTGGTGCGTATGCAGTTTAACTGCGATGGCACACAGATTATCAGTGCAGAAAACTATCAGAAGTTTCTCGAAGATAATATGCCCCGGCCTGAATCATCTGGTTAGCCGGGCCAGTCATTTAATAATCTATTTATCGAATAACTCGTCTTCGCTAAAAACGGGTTCGGGCTCTGGTGGCATGCCATCGTAAACCTGATTGAGGCGTCGTTGCAGGTAGGCTTCACGGATAAAGCTATAGCGGTCCAGGGCGGCCTCATCCAGTATCTTTTCTGCTTTCAACAGGGATGCGCGCAGGTCTATGATGCGCAGAGCTGTTAAGCCCCAGGCGGCGGATTCATCGCGAGCGACGACGGGATAGCCTTCGTGCAGCTGTTGCCACACAGGATCGAAATATCGGATGTCGACGTAATCTGCAGGTGTATCACGAAGAGTGGATGGCCCGAGGAAAGGCATTACGAAGTATGGGCCGGCAGGTACGCCCCAGTATCCGAGTGTCTGGCCAAAGTCTTCGTCATGTTTTTCGAGCCCCATATCTGAAGCCCAGTCGATAAGCCCGCCAAGTCCAAGGGTTGAATTGATCAGCAATCGCCCGGTATCTGACAGAAACTGTAACAACTTGAGTTGAAGCAGGTCATTAAAAATAACGGTGATATCGTCCAGGTTGCTGAAAAAGTTGCTGACACCTTTTTGTATCGGGTCTGGGGTTACTGTGTCATAGCCTGTTGCGACAGGTTTTAATACATAGCGATCCACCGTGTCATTAAACTCAAACATCGCCCGGTTATAGCTCTCCAGGGGGTCATTTTCGGCAGCTGGACCATCCAGGGTGGCGCAACCCGTGATGAGTAGAAAAACAAAGAGGCTTATTATTCTTGCGGTTCTTATAGGCATGGTGGCATCAGTAGTTATGTTTCGCCGAAAAGTAACAATAGCTGCGCGGTGGGTCAACAAAAAGCAGACGGGTCGATGTTCTATACTCAACATGAAGGCCATTAAAGGGCTGCCAATCTCTTAAAACCGGGTGAAAACATGTTTTATTACCTCGCGCGAGTGATAAAAATGACGGCCTTATGGCTGGATCTGACGGTACTGACATGCCTGTTATATGGGCTGTCGTGGTTACCAGAGCGCTATCTGGGATACTGGTATTTTCGACTTTTTCGGGTCTGGTGTAAGGCGTTTGTCAGGGCGCTGGATGTAGACCTGAAGTTGCATCAGAAGAACCTTAAGCCGGTGCCGAGGCAGTATATTCTGATTGCCAATCACCCGTCAGCATTTGAGGATGTTGGTATACCTGCATTATTTGAGGTTTATTCTCTCGCAAAAATAGAGGTGAGTGACTGGTGGATTGTGGGTCGCATATCGACTGCGGCAGGGAATCTGTATGTGAGGCGAGAGTCACGTGAATCACGGAATCAGGCCGCCAGGTTGATACAGGAAGAAATTATTAAGGGTAAGAATATAGCGCTTTACCCCGAGGGTGGTTGTAAAGGCAAGCGAATTTTTGAATCATTCCGCTATGGTGCCTTTGATGTGGCAATGAAGACGGGGGTGCCAATTCTACCCGTGTTTCTGCATTATGAAGCACAGGATGATTTTGAGTGGCGTAATCCACATACCCTGATCGATAAGATGTATCACTTTCTGAATACTGAAAATAGCACGGCGAATTACTATGTCTTCGATGCAATTGATCCATCGAATTTTCAGAGCAAGGAAGAGTTTACAGAATATACCTGGCAGCTGTATAAAAACTGGCAGAAAAAATATCTGGAATAGTGGTGAATCAACAGGATTTTCAGCAATCAGATGCCTTGCTGTTTTATAAAGTCGGGCCGGTACTTGTCTGCTCACCTACGATGAATGTGAGGGCGGTTATCGTGCCGCCACATTTTAATGTGCCACCGGGTGCAAATGCTTCTGAGCCGGGTGTTTTCAAGTCGATCCACGGTATGGTCAGAGTTGTCGATCTGAGGATTCGCTTTGGCGTTGATGAGGCAGATCGTAACTCGCAGGGTCGAGTTATCATCGCGGATGTCGATCATCAACTGGCAGGGTTCTGGGTTGATGAGATAGAAGATGTGGTGAGTATGCCGCAGCAGGGATGGAGTCAGGTGCCACCACATGTGCCGCGTGAAGTATTCCGTCGTACCCTGATTGAGGAGTCGGGTATACGATTGTATGCAGAGTTTGATGCGCTTGATAAATTTAAGAGCCATGGTTATCTCAGGCGGCATATCGAACAGCTGAAAAAAACTGAATCAGATAAGCGTTCGAAAGTGCAATTACCAGAATCAGCAGATAATTATGCTGCTCGATTGCAGCCAGCTAGCGATGCTCATAAAACAGTTGCATCGAATGAGGTACAACAGATAGCGGAGAAAACAACATTACCTCCGCAAACGGCATCAGTCAGCGATTCGTTTAAACATTCAGTGAAAGCAGGCAAAGATCGAGAGGTACCAGGTTCCGGTGATACGTCTTTTAAAAAACCGACTCGTTCGCAGCCTGCTGGTAGCAAGATCAAGGATACAGGTGGGGCGTCAGTATTATCCAGTGCAGACAGATTTCCGATGCCGGCTCATGCAAAGTCACGAGATAGCGTTAGTTCGAAAACACACAGTCGGTCAGTGCAATCCAGTGAAATTAAAACATCAGCATTACGGACGCATAATCAACGGGCAGTGAATAATGATGCTGCTACTGCTACTGCTAGCGCAGCCACCGCTGCTAGTCAGAAATCAAATGCAAAACCAGTATTACACCCGGTGTCGCAGGATGAGAGCAGGAAAAAAACAGATCGCCGATCTGGTGTCTTGCTAGTGATGCTTGTTGTATGCGTGTTATTGTCAGCAGTCATTTATCTTTATGTCGAAATTTTCTCGGGTGTGAATGATACGCGTGTAGCATCACGCAGCCTGCCTGTGCAGAGCGCATCAATCGCGGATTATTCTGAACATGTTAATGAGGTTCAAGAAACACCGCCTCAGATATTCGAGGCTGGCAGAGTAGAAATCGATCAGTCTGGTGATGATATTGTGATTATCATTGACCAGTATGAAGATGGAGAAGACAGTATGGATGCCGAGCAGAAAGGCGTGGCTGATCTGGTTCAGGATAATGCGTCGATTGAGCGTGAGGACATGGAAGCAGAAGCAACAGGTGATGCCAGTAGTGTCAGTAAGCTAAGTCAAATGGATGAGGCTGGTGCTGAGTATCGATCAGAAGATGGGGTAGCAGCAGGGCATGAGTCAGCCGTGACTACAGATCAGGTTGTCAAAACCGATACCGCAGTACAGGCTGTAGAAAATGTTAGTAGTGTTTCGCAGTCTGTCGTGTCGAGTTCAGCAGTGCTCGAAGC
>JBFHWF010000099.1:0-5648 GCA_041589175.1 Gammaproteobacteria bacterium
ACGGGCACACCGGCATTTTTTGTACACCCGGGGGAAGCCAGCCACGGCGACCTTGGCATGATTACCGCCAAAGATGTAGTGATAGCACTTTCCAACTCTGGTGAAACCGGTGAAATCCTCACCATACTACCTATTATCAAACGCCTCTCCGTACCCCTCATCAGTATCACCGGAAAGACTGAATCAACCCTGGCCAGTGAAGCGACTGTTAACCTGAATGCCGGAGTGGAAAAGGAAGCCTGCCCGCTTGGCCTTGCCCCAACAGCAAGTACAACGGTGGCTCTGGTACTGGGTGATGCCCTTGCCGTGGCACTACTCGATGCCCGTGGTTTTACCGAAGAAGACTTCGCACTTTCGCACCCGGGTGGTAGCCTCGGGCGTCGTCTGTTGCTGCATGTCAGGGATATTATGCATAGCGATGACCAAATACCCCACGTCAGTGCCTCAGCCAGTCTGCGTGATGCACTGCTTGAGATGACCAACAAGGGCCTGGGAATGACGGCGATTGTCGACGATCAGCAGAAAGTGCTGGGTATCTACACCGATGGAGACCTGCGCCGTACGCTGGACAAGAATGTCGATGTCCACACGGCCAGAGTATCCGAAGTAATGACACCAGACTGCAAGACCATCCAGCCGCACTTACTCGCAGCCGAGGCACTGACGCTTATGCAACAGAATAAAATTAATGCGATGCTGGTGGTAGACGCTGACAACACCCTCATAGGCGCCCTGAATATGCACGACCTGTTGAAAGCCGGCGTCGTTTAGAGACCATTACAGGTAAAATTAGACACTAAGCGCAGCTGCGCCATGAACAGTAACAGGACAGACATATGCAAGACATTCTGGAAAAAGCAGCAAAAATTAAACTGGTGATTTTTGATATCGATGGCGTCCTTACCACCGGCGCACTGTTTATTGGTGATGACGGACAGGAATACAAGGCCTTCAATTCAAAAGATGGCCACGGCCTGCGCATGCTGCAGGATGGCGGTGTCGACGTTGCCATTCTTACCGGACGAACTTCTAATGTGGTTTCCCACAGAGCCAGGGACCTGGGCATCACCCGCATCTACCAGGGAAAACGCCAGAAACTGCCTGCCTACGAAGAACTGGTGGCAGAAACTGGCCTGAGTCACGAAGAAATTGCTTATGTAGGTGATGACGTAGTCGATCTGCCGGTGATGACTCGTGTCGGCCTGGCCATCTGCGTTCAGGACGGACATCCCTTTGTAAAGAAACATGCACACTGGATCACCGAGCACAATGGTGGCTGCGGCGCCGGTCGTGACGTCTGTGAACTGATACTTGAAGCCCAGGGCAAGCTGGAGAGTATGCTGGAAGCCTATATTGCAAGTGACAACTAATACCATCGATGGCACATGCCCGCTTAGCGACTAGCTGACTATTTTATGCGCACCTACTTTTTACTCGCCCTGCTTATCCTCGCCGCCGTGATTGCGCTGTGGTTTCAGGAGGATATCAAACAGAAACTGCCTCAAATAAGCCAGACCGATGAGCACTTCCCTGACTATTTCATGGAAAACTTCAGCATTACCAGCATCGATGAAAATGGTGCAACCAACTACACGCTGCAGGCGAGTAAAATGTTGCACTATGCTGACGATGACAGTGCCGAACTTGAAAATCCTTTGCTGGTATTTGAGGATTCAGGGCGCACATTTACCTTACGAGCTGCACGAGCCACATTTCTGCAACAGGACAATCTGCTGCATCTTTATGAAAAGGTTAGTATCGTCCGCGGCTCCAGCCTGCAACAAAATGAACTAACCATTGAAACTGACTATCTTAAGATTAATACTCAGTCTCGTATTGCTGAAACAGAACACACTGCTCGGGTTATAACTGAAGAATTAAACCTGACCTCGAAAGGACTGATCTACGATAATAGACAGGGAACACTCTTGCTGACATCCCAGGTGAAAGGTATTTATGAAGCCACTCCTTAAACTCGCCATTTTTACTCTGCTGTTTTCTTCCGGCACTCATGCAATGAAGGCAGACAGGGATGCACCCGCGCATATTGAAGCTGATCGGGTGGAGATGCACGAGAAAAAAGATTACAGCATCTATACCGGTAACGTAAAAATAACCAAGGGCAGTATTACCCTGAAGGGCGACACCATCACTATCAAAAACAGAGATGGCAACCTGCACCTGATTACCCTCGAAGGCACCCCTGCTACCTTCAGCCAGAAAAATGATCTCGGTGAAGAAGTCAGTGCCGAAAGCCGTAATATGGAATACAGGGCAGATAGTGGCCTGCTGGAACTCAGGGAAGACGCCCTGCTGGTAAAGAATAAAAACCGCTTTAGTAGTGCACATATTATTTATGATACACGGGAAGATATCATCAAGGCCGGGCACGATAACCAGGTGGAAACCACACAACCACCGCGAGTACAGATAACCATACAACCAGATAATAATAAAACAGCCCAATAAATGAATATTTTACGCGCAGAACATATGATCAAGCGGTTTCGTACCCGCACCGTGGTCAATGACGTTTCTATCCATGTACAAAGTGGTGAAGTCGTTGGCCTGCTTGGCCCTAACGGCGCCGGTAAAACGACCAGTTTCTATATGATGGTTGGGCTTATTCCAGTAGACAAGGGCCATATTTACCTGAACCAGCAGGATATTACGCAGCTTCCTATGCATGAACGAGCCCGATTAGGTGTTGGCTACCTGCCTCAGGAGGCCTCCGTATTCCGCAAGCTGACGGTCACTGAAAATATCATGGCTATCCTGCAAACCCGTCCTGAGTTCGATCGAAAGCAGCGCGAGCAACGCCTTCAGTTTTTACTGGACGAGCTTCAGATTGATCATATTCGTGACAATACCGGTATTAGCCTGTCCGGTGGTGAACGTCGTCGTGTTGAAATCGCCCGGGCACTGGCTGCCGAGCCGAGTTTCATACTACTGGATGAACCTTTTGCTGGTGTAGACCCCATATCTGTACTGGAAATCCAGCGCATTATCAAACAGTTAACTGACAGGAACATCGGTGTGCTCATCACCGACCATAATGTCCGCGAAACCCTTGGAATCTGTGAACGAGCCTATATTCTAAGTTCGGGACAGGTTATCGCCGAAGGTAGCCCACAGGTCGTCCTGGATGACCAAAAAGTGAAAGATGTTTATCTAGGTCAAAATTTTAGTCTATAAATATTGGTATAGTTCTTGATATGATATGCAATATGGCACAACATGTGCTTACCCGCTTCAATTACGAAGCAAAACTGTAACTCAGAAGAATTTCAACCATATAGAATGAAGCAGTCCCTACAGTTACGCATCGGCCAGTCATTAACCATGACCCCCCAGCTGCAACAGGCAATCCGTCTGCTGCAACTCTCAACACTTGAGTTACAGGCTGAAATCCAGGAAGCACTGGATTCAAACCCCATGCTAGAAGTCGAGGAAGAAAACAACTCTTCTGATCCTCTCGAAAACAGCCAGCAGAGATCCGATGAACAGCAGCTCAATGGTAACGAACGAGAGAACCAGGATGGCCTCGAAATCAGTGTGGATACCTCCTCACAGGATATTGACCTGAATAACGCCCAGGACATGCCCGATGAACTGCCTGTAGATTCACAGTGGGATGATATATACGAGCCAAGCATAACCACCAGCAGCGCGCCTTCGGGTGACGACGACAAAGCAAGAGAGTTTCTGGAAAACCAGAGCAGTGACGAGGGTGCTCTAATAGAACACCTGATGGATCAGCTGCTAGTCACAAATCTTAGCGAAGCAGACCGTGCCATAGCCCTCGCCATCATTGATGGCATTGATGAAGACGGCTACCTGAAAGAATCCGTTGAAGACATTCATACCGGGCTGGTTGATGAGTTCGAAATCGAACTTGACGAAGTTGAGGCGGTGCTACGCCTGATCCAGCACTTCGACCCACTTGGTGTCGCCTGTCGAGACCTGAAGGAATGTCTACTACTGCAAATGGAACCCTTCACCGAAGAAGGTTTCCCTTCCATCAAAAAAGCCCGTGAGATCGTAAAAAATCACCTCGACCTGCTTGGTAACCATGATTATGCCAAGCTAAAGCGTTATAATAGGGTTAATGATGATGAACTTGCAGCAATCATTCGATTTATTCAGACACTCAATCCCAAGCCCGGTAGCATCATCAGCAAAAGCTCAACTCAATATGTTGTGCCTGATGTCTTCGTCGCCAAAAAGGATGGACGCTGGATGGTCAGTTTAAACTCAGATGTTGCCCCCAAGTTACGTATAAACCCTACGTATGCCTCCTACATACAGCGTGGAAAGCAAAGTGACGACAATACTTTTTTAAAAAACAATATGCAGGAAGCACGCTGGTTCCTGAAGAGCCTGCAGAGTCGTAACGAAACCCTGATGCGCGTTGCAACCTCTATTGTGGAGCACCAGCGAACGTTCCTGGACTACGGTGATGAGGGAATGAAACCCCTGGTACTACGTGAAATTGCAGAAGAACTTGAGTTACACGAGTCCACCATCTCCAGGGTAACAACACAGAAATATATGCATACACCTCGCGGCGTGTATGAATTTAAATACTTCTTTTCCAGTCATGTCGGCACATCCGATGGCGGGGAATGTTCAGCTACGGCCATACGAGCCATGATTAAAAAGCTGATTGAAAGTGAAGAACCCAGAAAACCCATGAGCGACAATAAAATTGCCAGCTTACTGGTTGATCAGGGAATTAACGTGGCGCGTAGAACCGTGGCGAAATACCGTGAAGCCATGATGATACCACCATCAAATGAACGTAAACGCCTGGCTTAAAGGCAAAGCACTAAGGAGTCCTTATGCAACTCAATCTAACCGGACACCACATAGATATCACAGATTCACTACGTAACTACGTTGATGAAAAAATGGAACGTATAGAGCGTCATTTCGACAAGGTGACCAACACTCATGTGATTCTTACGGTAGAAAACGTTCGTCATAAAGCAGAAGCCACTATCAATATGCGTGGAAACAATATCTTCGCAGAAAGCACCGAAGATAACATGTATGCTGCTATCGATAGCCTTATTGACAAACTGGATAGACAGGTCAAGAAACACAAGGAAAAAATTACCGACCATCATCAGAAGGAAGCTCAACCACCCGTTGATGTTGAATAAGTAATAATGGAAATCAACCAGCTAATCACACCTGAGCGAGTTAAGTGCCTGAGCGGCATTGGCAGCAAAAAACGCGCACTAGAGTCACTGGGCCATTTATTGAGCTCAGGTGCGGCTGGTATTGATCCAACAGATATTTTTAACCGGTTAATAGAACGAGAACGTCTTGGCTCAACAGGACTAGGTCATGGTGTAGCCATACCACATGGCCGACTTGAACCATCCGATGACAACATGCCAGTCACACTTGGCTGCTTTATCAAACTCGACCAGGCAGTAGATTTCGACAGCCCGGACAGACAGGATGCTGACCTTCTATTTGGATTACTCGTCCCGGAAAACTGTACCGATGAACATCTGCAAATTCTAGCCGCACTCGCCGGTATGTTCAGCAATACTCAATTCTGTAACGAATTGAGAAACTGCGAGACGGATGAAGAGCTTTACAAACAATTATCAGGCTGGGCCAGTAGTCACCAGGCC
>JBFHWF010000100.1:0-5573 GCA_041589175.1 Gammaproteobacteria bacterium
ATTCGAACCCTGGGTAGGGATAAACCTACGCCGGTTTTCAAGACCGGTACTTTCAACCGCTCAGTCATCTCTCCAGATTCAGCGCGTTGCGTTGAGGGCCGGTAGAATACATTAAAATTTTGTGTAAAACCAGCCCCTTGGCTGATTATTTAAAGTTTATATGAAGGAACTAATATGGGCTTTACCTTGTCCTAAACTCAGTGTTAATCTATATCAAATCAACTAAATTACGGAATGGTACGTAAATGAACGATACAAATATCTCTATTAGCCGCTCACAGGAAGCGATTCTTGCGACAAATAAGGTATTAAAAAATACTTACTTGCTGTTATCAATGACCTTGATAGTCAGTGGAATCCTGGCTGCTTTATCTGTAGCAATGAACCTGGGTCATGGTGTTGCCCTGATTTCCAGCATTGCAGCGATGGGCATGATGTGGTTTGTACTCCCCCGCACAGCTAATTCCTCTGCAGGCATCCCTGTCCTGTTTGCCATTACCGGTCTGTTTGGTCTGGGTCTTGGCCCTGTACTAAACCACTACCTGGCTGTTAACCCTAGCATTGTTACTACGGCCCTGGGTGGCACAGGTGTGATTTTCCTTGGCCTGTCTGGCTATGCCCTGACAACCCGTAAGGATTTCAGCTTCATGGGTGGTTTCCTGATGGTGGGTATGCTGGTCGTACTAGGTGCAGCATTGCTGAATATCTTCCTGCAGATGCCGGTTATGTTCCTGGTTGTAAACGCTGCGATTGTCATGCTGATGAGTGGTTTTATCCTGTATGAAACTTCTTCAATCATTCACAACGGTGAAACCAATTATATTATGGCAGCAGCCAGCCTGTTCCTGTCTATCCTTAACCTGTTCCAGGCACTACTACACCTGCTGGGCGCATTTGGTAGCGATGACTAAGCAGTCAACGTTATAAGGTATACTTCACGCCCCGGTTATCCGGGGCGTGTTGTTTAAGGCATATTTATATTCAGTATTCGGAGCGATATATGGACTGGATGAAGATTACTAGCGCACTGTTTTTACTTGCGATGATCGTGTTTCTTTTCCCACGCATGCGGGAAGCAGTGAAAAACTCCCCCAAAGGCACCATGAATGACTGGATGGGCTATATCATCCCACTGGTTGCCGTTATAGGGTTTATCATCCTCTTGATTAATATGGTCTGACCCCCATATACAACCCAGTTAAATAGGCTCAGTCTTACTGGGTTTTAAATTTCTGATACGCAACTACAATAGCGCACAACCAACGATTAAGCGGAACTCGTATGCAAGAAGAACATCCATTTGCCCCCTTTATCCGTATTCTGGGTAAAGGTAAAAACGGCTCACGCAGCTTTACTGTCGATGAAGCCTACGAAGCCATGACCATGGTCCTTGAAGATAAGGTAACCGCCGAGCAGCTGGGTGCTTTCCTGATGCTATTACGCGTCAAGGAAGAAACACCGGAAGAGGTTGCAGGCTTTGTACGTGCAATTCGTGACTACCTGAAACAGGATGACACCGTATACGCCGACCTGGACTGGTCATCTTATGCCGGTAAACGCCGTCATTCTCCCTGGTATGTACTGAGCGCACTACTGCTGGCAGATAATGGTATACGTGTTTGTATGCATGGCGCTGAAGGGCATACCCCGGGTCGTATGTATACCTCTGAAGTGCTTAAGCCTCTGGGCATCGATTCGAGTGACACACTGGATCACGCGAAACAGCAGATTGAGAAAAATAACTTCTGTTATATGCCTATCCAGACGATCAGCAAGCGCCTTAAGGATATTATCGAATTAAGGCCTTACCTGGGTCTACGCTCACCACTGCACACCGTCGGCCGTATGATCAATCCATTACATGCACCCCACTCTATCCAGGCAATATTCCATCCCGGCTACCAGTCGGTGCATCAGGATGCGGCCAAAATCATGGGTGAAGAAGACATTGTGGTATTCAAGGGTGAAGCCGGTGAAGTCGAGCGTAATCCGGATACCAGATGTATGGTCTCCTATGCAGTCGATGGCAAAACCTGGGATGAAGAATGGCCTGCGATGTTTGAAAAGCGCCATATGAAAGAAGCCAGCCTGGATGAGAATCGCCTGATTCCTGTCTGGCGTGGTGAAGAAGAAGACGAATATGCTGAGGCTGCCATCACCGGTACTACAGCGATCGCTCTTCGCCTGTTAAATAAAGCGGACACACCCGAGCAGGCCCTTACACAGGCACGCGAGATGTGGGCTAACCGCGATAAAACACGTCACTAAATAATACCTGCAGCCGTACTCAGACATTCATGGGTACGGCGCTTCAAGAAAGCAATTTGTGAGTCATCTGGTATGCTCTATCGAAACACTATCGATAGAGATTGCATCGTTTTAATTTAAATAGACTGGAGATTGAATATGTCTGTTGAACGCGCTCTTTTTGCCTTTGGTGGCATTATGGTTATGTTAACCTCTGTACTCGCACTATTTCATCACCCCGCATGGACCTGGGTAACACTGTTTATTGGCTTTAACTGCCTGCAAAGTTCATTTACCGGCTTTTGCCCTCCACGCTTACTGATGAAGAAATTCGGCATGAAAACCGAAGCCGAACTGGCACAGCAATAACTGGATAAGATGTGCATGGACGCGCTTTTTTCGTAGAATACTATTTCGACTTCCCAGATGATTAAACCAGGTAAATGCAAGGCAACGAATGAAAAGCTCATTGCACATAATTCTCTTAAGCCTTACCGCCGGGTTCACCGGAGGACTTGGCAGTCAGTTTCTCTTCGAGAATGAACACGCCGAAAAGAGCGCTCCGGAACCTGTAACAACTCATATAAACAGCCCTTTTGCAATTCACTCGCCTGAAACTGCAGCTAATAACAATCCCCAAAGCAGCAGCGCTACTAATGATGAAATCAGGGCACTTAAGCGACACATAATCCAGCTTGAAAATCAGCTGGATGAAATTAAATCTTCCCTGCCGGCTAGCAATATCACATCCACTGAATCGACACAGGTTGCAGGTATTTTCAAACCGGTTCAGCCTGATCAGGGCAAACTGGTCGAAGCCGGTGTTAACCCGGATATTGCGGAGGATATTTTACGCCGCATGAGCCAGCAGGAATTTCGCCGTCTGGAGTTACAAAACCTAATCAGCCGGAGTACCGGTGAAAACCGACGCATTTACCAGAATGAGCTACGAGAGCTAAACAGAAACCGTATGAGCCTGAGGACAGAGCTTGGTGATGAGCTTTATGATAACTACCTGTACAGCAGCGGCCAGAGTAACCGGGTAAAAGTCAGCTCGATTATGAGTGGTTCACCTGCAGAATCTGCTGGTTTTAAAAGCGATGACATTATCCTCAGCTATGATGGAAAAAAAATACTTAACTGGCCCGATATACGTAAACTGACCCGACAGGGAGACATAGGTAGTTATACAAATGTTGACATCTTACGGGATGGTGAACGGGTGAGCCTGATGGTTCCTAGAGGCACACTGGGAGTTCAGCTGGACGCAGTACGACTCGATCCACAACTTTAGCTAGAAAAGTCAGCTGGTATTCCAGAACGAATAATTTGAGCAAGTCCACTATGATTGTTTAATGGCTTCCAGCACCGGCAACACACCTTCGCCCTTAATCGCAAATTCATCTGCAATACAGTAACCCACCACCGCGACCAGCTCGTTATCTGCATAAAGTAATGGAACTCTTTCACGTTCCCAGGCGGGTACACCTTCTTCCTGAAACAGCGACTTCAGATCTCGTCTTCCTTTACGCCCCGCCGGAAGAATTTTTTCTCCGCCCTGCCTGAATCGCACAGTTAATGAACTGTTAAGGATGGCACTGTCGAGTACATAAGGAGACTGTTCAGATGACAGCTTTTTTTCCATTCGCAATACACACTTTATCGATGGCAGTTGAACTTCACCAGTTGCTGAAAACGAGAGCCGCTGTTTTGCATCATGCACATTTTTTTTCAGGCAATAGAGATGGTCACGAAAATGCCTGACTTCAAAATCTGACCAGCTCACCAGTGAATGCGTATCATGGGATGTTGTCATCAACTGTTTTACGATTTGCATTAACACCGCACGTGAAGGCATGGGTGCCTCGCAAGACTTTAACCAGTAACGCAGGAGATTTCTTAAACGTGCATCATCATATTGTTGTAGCACACTTATACTCAGGCTTTGATCTTCCGCCAGTGCTGGCGCCATATCACTTTTTGCCAGTTCATCGAGCAACTGCATATTTTCTACCTGTTGATCTGCAAACTGTGCCAGTGTTCTATTCACCGCTGGCCAGCGATCTGCAAGCACTGGTATGACACTGTGCCTCAGGTAATTTCTATCATACTGCTGATGCTGGTTACTCGGGTCCTCAACCCAGCTCAACTGATTCTGTTGTGCATAAGCCACAATCGCATCCTGTGAGATCTGCAGCAAGGGTCGGCTATGCCAGCCACTGGAAAAGCGATTGATAGACGGCATTGCAGCAAGACCCGCTGCACCTGCGCCTCGCAGTAACTGCAGCATTACGGTTTCTGCCTGGTCATCCAGATGCTGCGCAGTTAACAGGCAGGTATTCTCTTCGATAATTTTTTTGAGCGCAGAATAGCGCGCACTTCGAGCTGCGGCTTCCGGGCTCTCGCCCTTCTGCGGTTGTGCGTTTACGGCTATGCACTGAAAAGGAATATCAAACTGCTGGCACTGCTGTTCACAGTGTTTTGCCCAGTCGCTGGAGGCAGCCTGCAGGCCATGATCGATATACACCGCATAGACCTCCACACCACTCAGGTAGAGCAGATGCAACAAAACCTGGGAATCCACCCCACCACTGTAGGCCAGACACCAGGTTTTGATGTGATATTGCTCAGCCAGGTGCTGAAGCTGTTGCGCGAATTCGTGCGGGTTAAGAGCCTGCTTACTCGCTGAACTGGCCATAGCCCATAAGGCGCTGGTAACGGGTGTCGAGCAGCTTATCCAGTCCCATCTGGTTGATATTCTCCAGGCTATCCTTTAGTGCCTGGCGAATGTTGCGGGCGGTAGCATCGACATCACGGTAGGCACTGCCCAGAGGCTCGTCGATAATCTGGTCGATCAGGCCTAACTCATGCAGGCGTTTTGATGTGATACCCAGTGCTTCAGCCGCATCCTGGGCTTTTTCTGCACTCTTCCACAGAATCGAGGCACAGCCTTCCGGTGAAATCACCGAATAGGTACTGTATTTCAGCATCATCACTCGATCACCCACACCAATGGCCAGGGCACCACCAGAGCCGCCTTCACCAATCACAGTGCAGATAATAGGCGTTTTAAGGGCTGCCATTTCGAAAAGGTTACGAGCTATTGCTTCTGACTGGCCACGTTCTTCAGCACCAATCCCGGGATAGGCACCCGGTGTGTCGATAAAGGTAATTACAGGCATTTTGAAGCGCTCTGCCATCTTCATCAGGCGCAGGGCCTTACGATAACCTTCAGGACGAGGCATGCCGAAGTTACGGCGGATTTTTTCCTTGGTATCACGGCCTTTCTGGTGACCAATAATCATCACCGGTTTACCATCCAGGCG
>JBFHWF010000101.1:0-5532 GCA_041589175.1 Gammaproteobacteria bacterium
ACAAGCTCTGCATGTCCTGATGACATAAAGAACGTCAACAGCGCACAGAAAAAGCCCTGGATGAGTTTTTGTTTTTGAAAAATCATTGCTACCCGAGTGTGTGGTAGCGGAGAGAGGTCAGGAGGGACGACTATTGAGAATCGGCTTGCCCTCAGTCGCCCACCGCAACCTGTGCTAAACATTACGGGCAGGTCTCCGGGCTTATGAGGCTAAAGCTAAATCGCCTTCCCGCTTACGCAGTGGCTGGCTGTTGGTGAATGGCCTGGATCTAGCTAACTCAATTACCGTTGCGGGGGCAGCGCCAGAATCATCCCGAAAGCTTCGGGCCTACTGGCTTCCCTATTATCCTGAATATTCAGGACCCGTAAATCAGTTGGCAGACTATACCCCAATGCCCTGGGGCAGACAATGACTATTTTGAGCAGGCATCGTTGCAGATTAAGCTAAGTTATTGTTTTTCAATCACCTGAGTGCTTTAACATCTGTTCCGCTGGAACACCATCCAGCTGATCCTGACGTCTGACCTGATCCAGTATATTACACATCTGCTTCGCACCCTGCAGGATACGCGGTGTGTGTCGCACGATCAGATCCGCGTTGATACCACGCACATGTCCCTGCTGAACCGCATCCAGCCCCTGCCATTTCTGCCATTTTTGCAACCAGTCTTCACGACCTTCACCAATGCCCGCAACAATCACTTCGGGGTTTCGCTCTAACACAGACTCCATACTAATCTGTGGTGAAAGCACATCCAGTTCCGCAAAAATATTTTCACCCTGACATAGCCGAATCACTTTACTGATCAGATGTTTATCATTAACCGTATATAACGGATCATCCCATACCTGGTAAAAAACACGGACGGGCCTTCCCGCTTTCACCTGTTGCCGCAGCTTCTCAAGTTCAAGCCGAAATGCCTGAGCACGTTGCCCGGCAACAGCCTCACGACCCACCAGCCGGCCCAGGGTTTCGATACTTCGAGCAATATCTTCAAAGCTACGAGGCTCGTTCACAAACACGGGAACGCCCAGAGTCATCACCTGCCGAATACGCTGCATATTATTGCCGGTTTCCCAGGCAACGATTAAATCGGGCTGTAGCGAAACTATCGTTTCCAGATCAAACTTGTCGTAACTCCCAATCCGTTGTATTTTTTTAGCCGCCTCGGGGTAATCGCTAAAACTGACCGTACCGATGATACGATCTCCGGCTCCGGCATCGAAGATAAGTTCGGTGGTATGAGGCGCAAGACTGATGATTCTACTGGCAGACTGCTTGAGTTTTATCACCTGCCCAATATCATCGACAACCTGAATCTCGGCATATACCATCCGGCCTATAGCACTCAGGAAAATCAGTAGTAACACAGTGAGAAGCTTCATTCGAGTTATCATCTTACATTTGTGATTTCAATTTATGGGCACAGTCTAACATGCACGCCACCATTATGATTCAGGGCACCACATCCGATGCGGGAAAAAGCATTTTCGCTACCGGCCTGTGTCGTGTACTCAAACGCAAGGGTTATCGAGTTGCACCCTTCAAACCACAAAACATGGCACTCAATAGTGCGGTGACTATAGACGGCGGTGAAATTGGACGCGCCCAGGCAGTTCAGGCACAGGCCTGTGGCATTCCGGCTCAGTCTGATATGAATCCGGTATTGCTGAAACCCAACAGTGACTGCGACGCTCAGGTTATTATACAGGGCAAAGCCCTCAGCAACATGGATGCAAAAGCATTCCATAACTATAAATCCCGGGCTATGAATGCTGTGCTTGAATCCTATCATCGCCTTAATAAAGAATTTGACTGTATCGTAGTTGAAGGCGCGGGAAGCCCGGCCGAAATAAACCTGCGTGACAACGACATTGCAAATATGGGATTCGCCGAAGCCGTCGATTGCAATGTTGTACTTATCGCAGACATCGATCGCGGCGGGGTATTTGCTCACCTGCTAGGAACCCTTGAAGTTTTAAGCCAAAGCGAACAACAACGGATACGCGGCTTTATCATTAATCGCTTTCGAGGTGATCTCGCCCTGCTCAAGCCAGGTCTCGAATGGTTACAACAACGCACTGGAAAACCCGTACTTGGCGTGCTCCCCTACCTGCAGGGATTACACATTGAAGCGGAAGACAGCATCAAACTCCACCGCGATACTGCTGTAGCAGCAGATAATGATATTTTACGAATTGTCGTACCGGTATTACCAAGAATTAGCAATCACACAGACTTTGACGCATTGCGACAGCACCCACAGGTTCAGCTAACCTTCATCGGCCCAGCAGACACCATACCCGCCTGTGACCTCATCATCCTGCCTGGCAGTAAATCAGTACGCGACGACCTGGACTGGCTAAAACAACAGGGATGGACGAGCCACATACAGAAGCATCTGCGCTATGGTGGAAAGCTCATCGGTATCTGTGGCGGCTTTCAGATACTGGGGCAGCATATACATGACCCTGAAGGCGTTGAAGGCTCAGCAGGCTCATCTTGCGGGCTAGGTCTGCTCGACATGCAGAGTACGTTATCGACAGATAAAACACTGACACCCACAACGGGTCGACTCTCACTTGATGATGCCGCATTCACCGCGTATGAAATTCACTGTGGTATAAGCGAAGGGCACGCGCTCGATAAACCTTTGACAGATAAATCTACCGGTTGTCGAGGCGCTATTTCGGAAGACAATCAAATCCTGGGCTGTTATTTACATGGCCTGTTTGATCATACCGAAGCCTGCACCGCACTATTACGATGGGCCGGCTTAACAAATCCTGTCAGTATTGATTATCAACTCTTGCATGAAAAGGAAATAGACCGGCTAGCCGATGCCATAGAAACACATATAGATATACCAGCACTACTCGATGCTATGCGTCAGCCGACATAAGCACTAACTGACAATATAAAAAACTATCGTTAGCAAGACAGCTGCCTCGACCAGTTCGATAGTCGCGCCAATGGTATCACCCGTCATACCCTGCAAACGCAGCATCATCATATGCCTTAATAGAAACACAACAACCAGCATCATAATCATTGATAAAACCAGCATTTCAAATGGAAATAATACAAGTGATAGCAGCACCGTCAACAGCAGGCCAAGTTTCTGTTTTCGTCGATCAACGTGTTTTGCCATCAGGCTACCAAGCCCCTGCTCACGCACATAAGGTGTCGTTAGAAACAGAATCGGCACCACACTTCGACCTAATACCGGTGCAAGTATCAACCACTCACTCGAGTGTGTTTTTACAATAAAAACCAGCGCGCTAAACTTAAGCAACATTAACAGCACCAGCACAATCACGGCTATTGGGCCCGCTGCGGAGTCCTTCATAATCTCCAGTGTGCGCTGCCGATCATCCAGCCCACCAATCCATGCATCCGCACTATCTGCAAGACCATCGAGATGTAATGCACCCGACACAGCAACCCACACAATCAGTAAAATAATGGCCATAATCTGATCAGGCATTGCCAGCAACTGTGTCAGCAACCACAGCATGATACCGATTAACAAGCCCACGAGTGGATAGAAAACTAGCGACTCCGCCATCGTTGTATCTGCAACTGGCTGTCGAAGCTTCACCGGTACACGCGTTAAAAACTGTAAGGCACACAAAAAAGCCTGCATGGTATTTCCTGTCAGGTTGATGGGCTTCCCAGAGCAACACGAAAGCATGTTTGCAAGGGACTAAAAATGGATGTTGTTGAATACTGCATCAAACTCAATGCCTTTACACGCAGCATCGGAACATCCGGATCTGGCAAAGACGATAGTATTTGCTGTATTTCTTCAACCGGGTGAGCGTCATTATACAAGCCGATTGTCAGGTGCGGCACCCAGGGCTCTGTTCGATCTTCTGTTTGAGTAGACTGGAGTATCTCCCGCAACCGATTCAAGCCTCCATCATTATTGATAATCGAATAATATGCTGCACTACTAAAACTGTTAATACTACCAAGCGCAAGCTCAAACCCTGACAGTTTTTCAGCACGTAATTGCATTAACTGTGTATGTATATTTTTCTGGTACTGATCATCATCGACGAAGCCTGATGCAAACAGCGTGATATGTGGCTGTCGATGCAAGCCCTCGAGACAATAGCGAGACAATGCCAATCGCGCCATAGCCAGTTGCGCATGCCATTGCGGCTGATCGATTTCCAGTGCCCAGATCGAATAACGCTTACGCCCTTGATGCCACTCCACAAAATCACGATCTTCACAACGCGTGGTAGTCTGTCGCGCAGAAAGTGATGTGTGCCATTCAGTCATCAGTCATACGATTTATAAATAACAGGCGAGGCATCTGCCCTGGCCAGATTTCAATTCGACTCAATCCACCATGATCGATAGTCAACTGATGTATGCGCTCAACACTCAGACCCAGGCAATGAGCAAGAATAAGCTTGATAACACCGCCATGAATAACCAGAAGAATTTTCTGCCCCTGAGCTGTACCCGTGATAGCATCAAATGCCCGCAACACACGCTGCTGAAAATCTTCAAATGACTCACCGCCCGGTGCTGGATGCTTAAGTGGATCACGCCAGAAACGACTTAATGCAGCTTCATCATCATTCCAGATCTGTTGAGAGGTTTTACCCTCCCAGTCTCCGAAATGTATTTCCCTGAGATCATCATTAATAACAAGCAAATCAGCATTGCCATCTGTTTTTTTCCGGGCAAATGCACAACAGCGACTGAGAGGTGAGCTAATGACTCGATCGTACTGACTGTCCAGTGGCGCGGCATCCATCTGCTGCCAGCCGATACGACTCAACTGCGCATCTGTAGCACCAAGAAAGCATTTGCCAGCCTCGGTTAAACCATGACGCAGCATGTCAATCTGTAAAGGGCGATCTGCCATAGCATCAGACATTACAGGCTTTCACTCACTCCCGCCTGTTCGAAGGTTGCCATTTCACGATGAATCGCACAGGCCATACGCATTAGCGGTAATGCAACGGCCGCACCACTGGCTTCACCAAGACGCAGATCAAGATCCAGCAGAGGGCG
This sequence comes from Gammaproteobacteria bacterium, assembly GCA_041589175.1. Lineage (GTDB taxonomy): Bacteria > Pseudomonadota > Gammaproteobacteria > SZUA-229 > SZUA-229 > SZUA-229. Next base: position 5,035 of record JBFHWF010000101.1, read on the forward strand.
GGCATCCATGGCTTCCATCATTCTACGATGGCCATTTTCCGCCGAGGCATGGGCAAAGAAAAGCCAGGGGCGTATCGACGGGTTAATTCGCCAGGCAACCAGCGCTGCGGCGGTTGAGATAAAACCATCGACCAGTACAGCAATACCTTTTTGCGAGCAACGGATATAAGCGCCTGCCATAGCCGCAATTTCGAAACCACCAAATGTCTGTAATACCCGTTGTGGATCCTCAGCATCCAGCTCATGAAAATCAAGCGCCTGCTGAATGATATCAACTTTGTGCGCAAGCCCTGCATCATCCAGCCCTGTTCCTCGCCCGGCAATATCCGCTGCCTTACAGCCTAGCAAACTGCAGGCCAGTGCCGTTGCCGAGGAAGTGTTGGCGATGCCCATATCACCGGCGATAAAAACCTGACAAGCCGATAACGCCGCACGCTCTACAGCATCGTAACCTGCTTTCAGGGCGGCGTTCAATTGAGCCGAATCCATCGCAGGCTG
>JBFHWF010000102.1:0-5116 GCA_041589175.1 Gammaproteobacteria bacterium
CAACGAGTGAACAATATCTTTCTCATCGGCCCCATGGGCGCAGGCAAAACCACCATGGGTCGACAGATCGCCAAACGTCTGCACATGGATTTTGAAGATAGTGATCACGCTATCGAAGCCCATACTGGTGCCGATATTCCGCTGATTTTCGAGAAGGAAGGTGAGGACGGATTTCGCCGACGCGAAACAGCCATTATCGACGAGCTCACACAAAAACCGAATCTTGTACTGGCCACTGGTGGCGGTGCCGTACTGGCCGCAGAAAACCGTGAACATCTACGTAGCCGTGGTATCGTCATCTATTTGCACAGTGATATAAAACATCTTATGGATCGTGTTCGCCATGACAAGAACAGGCCATTACTGCAAACAGCAGACCCCGAGGCTAAACTAAAGGAAATTATGGCTGTACGCGAACCTTTATACCGGGAAACGGCTGATATCATTATAAATACGGGGCAACAGTCGATTCGAAGCGTAATAAACGTTATCCTAGACAAAATTAAGGCATTTCAGGGCAAGGGCTGAATGATTTCATTAAAAGTTAATCTGGGCGAGCGCAGCTACCCTATCTGTATTGGGCACAACCTGCTGACCCAGGAGGAATTACTGACCCAGCATATTCCGGGTAATAGCGCACTGGTTGTAACCAACGAAACCGTTGCCCCCCTGTATCTCGACAAGGTCGAAGCCTCACTGTCCGGCCTGCGCCACAAAGCCCTCATTCTGCCTGACGGCGAAGAACACAAGAACCTCAATGTTCTGAATACCATTTATGACTGCCTGCTGGAAAATCGTTTTGATCGTAACACTACCCTGATTGCCCTGGGTGGCGGTGTCATTGGTGACATTACCGGTTTTGCTGCGGCCAGCTATCAGCGCGGTGTTCACCTGATTCAGATACCTACTACCCTGCTATCACAGGTAGACTCTTCGGTTGGTGGTAAAACCGCCGTGAATCATCCGCTAGGCAAGAACATGATTGGCGCCTTTTACCAGCCCAGGGCAGTAATAGCCGATACCGATACTTTAAACACACTGGAAGATCGCCAGCTAAGTTCTGGCATTGCTGAAGTGATTAAATATGGCCTGATTCGTGACCCGGAGTTTCTAGACTGGCTGGAAGACAATATGGACCATCTGCTCGACCGCGATGCCGATGCACTTGCCATCGCCATCGAGCGCTCGTGCCGTAACAAGGCAGAAATAGTCGCCGCTGATGAAAAGGAAAGTGGCCAGCGCGCACTACTTAACCTGGGACATAGCTTTGGCCACGCCATAGAAGCCGGCATGGGCTATGGTGTATGGCTTCACGGTGAAGCAGTGGCTAGTGGTATGGTGATGGCGGCCCGTATGTCACAGAAACTTGGCTGGATCAGCAGCGCCGATGTAGACCGTGTGATTAACATTATTGAACGTGCTAATTTACCTGTCCGTGCACCCGAACAGATGGATGCAAACAAATTTCTTGAGCTCATGTCTATCGATAAAAAAGTCTCTGATGGCGTATTAAAACTGGTGTTATACAAATCAGTTGGGCATGCGATCATCACCACTGACTATACCGAAGCGGTGCTCAGGGAAACCATTAACGAGAGTTACTAACAGGTTCACTGGCAGAGGTTAATACATGCAGAAAGGATACGATTTAAAAAACCTGGCACCCTATGCATGTAGTGAATCCACATCACGTGGCCGACTTCACCCCGAACCTGACCCGGTTCACCGCACCCAGTATCAGCGTGATCGTGATCGTATTATCCATTCAGCTGCTTTCCGCCGACTCGAATATAAAACCCAGGTTTTCGTTAACCATGAAGGCGATCTTTTTCGCACCCGCCTGACCCATTCACTGGAAGTATCACAGATTGCACGCTCTATTGCTCGCGAACTGCATTTACATGAAGACCTGGCTGAAACCATCGCTATTGCACATGATCTTGGGCATGCACCTTTCGGACATGCTGGCCAGGATGCGCTCAACCGATGCATGAAGCAATATGGCGGCTTCGAACATAATCTGCAATCACTGCGTGTTGTCGATGAACTGGAAGAAAAATATGCAGAGTTCCCCGGGCTAAACCTGAGCTTTGAATCTCGCGAAGGCATACTCAAGCACTGCTCTGTTAAAGATGCTAAAAAACTCGGCGAACTGGGCAAACGTTTTATCGAGAAACACCAGCCTAGCCTCGAAGCACAGTCGTGTGACTTTGCGGATGAGATTGCCTACAACAATCATGATATCGATGATGGTGTGCGCTATGGACTGATTTCCATAGACCAGCTACTGGAAACAACTCTTTTCAGGGAACAACATGAAATCGTGATGCAGAAATACCCGAAAATCAGTAATGCCTGCCTGATACATGAAATCATTCGTCGCATGATCAGCCGCATGGTGGTAGACCTGATTGATACCAGCCGCCAGCACATAGAACAACTTGAACTTAATCATCCAGATGACGCGCGCAGCCAGGCAGATTATATTGTTGGTTTCAGTGAAGACATGAAACAACAGACACTGGAACTAAAACGTTTTTTAATGAAGAACCTGTATCGACATTATCGCGTGCAACGCATGACGACCAAAGCGGAGAAAGTCCTCAGTGCATTATTCGAAGCATTTATAAATGATTTACGCATATTACCTCCCGATGCTTTGAACCACTGCAACAATTTAAAAGAAAGAATGGGCGATAATGGCATTGCACGCGGCGTCTCTGATTATATAGCAGGCATGACCGACCGCTATGCAATCGTTGAATACGAACGTATATATAATCCACGACAACTTTCATTTGCAAACCTGATCCCATAAAGTACTGGCCATGGCAAAGAAACAAAACAACTTAACAAAAGGCGAACTCAGTCAAGCCAGCCTTGAATTCCTGGGACTGAGCAAGCAACCCTTTGCAGCGGAGATACTTTCTGAAAAAACCTTTTTCCGAAATCAGGCCCTGGATAAAATTGTAGAAAACCTGATACACCAGATTCAGTTCAGTGAACTACTGCTAATTGTTGAGGGCATACAGGGATCCGGCAAAACATCATTATTCAGGCACTTTATTCAGCAGGATATTTCAAATACAAAAATACTCTCTGTACAGGCTGAAGCCACCGACACGCTCATACAGATTCAACAGAAAATATCATTGCACCTTGAAGACCTGGGTGATGCCAACCACCTGGATGACAACCTGAAAAGCCTGCAGACCTTTGACCAGACACCGGTTCTGGTGATGGACAACAGCCATGTATTGAGTGACACAACATTACAGGAGCTGTTTCGCTATCAACAGGAGATTAAGCAGGAGCTGGATGTCACACTAAAAGTGTTACTGTTTGCCAATAGCGGCATGTCCAGCACCCTGCAAAAAATCACCGACATCCAGGCTGACCAGATGTATGTTCAGTCAATGCCTGAATACTCACCAAAGCAGGTAGAAAACTTCCTTTTTTTCAAATTGCGTAATGCTGACTACAGCGGCGAACCATTATTTGATGAAAAAACGTTACAGGCACTTTATAAAAAATCTGCACCCTCTCTGCAGGGGTATATGAATAACGCTGCACCCATTATTGACAGAATTGTCGAGCGTAAACTCAGGCCAGGTCCCAGCATATGGATGAAGTTATTATTCGTGCTTCTGTTTATTACATTACTGGCGATGGCTGGTGTGGCCTATTTTTTCTATAGCAGCAAGGACACGCTGACAACAGAACTACAAACCCCAACCGCTACTGCCGTCACTCCATCACCCCTGTATCTTGAAGATACAGCCGATACTTATACGCCAGCAGCACAGGATACGGGCATTGGTGACAGCACTACAACAGATGCAACACTGGACACTGCAGCAGAAGTAGAGCCCGTGACTCCAGAGCCGATCGAAAATGAACAGATAACAGCATTGGATGAACCCGCTGAAACAGCAGCTTTAGACATTGAAGAACAACAGCCGGCTGAAGCCGTCAGCAGCATTGCAGAGACAGTAGAAAGCATTGAGCCGACTGCAGCACCCACTGTGAAAGCTGAAACTATAGATGCTACTGCACCAGCAGTAATACAGAAACCTGCACCCTCGCCTGTCGTTACGCCTCAGGCTCCAAAAGTAAAAGCCAGCGAGATCAGTCATCCCGCATTGAAACAGTTAGCAATTATGGGTGTTGCAGATGCAGGCTGGATTACGCAGCAAGCTGCCAGCAACTACACACTACAACTGATTGGTGCACGTGACCCGGAAACATTACTCAAGTTCGCACGCAGATATTCACTCGGAAAGAATACCGCATGGTACAAAACCTGGCTCAAGGCAAAACCCTACTATGTACTCATACATGGCAGTTACAGTGATCGTGACAGTGCAAGAAATGCTATCAACTCATTAAGCCCGGCCCTGCGTTCGGTTAAGCCCTGGATTAAAAGCATGAGTGCCGTACAGCAAGCTGTTAAATAGCAATACTGTCTTTACGGCATTCAACGCTCGCAACGTCATATGACAATCTACCGTCTAATACCAGTCTAGCTGCTAGAAAAACCACCACCCCCGGGTGTTTTGATACACAGATGATCACCCGCCTTCAGCTGCATTGAAAACTTGGCTGGATACAACTTTCCATTTACCCGGTTTTCCCCCACTGCTGCACTGGCAGCTCGTATTCCCCAGGGTGAATGCTTTCGACGCTCTGTCAGCATGGTTACATGGGTATCACCTAACAGGGTATAGCTACGCACCAGGCCTTCGCCTCCACGATGCTCTCCAATACCAGCCGAGTCTTCTCGTAATGCATACTCATCAACACGTAACGGATAATTCATCTCCAGCACTTCAACAGGCGTGTTAAGGGTATTAGTCATGTGTGTCTGCACACCACTCAAGCCGTCATAGAGAACACTCGCTCCCATTCCGCCACCGATTGTTTCGTAATAATCCCAGGCAGCATGCGTATGAGTAGCGACTGACCCCATGGCAAGATTATTCATACTTCCATGACTGGCTGCAGGAATTTTATCCGGTAATGCCTGCGCCAGCGCGCCACAAACCACATCGACAACTCGTGTACTGGTTTCCACATTGCCGGCAGCCACTGCCGCTGGACGCATTGCATTAAGCAG
>JBFHWF010000103.1:0-4438 GCA_041589175.1 Gammaproteobacteria bacterium
CAGCGCCTACTGAATGACGCCCATGTGGCAATAACGCCGGGCAAGGATTTTGGTGATTTTCAGTCAGAGCGTTATGTACGTTTTGCCTATACCCAATCAATAGAAAAATTGCAGCAGGCGCTCGATCGTATAAGCAGATTCCTGCTGACATGTTAATATATTAGAATTATTCGAGGAAATGATTAAAGAGAGAAGCTGTGAGCGCATTTTTCAAAGAACTTAAAGAGGACATCAATAGCGTTTTTGGACGTGATCCGGCTGCGCGTAATTTTTTCGAAATTATAACGACTTATCCTGGTATTCACGCCCTGATATTTCACCGTGTCGCTCATGCGCTTCATAAACGTAATATGAAGTGGTTGGCACGTGTACTCTCCAATGTCGTTCGCTGGTACACCGGTATTGAAATACATCCAGGTGCAGTAATTGGGCGGCGTTTCTTTATAGACCATGGAACGGGCATAGTTATTGGTGAAACCGCTGAAATAGGTGATGATGTTACGCTTTATCATGGTGTTACTCTGGGTGGAACAAGCTGGTCATCGGGTAAACGCCACCCAACAGTAAAGAATAATGTCGTTATCGGCGCTGGGGCAAAAGTGTTGGGCCCAATTACTATTAGTTCAGGAAGTCGGATTGGCTCCAATGCAGTAGTGACCAAGGATGTGCCCGACGGCGCAACGGTGGTTGGTGTGCCAGGGCGGGTTATTGAACGCGATAAATCAGAAAAGGCGAGTCAGAGAGCTAAAACAGCCAAGAAAATGGGTTTTGATGCCTATGGTGTGGTTCAGGATGCGCCTGACCCTGTCGCTACTGCGATTAACTGCATGCTTGATCATATCCATGTGATGGACGAGAAAATGGAGCGTATGTGTAAATCCCTTAAGGCCCTGGATGCTGAGCTAGATGATATTCAGTTGCCTAAACTGGGTGCTCTGGAAATCCATACTGATGCACATGAATCAGAATTAGAGGTAAATACCACGGCTACTGCTTCTGAAGCCCCTGATACCTCTTCTGAAAAGCCTTAGTTTTTAATTACTTAGCCTACTGTATAATACTTGACTATTTTACTCGGGTTTGAGTATACTTGCGGCTCAATTTCTGAGAGTGAGTTATGAGGCTAACAACCAAAGGCCGCTACGCGGTAACCGCAGTACTAGATCTGGCTTTTCATGAGAAAAGCGGACCCGTATCACTGGCTGATATTTCAGAACGTCAAGGTATCTCGCTTTCATATCTGGAACAGCTGTTCTCTCGATTACGTCGAAATCAGGTGGTCTCCAGTACAAGAGGGCCAGGTGGAGGCTATTCACTGGCCAGACAGGATACTGAGATTTCCATGGCACAAATTATTAATGCGGTTGACGAGCGTTATGATGCGACGAGTTGTGGGGGAGAAGGTACTTGCAGTGGTGATACCTATCAGTGTTTAACCCATGATCTGTGGAAAGAACTGAGTGATGAGATACATCAGTTCCTTAATGGAATTACATTGGCGGAGATGAAGTCACGCCGTGAAGTGCTGGATGTCGTTAAGCGACAGGATGGCAAACAGGCGCGCCCACTGGAACAGGTATTATTTGAGACTTAAATTAAGCGGTTAAAACATGCCTGTCTATCTGGATCATAATGCGACAACGCCCCTGGCACCTGAGGTGTTAGAGGCAATGATGCCTTATCTGAGCAGCATATATGGTAACCCGTCAAGTGTGCATCGCTATGGTAGGCTGGCGCGAAATGCTCTGGATCTGGCTCGTGGCCAGGTTGCACAACTAGTCGGAGCAAATGAAAATCAGGTGGTTTTTACCTCTGGCGGCACGGAATCCAACAATCTTGCTATTAAGGGATCCTTAGCAGGGCTACAGAAGGCTAATTTTTCAGTCAGCGAGATTGAGCACCCCAGTTTACTGGAGCCAGCCAGGCAGCAGGTGGCAAATGGCTGGCAACTGAATATGATCCCTGTCAACACACAGGGTAAGGTGACTGTGGATAATCTGCAGCAGACGCTCGATGAGCAGACCAGGCTTGTTTCTGTTATGGCCGCGAACAATGAAACCGGGGCGATACAAGACCTTGCCGCATTAGTGCAAAAGAGCAGGGAAATAAATAGTGACATCCTGTTTCACAGCGATGCATGCCAGATGGCGGGTAAATTGCCAGTTAACTTTAATCAGATAGGGCTCGATCTTATGTCGCTCTCATCTCATAAGTTATATGGTCCGCAAGGTACAGGTGCACTCATTGTAGATCGCCGTGTTGATCTACAGGCACAAATATCCGGTGGAGGCCAGGAGCAGTTCAGGCGTAGCGGAACTGAGAATTTAGCGGCAATTGTCGGTTTTGGTGCAGCAGCTGAACTTGCCCGGAATTTGGAAGAGGAACGGGCAGCACATAGTCGACAGCTTCAGCAGTCACTTAAGGAAATGCTAGTTCGGCTTGATGGAATACAGATTTTTTCGGCAGAAGTACCAGTTTTACCTAATACGGTGCAGTTTGCTGTACCGGGTATAGACGGTGAAACCCTGCTGATGCTACTGGATAGAAAAGGTTTTGCTGTATCCAGTGGCTCAGCCTGCCAGAGTGGTAAAACAGAGCCCAGTCATGTGCTGTTAGCGATGGGTGTTGAACCCCTGCTAGCGAAAGGTGCGATCAGGGTTAGCTTTGGTCAACAGAATACACAGCAAGAGGTGTCTCAACTGGTTGAGGCACTGGTGAGTATCAGTCAACAATTTAATTAAAGGTTTAGGCGACGTGAGTGAATTAAAACTGCCCATCTATTTTGACTATTCAGCGACCACCCCGGTGGACGGACGTGTTGCTGAAGTGATGAAGCATTACCTGACCATTGAAAGTGATTTTGGTAACCCGGCATCGCGCAGTCATGCGTTTGGCTGGAGTGCAGATGAAGCGGTTGAAACCGCCCGTGGCCATGTGGCCGCATTAGTTAACTGTGACCCTCGCGAAATCGTCTGGACTTCCGGTGCTACCGAGTCAGACAACCTGGCGATCAAAGGCGTTGCCCACTTCTACCAGAAGAAAGGCAAGCACATCATTACCTGTAAAACTGAACACAAAGCGGTACTGGATACCTGTCGTCAGCTAGAACGTGAAGGTTACGAAGTGACTTACATGGACCCGGAGTCGAATGGCCTGATCGACCTTAACAAGCTGAAAGCGGCGTTCCGCGAAGACACCATTCTGGTGAGCATCATGCACGTGAATAACGAAATTGGCGTGATTCAGGACATCGACGCGATCGGTGAGCTGTGCCGTGACAACAAGATTCTGTTCCATGTGGATGCGGCACAAAGTGCTGGCAAAGTGGATATCGACCTGGAAAAAATGAAAGTCGACCTGATGAGCTTCTCGGCTCACAAATGCTACGGCCCCAAAGGCATCGGCGCCCTCTATGTGCGCCGTAAGCCGCGGGTTCGAATTGAAGCACAGATGCACGGTGGCGGTCATGAACGCGGCATGCGTTCCGGTACCCTGGCGACCCACCAGATCGCGGGCATGGGCGAAGCTTTCCGTATTGCCAAAGAAGAAATGCACGACGAAAATGCACGCTTTTTAGCACTGCGTAATCGTCTTTACAACGGTCTGAAAGACATGGAAGAAGTCTATGTGAATGGTGACATGGATCACCGTATCGCCGGCAACCTGAACATCAGCTTCAACTTCGTCGAAGGGGAAAGCCTGATCATGGCGCTCAAAGACATCGCAGTCTCCTCGGGCTCGGCCTGTACCTCTGCCAGCCTGGAACCCAGCTATGTACTGCGCGCCTTAGGTCGCAGCGACGAACTGGCCCACAGCTCGTTACGCTTCACCATCGGTCGTTACACCACCGAAGAAGAGATCGACTACACCATTGATCTGGTGAAAAAAGCGGTTGAGAAATTGCGTGATCTGTCACCGTTATGGGACATGTTCAAAGACGGCATTGATCTGGATTCCGTTGAATGGGCTGCTCACTAGGCTGCACACCAGGCAAAATCCGAGATAGATTAAGCGTTTTAATGCATAACGCGTTAAAATAGAGAGATAAGATTTAGGAGAACCCCCATGGCATATAGCGAAAAAGTCATTGATCATTATGAAAACCCACGCAATGTAGGCACCCTGGACAAGGATGCAGAAAACGTTGGTACCGGCATGGTCGGCGCACCGGCCTGTGGTGACGTGATGCGACTGCAGATTCAGGTAAGTGACGACGGCGTTATCGAAAATGCCGTATTCAAAACCTATGGTTGTGGCTCAGCGATTGCTTCAAGTTCATTAGTGACTGAGTGGATGAAAGGCAAAACGCTGGATGAAGCGAAGCAGATCAAGAACATGGATATTGCTGAAGAGCTGGCCTTACCCCCGGTTAAGGTTCACTGCTCAGTACTGGCGGAAGATGCCATCAGTGCGGCGGTTGAAGATTATATGAAGAAGA
>JBFHWF010000104.1:0-4203 GCA_041589175.1 Gammaproteobacteria bacterium
ACCAGGCGGGGATACGGTGGCCCCACCAGATCTGCCGCGAGATACACCAGTCCTGGATATTGTTCATCCACTCGTAGTAGGTCTTGCTCCAGTTTTCCGGTACGAACTTGATGTTGCCGTTCTTTACAGCGTCGATGGCGGGCTCGGCCAGGGGTGCGATCTTCACGTACCACTGATCTGTCAGATAGGGCTCAACCACGGTGCCGGAGCGGTCACCACGGGGCACCATCAGCTTGTGGTCGTCGATTTTTTCCAGCAGGTCCAGCTCTTTCAGGTCATGGATAATCATGTCCCGTGCTTCGTAGCGATCAATGCCACGGTATTTTTCCGGCGCTTCCTCGTTGATGCAGGCATCGACGGTGAAGATATTGATCATCGGCAGGTCATGGCGCTTGCCCATCTCATAGTCATTGAAGTCGTGGGCCGGGGTGATCTTCACGCAGCCGGTACCGAATTCCATGTCCACATAATCATCGCCAATAATCGGGATCTCACGACCCACCAGTGGCAGGGTAATGGTCTTGCCGATCATGTGCTTATAACGCTCGTCTTCCGGGTGGACGGCAACCGCCGAGTCACCCAGCATGGTTTCCGGGCGGGTAGTGGCGACCACCAGGTGGTCGGAGCCATCGGTGAGCGGATAGCGCATGTGCCACAGATGGCCGGACTCTTCCTCGGAGATAACTTCGAGGTCGGAGAGGGCGGTGTGCAGGATCGGGTCCCAGTTCACCAGTCGCTTGCCGCGGTAGATCAGGCCTTCATCGTAGAGCTGGATAAATACCTTGTGTACGGCGTGGGACAGCCCCTCGTCCATGGTGAAACGCTCGTGTTCCCAGTCCAGTGAGCCACCCATGCGACGCAGCTGCTGGGTGATGGTGCCGCCGGACTGGCCCTTCCATTCCCACACACGGTCGATAAAGGCATCGCGGCCCAGGTCGTGGCGGGACTTGCCGTCCGCCGCCAGCTGGCGTTCCACCACCATCTGTGTGGCAATACCCGCGTGGTCCGTACCCGGCTGCCACAGGGTGTTATCACCCAGCATGCGGTGGTAGCGGGTCAGGGCATCCATAATGGTGTCCTGGAAGGCGTGGCCCATGTGCAGGGTGCCAGTGACATTGGGGGGTGGAATCATAATGCAGTAGTTATCTGCACCAGTATCTGATTTAGGCGTGAAGTAGCCTTTCTGTTCCCAGGTCTGGTACCACTGTTGCTCGATGGATTGCGGGTTGTAGGTTTTTTCCATGGATCTTCGAAATTGACTGGTCAAAAGAGTGCGAATTATAGCCTAACTGGGTGGCTGAGCCTAACCTCGATTGTGCATTCATTAACCAGTTCAGGGGAGGGTTGCCTCGGATGGGTGAGTCGATAATCGGCGGAAATCTACCGTTCCTCTGCTGGCAAAAAAAAATCACTCCAGGGCTTGGAAAATTCAGGAATTAGCACCAATACTAGAAGGTAATCTGCTAGCTGTTACAGTCGCTCAATTGCGGGTGATGTGTCCAGCTGGCGGGGTAGTCCGGGTGATAGACTGCTCGGGTGGCTTTGATTTTTTTGCAGGTGAAAAATTATGGCTAAGAATGAAACAGAATTCGATGATATAGATGTATACATGGATGACTTCGAAGCGGATATCGATGATGATGCGATGAGCACTGATCGTATGCTTGCAAGTCGTCGTCGTATCGAAGAACTGCGTGAAGAAAAAGAGCTGCAGTATTATATCTCGGGTGATATGGAGTGGTAGTTGATGCGCTAACTTGAGCGAGTTAAGGGGTATTTCATTTAGGATTGTCAAACAGTGTTAAGACTCTGAGTGACATATTGTCTGCCTGGTTCATCGTCGATATGCTTCGGTTTAGATGAGCAGGGGGATTAAAATGAAAAACTTCAAACAGCAATTTATCAGCGCAATTTCTGATGGCGAGCTTGGTGTTATAGATGATACGGGCACACTGGTATCGATTGACGAGCTTGAGCAGATGTTCTCAGTTATCAGGCCTGAATTATCGGACATGATGTCTGCTATGTTTATCGAAGAAAACAATCAGCCAGTAACGACCGAGCGATTCGTTATACCCATGGATAAAGGTCATTACCGGGTGCATCCGGATATATATGACCTGATTTAGATAGTTACAGCTATTTATATGATTTTTTTGAATTTTCTATATATGCAACTAAACTCAATGAATGGGAAGTTCTAATAAGAATAACGCTGAACAGGGGCATGCGATAACATCTTTACGCCAGCATACGTTGCGCTATACCTTTATTATCTTTGTCGTGATTTTTTTTGCGGCAGTTATTCATTACCTGGTATTTAGTCAATACTTACATAGCCTTGATCATCGAGAATACCAGGAATCACTTGAACGAACAGCACAAAACATTAGTCGTTCTGTCAATTTCTATCAGCTTCTGATTAACCGTATGGCCGCACAGCCAAAGGTTGCGGATATGCTGAATTTTGCAAATAAACATCAGGCCCAGAGCTGGGCAGTCGATATGCAAGCTATTGTTCCCGATGTTATCGGCATGGCCCTGTTCGACAAACAGCACAAGTTACTGGGGGACTCTGAAAAACTCAGATTAAGTCAGTCGTGCCTTGGTGATATGCAGAAAAGATTGCAGGGAATTCCAACGGCACAGCCTCCAGTACACCATCGCATTATAGGTCTTGAGCACTACGATGTAATTGCGCCTGTACATCAGGATGGTGAATATATCGGTATGCTGTTCTCGAGTTTTAGTCTTGAGGTGATAGAACGCCTGCTGGATGATCTAGCAGCAGAAAACCTGCGCTATCGTGTCGTTAACAGTACAGGGTATATGATTGCCGAGACGAGTGGCTTTAATGGTGAGATCATCGATATTTATAAAACGGTAATACCGGAAACAGACTGGTATATTGAAATGGCGGTGCTTAGCAGCAGGGAAAATGCACTGGTGACCAGTCTGCTAGTGAGTAATTTCGTGACGTTTATTCTAGTCAGCGGCATTCTGTATTTTTCAATGAGTCGCCTGTTTCATGTTGTGTTGCAGGATTTTGACACCCTGGGCTGGCTCATCGGGCGAATTCGCTCTGGCAGTCAGCAGGATGAAAATCCACCAGTGACCAGGCTAAAAGAAACCGAAGGGGTTATGCGGTTTATACAATACTGTACAGAGGAAATTGGTCGTTATCAGCGCAAGCTGGAGCAGGAAAGCACCACTGATGAGTTAACCGGGCTCTATAATCGGCGAGTGCTGAATCAGTATCTGGAGAAATTTCTCGACTTGGCTAACCACGATCACACGTCATATCTGGTTATTATCGATATTGACCTTTTCAAGGAAATAAATGATACCTATGGGCATGATGTTGGCGATAAAGTGTTGCTGTATTTTTCTGAAGTATTTAAAAAGAACTGCAGGGAAGCCGATGTCTGTACACGTGCGGGTGGTGATGAGTTTATTGCATTGTTGGTTGACTATTCTAAACAGGATATTGAATCCTGGTATCACGAGTTATGCCGTAAAATGTGGGAAAGGATTGATCAGTATAATCTCGACACCAATTATGAGATCAAGTTTGGTCTGAGTGCAGGCTGTACACTGATTCGCAATAACGACCTGAAGAGCGCGGTGTTAAAACGTGCAGATGAAGCGCTCTACAAGGTGAAGGCAAGTGGTCGAAACAGTATTCAGTGCCTCTGATGTTTTGCAAATAAAGAAAAAAGCTGGTTAGCTATTAAGGCCAGGGAGCATTACTGGAAGTCAGCTATTTCAGTGTTAATCGAAACCTATGAACTGTCAGCTGCATTGTGTTGAGTTACTGACTTATTACTCAAAAAATGTGCGTTCATTTGCGGATAATGCGTTAGGCTTCTAAATCAAAGCCTGAATTTTTTATACAGAGCCTGCCTGATCATGTCTTCAAATTCGGGTAGCATTTCGCTGACCAGTTCATCGATATCCCCTCGGCTTATATTCGCTGTCTGTGCTTCATCTGGACGCGAGTCTTCAACAGAGGGCGTCGAGAGTGCCTCGGCCTTTGACCATTCCTGTTCATCTTCATGGGCTTCAGACGAGTCGGTATTCATCGACTGATAGTTATGTAACTCGTTTTCCAGGGAAATTTCCAGTGGTTCATCGATTACCTTATCGCTGGAATCGTTGATTATGACAGGCTCATCCATGCTGACATCGCCTGTGCCGTCAGCA
>JBFHWF010000105.1:0-3976 GCA_041589175.1 Gammaproteobacteria bacterium
GATTACGTGTACGAGAAAAATGGTGCACTGTGGTTCAAGTCTACCGAATTCGGTGATGAAAAAGACCGCGTCGTGGTACGCGAAAATGGCCAGAGCACCTATTTCGCCTCCGACATTGCCTACCACATGGACAAGATGGAACGGGGTTACGATCGCGTTATTGATATCTGGGGCGCAGACCATCACGGTTATATTCCCCGTGTAAAAGCCGCATTACAGGCGCTGGGTGATGACGTCGACAAGCTCGATGTATTACTGGTGCAATTCGCCATTCTCTATCGTGGCGGTGAAAAGGTACCCATGTCTACGCGCTCCGGTTCATTCGTTACCCTGCGTGAACTGCGTGATGAAGTCGGCACCGACGCCGCACGTTTCTTCTATGTGCTACGCAAGTGTGAGCAGCACATGGACTTCGACCTCGACCTGGCGAAATCGCAGAGCAGCGATAACCCGGTATATTACATCCAGTATGCGCACGCGCGCATCTGCAGTGTATTCCGCCAGCTGGAAGAAAAGCAGCTCAAGCATAATGCACAACAGGGCAGCGAAAACCTCTCCCTGCTTGGCGAGAGTCACGAAACCGAGCTGGTCAGCTCACTGGCCAAATACCCGGAGCTGGTTGAAAAAGCCGCGCTTAACGAAGAGCCACACCAGATTGCGCATTACCTGCGCGAACTGGCGAACCAGTTACACACTTACTACAATGCACACCAGTTTATTGTGGAGGATGAAAAACTCAGGGATGCACGCCTTAACCTGATTACCGCCACACGTCATGTGTTGCACAACGGCCTCAAGTTACTGGGTGTCAGCGCGCCTGAGTCCATGTAATGGCTCCCGCTGCACGCGATTTAAAAGGACGGCAGATGTCGAATAAGAAACCTGTGCCCGGTTATATATGGATGCTCGCTGGCCTGGTTATCGGCCTGTTTGTTTCCTTCCTGGTTTACCTGGATAAACAGCCCGCCGAAGAAGTTTCGTTTACCGATGCAGTCAAGCAGGAGCTCAAAAAGGCCCGTGAAGCCCAGCAACAGGAAGCCGTTGAAGCCGCAGCTGCACCCGCAGAAAACGATGCAAAACCAGCGAACAAACCCCGCTTCGAATTTTATACCATCCTCTCAGAGCTGGAAGTCTTCGTACCCGAGCCCGAGGTAGACGACACAACCAGCAAGCCGGCTCAACAGGCCAGCAACACCGCACCGGGCACAGGCAAGCAATACCTGTTACAGGCAGGCTCATTCCGTAGCAAAACCGATGCTGAACGCCTGAAAGCCAGCCTGGCATTGCTGGGTGTGCAGTCTTCCATACAGAGTGTACAAATCAGCCAGGACAGCTGGCACCGCGTGCGTATTGGCCCATTCAGTAATCCCACGCGACTACGTGAGACACTGAGCACTCTCAAACAAAACAATATACATGCCATGACGATGGAGTTAAAATAGCCGCACTAAAAATACCTGCAAAGACAGGTAACCTGCACTACCCCCTGAACGGGTAATTGCACCTTTCAGTTACACCTAATACAGTTAGTTTGCAGTATGGAGTTGCGGTTTGAAGTTGTTTGATAAAGCGTGGATGGAAAAGTATAAGGATGAATGGAACAGGGATCCTTATCTGGCAAAACACCTCAAAGAAATTAAATTCTCTTCCACCATAGCCTATGGCTTTCCCGATGAAGATAAACCCCGGGGCTGCATTGTTGTAGAAGACGGCTATGTCATAGAAGCCGGCAGCTACAACGACCACGACGTCGACTGGGATCTGCGCGCCAAAGAAACACATTGGTATGAATGGATACAACGTGAAGTTGGAAGCACCGGACTTGGCCTCGCCTACACCACAGGTAAACTGAAATTTATCGAAGGCGACTTTAAATCCATGATCCGCAACCCCAACATGGCCTCACCTTTTATCAAAAGTTTCTCTGCAATGAGCAGAATTTAGCTATAACTATACAGTGATACCTGGCGCGAAAGTTCTGTACACACTGCACGCGCTAAAGAGACAAGCTGTACAACCAAATGTGGAAAGACTGTGCATAAGAATCTGGAAAAAAATCTACCCTTCCTGATTGAAGAATTTTCCAGCAGCGGCATACCGATTGATATTCGCTGGGAAGCCATACTGCAACGCTTCTTCTCCGACTGTACACTCAATATGTACACCGACAGCATTAACCAGTGCCACATTACCAATCACGATAAAATCCTGGCCGTACCCTCGGTTAGCCTGCGTCACGGATATGTGCTGAGCTCCAAGGAACCTGCCTACAAATTTACCCAGGATGACCTGGAACTGGCCACCTCCCTGCTTAAACTCACACGGCAGTTTATCAGCATTGAAGAAGCCTTCGAAAAAGGCGCATCGGAAGAGCGACGCAGAATAGCAAGAGACCTGCACGATGATGTCGCCGCCCGCATGCTCACGCTTATTCATTCGGTGAAAGACGAAGAAACCATTGCCCTGGCAAGAAGTATTCTCAAATCGCTAAGAAGTGCGATTTACACCCTTGACAATAAATCGACAGCACGGATACTAGACGCAGTTACCGATGTACGAGCTGAGCTACAGGACAGACTCAACTCCATTGGTATGCAGTTACTATGGCACCAGGCAGAAGATCTGGATGGCTTTTTTACCCCCAGGCAGCATATTAACCTGAATCGAATGTTGCATGAAATCACCACCAATATTATCCGGCATGCCGGAGCGCATTTCATGGAGGTGATTATAAATAGCAATAACCAGTTACTCACCATTGAGTGCAGTGATAACGGAAAAGGTTTTGATCTGGAAACCTGTATTCCCGGCAAGGGAATCAATAATATCAGCACACGCGCGCGTGAGCTGGGTGGTACTGCAAGCTTTTTTAATTTGAGCGATAAAGAAACTGGAAATAACAAAGGCAGCTGTGTTCGCATCGCATTCCCGATTAGCGAAACAACTGAACAATTATAATGCAACGAATACTGATTTTAGAAGATCACCCGGAAACCCGTGAATGGCTTAGTGGAATCATTCACCAGGCCTTTGTACGCGCCGAAGCGCACGAAGCTTCTAGCCTGGCACAGGCAAGAAAACTTATCAGCGAACATAAATTTGATCTTGCACTGATCGACCTGAACCTGCCGGATGGTAATGGTGTAGAAATTATCAGTGAAATTACTCGCTCATCTCCCGACACCTACTGTGTCGTAGCCACGATATTCGATGACGACAATTACCTGTTCCCGGCACTCGAAGCCGGTGCACAGGGCTACCTGTTAAAAGAACAGACAACAGACGAATTCATCCAGAACCTGCAGGGCATCATTAAAGGTGAGCCACCCATCTCACCTGCGATTGCACGCAAGATGATCAGCCACTTCCGTGGTGACACTGCTCAGGATGACAAGCCCGAACTCAGCAGCCGTGAAAAAGAAATTCTTGGCGCAATAGCAAAAGGCCTGAGCCGTAACGAAGCCGCCGATGTGCTTGGCATTACTTCAAATACCGTAGCCAGTCATCTAAAAAGCATCTACGGAAAACTCAATGTATCCAACCGCGCACAGGCAACACTCGAAGCACTCCGTCTTGGCCTGGTAAAACCCTAAGCTTTCAAATCCGCTAGACCAGTGAGTCTAGCGGGCTATTCACACTCAAACCCGGTTTATTCAAAACATGGGTATAAATCATCGTAGTAGACACATCGGCATGGCCGAGTAATTCCTGAACCGTGCGTATGTCATAACCTGATTCGAGAAGATGGGTGGCGAAGGAGTGGCGAAGTGAATGACAATTAACTTTCTTGTGAATACCTACCTTAGTAGCAGAAGCTTTTACTCGTTTCTGTAAGCCATTCTCATGAATATGATGACGACGAGTTTTATTACTACGTGGATCAAGCGATAATTTACTTGCTGGAAAAACATATTGCCAGCCAATTTCCTTAGCCGCATTTGGATATTTACGTGAAAGCGCTAGCGGTAAATATACC
>JBFHWF010000106.1:0-3916 GCA_041589175.1 Gammaproteobacteria bacterium
GCCCGTCTATCTTCGCCCAGGAGTCACGCAGGGTTACCGTACGGTTAAATACCAGCTGGTCGGCCGAATCGATATCGCGACAGAAATAACCTTCACGTTCGAACTGGAAGCGCTCACCGGGCTCTGCACCGGCTAATGATGGCTCCAGCTTACAGTGCTGTAATACTTTCAATGAATCTGGATTGATGCGTTCATGGAAATCCACACCATCCTTGCCATCATCTGGCGTAGGGTGACTGAACAGGCGATCATACAGGCGCACCTCGGCATCAACCGCATGCTCAGCTGAAACCCAGTGAATCACACCTTTTACCTTGCGGCCATCCGCCGGATTTTTACCCAGGGTGTCAGGATCATAGCTACATTGCAGCTCGACAATATTGCCATTGTCATCCTTAATCACCTCATCACAGCGAATTACGTAAGCAGAGCGCAACCTCACCTCTTTACCCAGCACCAGTCGCTTGAACTTTTTATTCGCTTCTTCGCGGAAGTCTTCCTCATCGATATACACCTCACGAGAAAATGGAATAGCGCGCTTACCGAAGCTTTCATCCTGCGGGTGATTAGGCGACATCACTTCTTCAGACTGCCCTTGCGGATAGTTGGTAATGACCACCTTAAGCGGGTTCATCACCGCCATACGACGTGCCGCATGTTCATTCAGGTCTTCACGGATGGTGGCTTCGAGCATACCCATCTCAACCGAGTTTTCCATTTTGGTGACGCCAATGCGATGACAGAATTCACGAATCGACCAGGGCGTAAAACCACGACGTCGCAGGCCGGCAATGGTCGGCATGCGCGGATCATCCCAGCCATCAACGCGCTTCTCTGCCACCAGCTGGGTCAGCTTACGCTTACTCATCACGGTGTATTGCAGGTTCAGGCGTGAGAACTCTATTTGTTGTGGATGACAGTCGATGGATATATTGTCCAGCACCCAGTCATAGAGTGGGCGATGGTCGGCAAACTCCAGTGTACACAGCGAATGGGTAATACCTTCCAGTGCGTCAGAAATGGGGTGCGTATAATCATACATCGGGTAAATTGACCATTCGGCACCGGTCTGGTGATGCACCACACCATGACGAATCCGGTACAGGGTGGGATCACGCATATTCATATTGGGTGAAGCCATATCGATTTTCGCACGCAGCACCCGCATGCCATCGGGAAACTCACCGGCTTTCATACGCTTGAACAGATCGAGGTTCTCTTCAACCGAGCGATCACGGTACGGGCTGGCCTTACCCGGCTCTTTCAGTGTGCCACGGTACTCACGGGTTTCGTCAGCACTCAGGTCGCAGACATAGGCCTTACCAGCATTGATAAGCTCTACTGCATAATCGTATAGCTGCTGGAAATAATCCGAAGCGTAATAAAGGCGATCTTCCCAGTCGTAACCCAGCCAGTGCACATCATCCTGGATGGCATGCACGAAATCGATGTCTTCCTTTTCCGGATTAGTATCATCAAATCGCAGGTTGCAGGTGCCGTTATAGTCTTTGGCAACACCAAAATTCAGCACAATCGACTTGGCATGACCAATATGCAGGTAGCCATTCGGCTCCGGTGGAAAACGCGTGGCAACCTTGCCGTTATTCTTGTTTTCGGCCAGATCCTTATCGATGATCTGGCGAATAAAATTAGTCGGTTTGGAACCCTCTTCAAGGCTCATAGGGTAAATCCTGTGGCTGGTGTAAAAACAGGGGGCTATTTTAGCCTTAATCGCGGGAAGTTATAAGGATTATGTTTGAAGGGCTTATGAGCAATTGGGATAAAAAAGAAAACGCGAACAACGCTGATAAACGCTAAAAACGCAAATCAGTGCGTTTCTATCGTTTTGGATGGTTTTAGCAAGTTTATAGATAAGTGCTTATTTTGCGACTTGGCCAAACATTATCACCCGACATAAAGAGACTTGCCATAACAGTAGATTGAACGAGTACGCTTTTATTTGCGCTTATTTGCGTTTTTAGCGTTGTTCGCGTTTTCCTGTGCTTTAAAAAAGTAAAAATCTAATCATGCCCAAACAGATCACGCGTATATACCTTGGCAACCACATCATCCAGCTCATCCGAATGGCGATTGGCAACGATCACGTCTGATATCTTCTTGAATTCATCCAGATCCCTGATAACCCTGGAATGGTAAAACTCATCTTCTGTCAGTGCAGGTTCATACACTACGGTTTCTATGCCTTTGGCCTTGATGCGTTTCATTACGCCCTGGATAGATGAGGCCCTGAAGTTATCCGAACCGCTTTTCATGACCAGTCGGTAGATACCCACCACCTGAGGTTTTTTTCTCAGGATCGACTCGGCTATAAAATCCTTACGTGTACTGTTCGCATCGACGATCGCGCCTATCAGGTTATTCGGCACTTCGAAATAATTCGCCCTGAGCTGCTTGGTATCCTTGGGCAGGCAGTAGCCACCATAACCGAAGGATGGATTGTTATAGTAATTACCAATCCTTGGATCCAGGCAGACGCCTTGAATAATATGTCGGCTATCAAGGTTAAGGGTTTCAGCGTAGGTATCCAGCTCATTGAAGTAGGCAATGCGCATCGCCAGAAAGGTATTGGAGAACAGCTTAATCGCCTCGGCTTCCGTCGAGCCTGTATAGAGCACATCGATGTTTTCTTTCAGTGCCGCCTGCACCAGCAAACTGGCAAAGACTTCAGCTCGTTCACTCTGTTCACCAAGGATAATACGTGAGGGATGCAGGTTATCGTATAAGGCCCGGCCTTCACGCAGGAATTCTGGAGAGAAAATGACATTCTTATACCCGCTATCCCGTAGCTTTTGGGTATGACCAACTGGCACGGTTGATTTGATAATGATGGTAGCCTGGGGATTGATCTCACTTACATCCTTAACGACAGCGTCGACTGAGGAGGTATCGAAATAATTGGTTTCCAGATTGTAATCCGTTGGTGTGGCGATAATGACGAACTCTGCCCCTTTATAAGCCTGGGCCTTATCACAGGTCGCCGTAAAGTTGAGATCTCTATTGCTGAGATAATCCGCCATCTCGGCGTCTTCGATAGGCAGCTGCTTGCGATTAAGCATTTCCACTCGCCCTGGATCAATATCCAGAGCTAACACCTCATTATGCTGAGCCAGCAGTATCCCGTTCGAGAGACCAACATAGCCAATACCGACAACTGTAATTTTCATAAAAGCTCGACTTTAATTATCTAGATATATAAACATATGAAGCACCAGGCAGATAAAATACTCAACCCAGGTGAATCAGACTGAGACCTGAAGCATCGACATTGGTCGCAGACGCATGAATAATAACATTAGTTATAGATTGAATCTGGAATTGCTTCAGAAAGAGATAATGTGCGCAATGGCGCTTATACGCGCCACTGTTCGTATTTTTGTTCCCACTCCCAGGCATGACGGATAATGGTCTCAAGATCTGCAAACTCAGGCTTCCAACCAAGGTCCTTCTGCAAAAGAGCTGAATCTGCCACCAGGCGAGCTGGATCACCATCCCGACGATCACCGTAAACTACTGCAAAGTCATTACCCGTGACTTTTTTTGCCACATCGATGACTTCCTTGATCGAATACCCCTGACCATTACCCATATTATAGGCACGGCTATCACCACCGGCCACCAGGTGCTCCAGCCCAAGCAGATGCGCTGAGCACAGGTCATTAATATGAATGTAGTCACGCACACAGGTACCATCCGGGGTATCATAATCAGTGCCAAAAACAGTAATATTATCACGCCGGCCGGAAGCCGCCTGGAGTACTAATGGAATTAGGTGGGTTTCTGGAAGATGTCGCTCACCTAACTCGCCCTCTGGGTCAGCGCCTGCTGCATTAAAATATCGTAGGCTAACCGACTTTAGACCATATGCTCGATCATAGTCAGAAAGAATTTGCTCCAC
>JBFHWF010000107.1:0-3804 GCA_041589175.1 Gammaproteobacteria bacterium
GAAATTGAACCGGAGATATCCAGTGCTACAACAATATTGAGCTGTGTACTCCTCAGGCTCGGATACACAGCCGGATCACCACGGCGGGTTGAAGGTCGCGCGTAGGTATAATCATCGCGCGCCACCATCGTCATGTAACGAGACAGCAACATACGCCAGGGCAAACGCGGTTGTAACAGATGATCAACCATACGTGCCATGGAGCCACCCAGTTTGCCGGCCTGAATTGCCTGTTGTGCTGCACTCGCCATACGTTGCTGCCATTGCAGACTTAAGGATTCGATTTCCTGTGGTGTTAATGGCTCTGGTTCGCCCTCACCTTCTTCTGGTGGGCCCGACTGCTGCTTACCCTGATCACCACTCTGTTCCGAGTTTTCACTACGCGCGCCGCCTTCTTCTTCACCACGGCCTTCAGAGTCACTCTTCTGTTTCTGGTTATTGCCTTCGCTTTGTTCTTGCTCGTCGCCGGTGCTGGCGTCGTCATTATCCTCATCCTGGTCATTATCAGAATCGGGATTAACTTCCTGTTCCAGCTCACGTTCCTGGTCGTTATCGTTATCTTCCAGCAACGGATAAATTTCTTCCGCCGTCATGCCATCATATTCGCGCAGATAATTGGTGCCCGGCGGCGGGCTCATGCCATCATTTATCAGCATCGGGTTGATCGCGAAATCGCAGGCCATGTCCCAACGATGCTGAACACGGTTCTGTCGTCGGGCAAAATGTGATAGCGCACAATGCAGTGCTTCATGGGCAAGTGCAAACTGGGTCTGTTCAGGACTCAATGCATCAATATAGTGTTCGTTGTAGTAGAGTTTCTTGCCATTACTGAAGGTGGCATCGCACCAGTCATCCTTTGCACGCACCATCGGCAGGCGCAATACCAGTGCACCCAGGAATGGTTTTTCCAGAATCAGCTTGGTTCGCGCGGTCGCGAGTTTTTTTTCCAGGTCTAATGGCATTGTTAAAAAGCTTTATAAGCGCTTGCCACAGCGGTACAGAGTTCACAGAGATTAACTTAAGGTGTCATTCCCACATGCCAAGGACAGTATCCATGGCCTGGAATCTAGTATCCTGATACAGTCACTGGATCCCCTACAGAAGCATTCGGGGATGACATATATAAATTTTTCTCGGTGAACTCTGCACCACAGTGGCGTAAAAATTAATAAATCATCAGTTCAGCAATATCATTCGCCCACTCGGAAAATTCCGGCACGGCAAAAATTTCTTCACCAATCGCACGGTGCATATCCGATACCATCATCACACCCATTTCTTTCTGGCGGAAATTCTTCGCGAACTTGAGGATATTGCCCATCACCTGTTGCGCATCACTATCACCCTTAACACGGATAGCGCGACCAACCAGTGCAGCGGCAACGGCATATTGCAGGTCAATTTCTTTCGGAGCCGTAACTTTTTCACCAGCAATAATGGCATCCAGATCCGGCATCTGTTCGAGGCTTTCTATAAAAGCATTCAGCTCTACACCTGCTGCTGGGCCCACACAGGCCTGCAGGGTACCCAGTAATAAATCCGGGTGATCCTCAAATTTATGCAGCGCATTATGAGCGAACTCCCAGGAGCGAGGTGAAGGGAATGCCACTGGATTATGCGAGGGGTCAAAATCAAACAGCAGGTCCGGACGAAAACGCAGAAAGCCGATCACCCGCTCATTAATATCATTCTCCCAGGCCCAGGCAACCCAGTCATCCAGGTTTACATCGACTTCATAATGGGAGAAACGATTCGCCAGTGGTGCCGGCATGGTATAGGTGACGCCACGGTCACCCTGCCGGTTACCCGCAGCGAAAATCGCCCAGCCTTCGGGCACTTCATAATTACCCAGCTTGCGATCCAGAATAAGCTGGTAAGCCGCTGCTGAGACACTGGGAGGAGCGGAGGTAATCTCATCCAGAAACAGAATACCTTTCAGACCATGACGATCCGCATTGGGCAGCATCGACGGCACCGCCCACTCTACCGAAGCACCTTCCTTAAAAGGAATACCCCGCAGGTCACTGGGCTCCATCTGCGACAGTCGAATATCAATCACAGGAATATTATGCTTCTCCGCCACCTGCGCCACCATCTGCGACTTACCCACACCAGGCGGGCCCCATAGCATTACAGGGGTATGGTGACCGGTATCGGTACTGGTGAATTCACGATTTAAAACTGATAATAATTTTGCTGGGCGCATCGCCTGTCCTGAAAATATATATTTTTAATAATGTAAGTACTTAAAAATGCTAAGTGATTGTCCAGGTTGCCGTTGTATGGCGCCAGATCAAGGCGAAAAATGTGAGCTTAGACATCTAAGTGTCCATTTTTCAACGCAGAGATGGCGTCATACAACGGTGAGCTGGGCAAGCACGACTAGAAGCCGGCTTTTTTGTACCACTCCTGCGCTTTTTCCTGATCGGCTTCCACACCACGGCCTTCCTCATACATCATGGCGATGGTTGTCATGGACCCAATCAGTCCCTGATCAGCGGCCTTTTCAAACCAGCACATGGCTTCCGGCAGATCCTGGTCTACGCACTCGCCTTCAAGGTACATAAAACCCAGACCGTGCTGGGCAATTGCATGCCCCTGGTCAGCGGCTGCTTTCATCCAGCGAAAGGCATTATCATCATTAGCCACCACACCCAGGCCGTTCTGGTACATGATCGCTACTTTGTGCTGGGCTTCCGCATCACCCTCATTGGCGTATTTCAGCAGGAAGCGCATAGCCGTGTTGAAGTTCTTTTCTTCAAATGCCGCTATACCACTGGCGTAATCGGGATCAATCATCGGCATTTCATCAGACATGGTAAACCTCTTTAAACTATTAAATTGGGGGGGAGCTGGCCACTGCGGCAAACGCCCTACAGGATATATCAAGCCACCAGGGCAACGTATATCCCTATATGGGGAGAATAATTCTCATTTAAACCGCACATATTAGCAGATTTCTCTCAGTCACATACACCGAGTCAATCTGTGGAATAAGCCGTGGCCATAGAAATTAGGGCAAAATGGCTTGATTTTTGCGATATTCCCCTTAGAATTCGGTTCCCCCTTAGTATTTGAGGGGATATTAAGCGTACTTACCCCTCCCTATAGGGATATATAGACAGCTTATGAGTCTGCTATACTATTGCGCGTCCCGAAAAGTAGCCATGGGTTTTACCCCGGTTCTTTTCTAATTATTTCGATTGTCGCTGGCCAGCTTAACCAGCGATGTAATTAAAACATGGTCTTTACCAGGAGTAAGCTATGAACAAAGAATACTATGATACAGTTGTTAAACTGGAAAAAGATGGTGTTGATCCAGAATATATCCAGGGTTGGCAGGGTGGTTACGTATGTAACCCAGAGCGTGAAGAGCAGCGCACTAACGAAGCTTATGAAGCAGGCTTCGAAGATGGCAGCAATCACAACACTGACAACGCCGCTAACTTCAAAGCTTAATTTAAGCCCGAAGCTAGACGCAAAAAGGCCGGAACTCTGTTCCGGCCTTTTTTATGCGTAAAGCTCCCTCTCCTTACGCGGCCTCCTGCCCCAGATTGTTATTCATCAACAGATAATCAAACGCCGCCAGTGATGCTTTAGCCCCTTCTCCCATGGCAATCACAATCTGTTTATATGGCACCGTCGTTACATCGCCACAGGCAAAGATACCTGCTTCACTGGTCTGCCCACGATCATCGATGACAATTTCCCCATAGGGATTCATCTCAACAACACCTTTCAAAAAAGCACTGTTGGGTATCAGTCCAATCTGCACGAAAACGCCCTGCAAATCCTTGCGCATCA
>JBFHWF010000108.1:0-3760 GCA_041589175.1 Gammaproteobacteria bacterium
ACGGGGGACAGACAATATAAAAAGCGTTGTATCGCTTCGCGATGCTATATTCGCGTGTCATCTCCACACGCAAGGACAGCTCTGTCCCCGAGCGTAGGAATCGTTGTGTATTTAGCCTTAAACCCCGTTGTAAGACCACGCAAGCAGTTGTCTAAAAATCTATCCAGCTAACTCGGACTCACATGCGCCACAGAAGCCGAAACAGCATCCGCAATCTGCTGCGCATAGGCGGTTACATTCGCCTCATCTTCTCCCTCAACCATCACTCGAATCAGCGGTTCGGTGCCTGAAGCACGCAACAGTACCCGGCCATTTCCATTCAACTGCTGCTCTACCTGCTTTACTGCATCCTGAACACCCGCTTCTTTCAATGGATTAGTTTTAACGGGTAATGGCACATTAACCAGCACCTGCGGCAACATTTTCATGCCAGCAAGCGCCTGCTCTAGTGTCTCTCCAGAATCAGCCAGGTACGTCATCACCTGCAGGGCCGATACAATACCGTCTCCCGTTGTAGTGCGATCGAGACAGATAATATGACCTGAATTCTCACCACCCAGGCACCAGCCATGCTGTTTCAGGCTTTCCATTACATAGCGATCACCCACCTGGCTTCTCTCAAACTCAAGACCCAGCTTCCTGATAGCAAGCTCAAGCCCCATATTGCTCATAAGTGTACCCACGACTCCACCAGGCTTATCACCTGCAGCGATTCTTGCACGGGTAATTATATAGAGAATGCCGTCTCCATCGATAATCTGCCCCTTGCTATCGACCATCATCACGCGGTCACCGTCGCCATCAAAAGCAATACCAATATCAGCCCGATTCTGTAAAACGGCTGCAGCAAGCGATCCAGGATGAGTAGAACCACAGTTTTCGTTGATATTCAGGCCATTCGGCCTGTCGCCGACACTAATCACTTCAGCACCAAGCTCGGCAAATACATTCGGTGCGATGTGATATGTCGCACCATTTGCGCAATCGAGCACCACACGTAATCCCTTGAATGATGTACCGATAGGAATCGTAGCCTTGCAGGCTTCTATATATCGACCCTGGGCATCATCCACACGCTCGGCCTTACCCAGTTTTGCTGAGTCTACCGTTTCCATCTCGGCCTCAAACATCGCTTCGATTTCATCTTCGATTTCATCTGGCAGCTTGGTACCATCGGCAGAGAAAAACTTCAGGCCATTATCATAAAATGGATTATGTGAGGCAGAAATCACAATCCCCGCAGAAGCTCGCAGGGTACGCGTTAGATAAGCTATACCCGGAGTTGGCATTGGACCAAGGATACGTACATTCACACCCGCTGCGGATAAGCCCGCCTCCAGCGAAGCCTCAAACATATAACCGGATATTCGCGTATCCTTACCAATCACCACCAGGTTATTACCGTGACTGGCCAGCACCTTACCGACTGCCCAGCCCAGTTTCATGACTGCCTGTGGTGTCATCTGCCCCTT
This sequence comes from Gammaproteobacteria bacterium, assembly GCA_041589175.1. Classification (GTDB taxonomy): domain Bacteria; phylum Pseudomonadota; class Gammaproteobacteria; order SZUA-229; family SZUA-229; genus SZUA-229. Next base: position 1,473 of record JBFHWF010000108.1, read on the forward strand.
GCCGACTCTGCCGCGGATTCCATCGGTTCCAAAATATTTCTTTGCCATTCGTATTTCGCTTTAACTCTAAATAATGTTTTATGAATTGTGATCTTTGTGTCTAACCGTATTCCAGTTTAAACAGGCTGTCCAGCTTCACTTGAAGCAGAGGCCTGTTGCATAGCAGTACATACTTTCAATGCATCCACCGTAGCCCGCACATCATGCACACGAAAAATGCTCGCACCCCTGGTCCATGCCAGCACTGCAGCCGAAACACTGGCATACAGGCGCTGCTCGACCGGCGCATCACCAAGAATGGCGCCCAACATACTCTTTCTGGAAAACCCCACCAGTATGGGAGACTGTAATTGCTGCAACACCTCAAGCTGGTTCAACAGCTGCAGGTTATGCTGCAGCGACTTACCAAAGCCAAAACCGGGGTCGATAATAATATGCTCCCGAGGGATTCCAGCCGCAAGCGCCTCATCTATACGCTGCTGCAAAAATGCCTGAACCTCTGTGACAACATCATCATAATGAGGATTCTTCTGCATGGTGCGAGGCTCACCCTGCATATGCATAATACAGACAGGCACCTTCAACTCCGCACAGGTGGTCAGCGCATGCTCTGCCCGCAGGCCATTGACATCATTCACCAGGTTTGCCCCCGCCTCGACCGCTGCCTGCATAACCTCGGGCTTACTGGTATCAATCGATATACAAACACGACTCTGCTGACGAATAGCCTCAATCACCGGCACGATGCGCGCTATTTCCTCATCTACTGAAACCGCTTCTGCCCCTGGCCGGGTAGACTCCCCACCCACATCAATGATATCGGCCCCCTCTTCCAGCATGGCCAGTGCATGTTCAGTGGCACGCTCGGTCGAAATAAAACGGCCACCATCAGAAAATGAATCTGGTGTGGTATTGAGTATTCCCATAACAATGGGACGGTTAGCCTGCAGCAGGGTCAGAATATCGGTCATATTTAAGCTGTCATATTTAAGTAGTCATATTCGGGCGGTTTGAACCCATACTGACAATTCGGAATCCACAAACAAAAAGCCCCAGTACGAAACCGGGGCCTGATTTAAACAAAATATTCGGCGAATCAATGCAGGCTTGCAGGTCCACCTATTGAACCATCACCCTTATCTTCTTCAGCAGTCTTATCATCCGCAGCTGCTTTCGAAGCATTATCATCATCGCTCCAGTCCCTTGGCGGACTGACTTCTTTATGCTCCATCAACTGATCTATCTGATCTGAGTCGATGGTTTCATACTTGATTAATGCCTTGGCCATAGAGTGCAGGATATCCATATTCTCTTTCAGCAATGTCTCTGCACGCTCATAGTTGCGATCGATAAAGTCACGAATTTCTTCATCGATAACACGCGCCGTATCGTCTGCCATATTTTTATGCTGTGTCACAGAACGACCGAGGAATACCTCACCTTCGTCTTCCGAGTAGGCAAGTGGTCCCAGCTTTTCAGACAGACCCCACTTGGTCACCATGTTACGAGCAATATCCGTTGCACGCTCGATATCGTTCGATGCACCGGTAGTGACGCTGTCCAGACCAAAGATTAACTCTTCGGCAATACGGCCACCGAACAGGCTTGAAATCTGGCTTTCCAGACGACGCTTACTGTAACTATAACGATCTTCTTCCGGCAGGAACATGGTCACACCCAGGGCACGGCCACGGGGAATGATACTCACCTTATAAACCGGATCATGATCAGGTACCAGGCGTCCAACGATCGCATGTCCCGCTTCATGATATGCGGTCAGCTTCTTCTCGTCATCAGACATAACCATGGACTTACGTTCAGAACCCATCATGATTTTATCTTTGGCACGCTCGAAGTGTTCCATAAACACTTCCTTACTATTTTCACGAGCCGCAAACAGTGCCGCCTCGTTTACCAGATTTGCCAGGTCAGCACCGGAGAAGCCGGGCGTACCACGGGCAATCAGGGTTGCCTTAACATTATCTGCTGCAGGCACCTTGCGCATATGCACCTTGAGAATCTGCTCACGACCTCGAACATCCGGTAATGGCACCACGACCTGGCGATCAAATCGACCGGGGCGCATTAACGCAGGGTCCAGTACGTCTGGACGGTTAGTCGCGGCGATGACGATAACGCCTTCATTGCCTTCAAAACCATCCATTTCAACCAGCAACTGGTTCAGGGTCTGCTCACGCTCGTCGTGACTGACCTGGGGACTGATACCCCTGGCCTTCCCTAGCGCGTCCAGCTCGTCGATGAAGACGATGCACGGAGCCTTCTCCATA
>JBFHWF010000109.1:0-3653 GCA_041589175.1 Gammaproteobacteria bacterium
GCAGCATCACCACGTTTTTTAATATCATTCAGGATACCATTTACAGTATTGAACACCTGCTCATCTGATACCGATTCCCATGCCAGGGTCTGGTCCAGTTTCTGCCAGAAATCTGGCTGTGTTGCATTAAGCTGTGATATTTCTATCATTACTTTACCGCCTGCCTCATTTTCTCAACCATCTGCTGAATTCGATCGTGTTTCATTTTTAATGCCGCCTTATTGACGATAAGACGTGAACTGATATCCGCGATATGATCCATCGGTTTCAGGCCATTTGCCTTAAGCGTATTGCCGGTATCAACCACATCTACAATCAGGTCTGACAGACCCACAATCGGCCCCAACTCCATTGAACCATACAGTTTGATAACTTCAACCTGTTTGCCCTGCTCCGCAAAATAGTTTCGAGCTACATTCACAAACTTGGTTGCTACCCTGAGTCGACCGTCATGGGGAACAAAATCGACCTTTCCCGCTGTCATTAATTTACAGCGTGCAATATTCAGGTCTACCAGCTCGTAGAGGTCTGCGCCACCATGTTCCATCAGCACATCCTTGCCTGCAACACCCAGATCGGCAGCACCATACTGCACATAGGTTGGCACGTCGGTGGCACGAATAATGACCAGCTTTACGTCATCCTGGTTGGTATCCAGAATTAGCTTACGGCTTTTTTCCGGATCGTCCACAGGTGTAATACCCGCCGCTTCCAGCAATGGTAGCGTTTCTTTGAAGATGCGCCCTTTGGATAGCGCGATAGTTATATTATTACTCATGATAGTTAATTTTTTTCAGTGTGATTATTCAGCGACACGGCGTATTTTAGCGCCAAGGTATGCCAGCTTTTCTTCGATAAGTTCATAGCCACGGTCGATATGGTAGATACGTAGCACTTCAGTTTCACCCTTAGCCACAAGGCCCGCCAGAATCAAACTGGCAGATGCACGCAGGTCGGTCGCCATAATCGGCGCAGCATTAAGCTCTTCGACGCCACGTACAATGGCTGTATTTCCTTCAACTTCAATATTCGCACCCATGCGCTGCAATTCCTGCACATGCATATAGCGATTTTCAAAAACCGTTTCGACAATCGTTCCAGTACCTTCAGCAACAACATTCAGCGCGGTAAACTGCGCCTGCATATCTGTCGGGAATGCCGGATAAGGTGCCGTCCTCACGCTAACCGCTTTAGGTCGTCTGCCCTGCATATCCAGCTCGATCCAGTCTTCACCACATTCGATATGCGCGCCGGACTCGCGTAGCTTATCCAGTACTGCGTCGAGCAGAGTGGGATCGGTATCCTTTACCTTAACCTTGCCACCCGTAATCGCGGCAGCGACCAGAAAAGTTCCGGTTTCAATTCTATCGGGTACGACCTTGTAGGTTGTCCCCTGCAACGCCTCAACACCTTCGATAGTAATTGTGTCCGTACCTGCCCCGGATATTTTTGCCCCCATCTTGTTAAGATAGTTTGCAAGGTCAACCACTTCGGGTTCGCGCGCTGCATTTTCCAGCACACTGGTACCATCGGCGAGTGCCGCAGCCATCATCAGGTTTTCGGTACCGGTAACGGTGACCATATCCATGACAATGCGTGCACCCTTGAGGCGATCGGCTCTGGCGATGATATAGCCGTTTTTCACCTCGATATTGGCTCCCATGTCCTGCATACCCTTGATATGGATATTGACCGGACGAGAACCAATTGCACAACCACCGGGCAAGGATACTTCTGCATAACCGTATCGTGCCAGTAATGGACCCAGCACCAGAATAGAAGATCGCATGGTACGCACCAGATCATACGGTGCAACCTGGGTTTCCAGGGTTGAGGCATCCACTTCGATGCTCATGGTTTCATCAACCACAACCGTAGCCCCCATACTTCCCAGCAAGGCAACCGTTGTGGTGACATCCTGAAGGTGAGGCACATTCTTAACAATCGATTTACCTTCCGCCAGCAGGGTAGCCGCCAGTATGGGTAAAACCGCATTCTTTGCACCGGAGATACGAACTTCTCCATTAAGGGTGACACCACCCTGGATTAACAGCTTATTCATTCACGCAATCTAGTTAACAGCTCAGGCTAGTCTTTCAGCTCAGGCCGAGGTTAATGGCAGCTCATGGTCGAGTCCGTAGGCACGGGCAATCGCCATGAGTTGATCAGGGGCGTTATGATACTTTATTTGAGCACCTTTTTGCTGGGCCATTTTCATCCATTCGAGCAAAAGTGCAAGAGAAGCGCTGTTAAATCGACTAATTTCACATAAATCGACACTCAAATCACCCACATCGAAGCGAATTGAGGGATTTCTCAGCTGTTCGGCGACACTGTCGAAGTCGAGCTGACCCGACAGCTTCACCTGATTACCGGACTGTGTCAGTGTTAGCACCTTATCAGGCCTTTTCCTGCTTATCCGAAGATTTGGCCAGTAACTTCTCAATCAGGCCATCAATACCGACACGATTGATATCTGCGGCGAAACTATTGCGGTAATTGGTTACCAGGCTGATGCCATCTATCTTGATATCATAAACCTTCCAGATATCATCCTTGATGCGCAGGCTATAGTCGATGGGAATATCAGGGCCATTATTCTGGCTAATTACCGTCTGTACCTTAACTGTACGTTTACCTTCAGCAGGTGGGCGATAGGGAAGAAAACGTATTTCCTGACCGGCATACTCGGTGAGTGACTTGCTGTAAGTACGGATCAGCATGGTTTTAAAGGCTTCTACAAAACGCTGCTGCTGCTCGTCATTCGCCTTGCGCCAGTTCTTACCCAGCGCCAGTTTACTCATCGCCCGAAAATCCAGGTGCGGTAGAATAATGTCGTTAACCAGACTATGTATAGCCTCTGGTTGTTCCTTGTATTTTTCCCTGTTCTGCTCCAGTGCACTGAGCACCTTTTCAGATGTATCCTTGATCAGCTGATCCGGCTGGATATCTGATGCGTGTGCGGCAGATGCAATCAGCAGTAAAAAAACTGCCATGAGCTGTTTAAACATAATTCTTACCTCTTCCTGTTTGAAATCGTTCTAGCATCAGCCACCCTTAGCAACTGAAACTATTTCTATAAATCTTATTTACCGTCCTATTCCTGGGCCTTGGAATAAAGGAACTGTCCTATCACCTGCTCCAGCACGAGAGCAGACTGTGTTAAGTCCACCTCGCTACCCTGCTCGAGATACTCTTCATCACCACCCGGCTCAAGACCGACATACTGCTCACCCAGCAGGCCAGCGGTGAGAATGCTGGCTGAAGTATCCAGAGGAAAGCGATAGGCGGTATTTATCTGCATCGTGACAACCGCAGTGAATCGCTCATTGTCATAACCTATTGCTGATACTTTACCTACGCGTACGCCTCCCGCACTCACCGGCGAACGCTCTTTAAGGCCGCCGATATTCTCAAAATACGCCTTAATTTCATAGGCATTATTGTCTTCACCATAACTGGCCAGATTGCTCACTTTTAGTGACAGCATGACCATCGCCAGAATTGCCAGCACCACAAAGGCACCTACCAGTATTTCTATAGTTCGAGTGTTCATAAGCCGAAATGTTTCCTAAACATTAAACATTAATGCGGTGAGGATGAAATCCAGCCCCAGCACCGCCAGTGAGCCATGCACCACGGTGCGGGTGGTA
>JBFHWF010000110.1:0-3569 GCA_041589175.1 Gammaproteobacteria bacterium
GCTATTGTCGAGATAAAAGATTACCTGGATGCCAATCCTAATGTGCTGCTGTCCGGGCTTGAGCATCTTGATGATCGCTATATTCGTGCAGTGAAATACAGCTCCAAGGCCGCGCGTGGTTGTCTGCCGAAAATGCTGCTGGTGGCGGATATTGTGGGTGAAGATGAAACGGCAGTTGCCGAGGCCGCATCCCACGTGGTGCGTCTGGCAAATGCACGTGATGCTGAAGGCTTTATCGCGGTGAGTGCGGAAGCGCGTAAGAGTTTCTGGTCCGAGCGCAGCCGTACTGCGGCGATAGCAGCGCACACCAATGCATTCAAGATCAATGAAGACGTGGTGATTCCACTGGACCGGCTTGCCGATTATTCTGAAGGCATCGAGACTATCAATGTGCATCAGTCCATCAGCAATAAGCTGGCGATGCTGGATGCGCTGAGTGAATATATTCAGCAGGAAAATGAAAAACAGTCGAAGCAGCAGGATGAGCAGACGGAGTACCTGAAGTCTCATTTCGAGCAGGCGAATAAACTGATTCAGCAAACACGCACACGCTGGGATACATTACTCAATCATTTCACAAGTGATATACAGGCCGTCAGGAGTGTATTACTAGAGACTGAAAATAGCAGCGAGTTGAGTGATCATGCCCGGGTGATTGATGCGATCCTGAATGCGCATATTCGTATTTCCTATCGAAAAGAAATAGAGCGGCCGTTAAAAAACCTGTTTAGTGGCGAGAAGCTGCTGCATATTCACAAGGTGTTTGACGAGATTCATCAGCAGGTACTCTCCAGTCGAATTTTTGTGGCCCTGCATATGCATGCGGGCGATGGCAATGTGCATACCAATATTCCGGTGAACTCTAATGACTACGCTATGATGCACGAAGCCGAGCGTGTGGTTGACCAGGTGATGGAACTGGCACGTTCACTGAATGGTGTTATCTCGGGTGAGCACGGGATCGGTATCACAAAGTTCCAGTATCTTGATGAAAGTGTTATCGATGCGTTTGCCCAGTATAAGGCACGGGTCGATCCGCATGACTACTTTAATAAAGGCAAGCTGCAACGGGGTAGTGGTGAACTTGATTCTGCCTATACACCCTCACTCAGGTTGTTAAAGCAGGAAGCACTGATTCTTGAAGAAAGTGAGCTGGGCGAGTTAAATGATGCCATTGCGCACTGTTTGCGTTGTGGTAAATGTAAGCCGGAATGTACAACGCATGTGCCAGAAGCTAATCTGCTGTATTCGCCAAGAAATAAAATTCTGGCGAGTGGGCTGATCACCGAGGCATTCCTTTACGAAGAACAGACACGCCGTGGTGTGTCGATACGGCACTTCGATGAAATGAATGATATTGCCGATCATTGTACGATTTGCCATCGTTGCCTGAATCCCTGCCCGGTTAATATAGATTTTGGCGACGTGACCATCAAGATGCGTCATATCCTGAAAGCACAGAAACAGCGGCGTGAAAATATTGGTACCAGGTTATCGATGGCCTACCTGAATATGACTTCACCAGGTAAGGTTAAGCTGATGCATGCCGGCCTGATCAAGTTCGGTTATTTCGGTCAACGACTGGCACGCAGTGCACTGAAATTAATACCCGGCGTGCTACCGAAAAAACGTCGGCCAAAATCAACAACCGGTAAACCTGAAGTAAAAGAGCAGGTAATTCAGTTTTTCAGTAAACCAATGCCGAAAGGTTTGCCGAGTGGCACGATGCGTTCGGTGCTGGGTATTGAAGATAATAAATATATCCCTATTCTGCGCGACCCGGCTAAAACTGACGTAAATAGCGAGGCTGTTTTTTATTTTCCAGGCTGTGGCTCCGAGCGACTGTATAGCCAGATTGGTATCGCGACTTTGTCCTGGTTATATGAGCTTGGTATACAGACGGTATTACCACCGGGTTATCTGTGCTGTGGTTATCCGCAAACCTCATCGGGCAATATTGAAAAGGGTCAGCAAATCACGACGAGTAATCGTGTGCTGTTCCATCGCATGGCGAACACGTTGAACTACCTGGATATTAAAACGGTGGTGGTGTCCTGCGGAACCTGTATCGACCAGTTATTGAAATACCAGTTCGAACAGATTTTCCCGGGATGTCGCATTATGGATATACATGAATACCTGATGGAGAAAGGGGTCACGATGGATGGCGTGGGTGGTACAAAATATCTTTATCATGAGCCCTGCCATACACCCATGAAACATCATGACGGTACAGACGTTGCATCAAAGCTGACAGGTAAAGATGTGAAATTGTCAGATCGGTGTTGCGGTGAGTCGGGTACCTTTGCTATTGCGCGGCCCGATGTGTCTGCCCAGGTGAAGTTTAGAAAGCTGAATGAACTCAAGGCGGGGATCAAGGAGCTTACTGGTCATGAGAAAGCCATGGATCATAATGTAAAAATACTCACCTCATGTCCGGCCTGCCAGCAGGGGCTGGAACGTTACGGTGAAGATACACATATGGAAGTGGATTATATACTGGTGGAGCTGGCGAAATATAAACTGGGCGAAAACTGGCAGAAGCAGTATTACGAAAAAATGCAGCAGGGCGGTATAGAAAAAGTTCTGCTGTAACTCAGTTTCTTTGCTCGGGCTCAGACCGCTGTTTTTTTACGTTCCTTTGCTCGGGGTCAGACCGCCGATTTTCGGCGCTCTGACCCCTGTGTTTGCAACCACGCGAGTGTTAGAACCCACTCTACGGGTTAGATTGATTTCTGTGGTATCACAACAGGGGACAGAGCTGAAGATCTGTCCCCGAGCCTGGGAATGTTCTGGTTTATTTTGGTAAGACGGTTTTAGCGCCATCCGGTGTGCCTAAAATCAACACATCTGCACCACGATTTGCAAACAGCCCGCAGGTAACGACACCGGCCCAGCTGTTAATTTCATTTTCCATTTTTATCGGCTCCATAATATCCATATCATGTACGTCCAGAATAACATTGCCGTTGTCGGTAATGAAATTCTCGCGCCATACCGGGCGTCCACCCAGGGCAACCAGTTTGCGTGCGATGTAGCTACGTGCCATCGGGATAACTTCTACAGGTAGTGGGAATTTACCCATCACGTCAACCAGCTTGCTTTCATCTGCAATGCAGACAAATTTTTCACTGGCACCTGCGATAATTTTTTCACGGGTCAGTGCGCCACCGCCGCCCTTGATCAGTGACAGGTTGTGGTTTGACTCGTCTGCTCCGTCGACATACACCGGAATGTAATCAACGCTATTGAGGTCGAGCACCTGGATGCCACGTTCCTGCATAAGTTTGGTTGAGGCTTCAGAGCTGGAAACTGCGCCTTTTATCTTGCCCTTGATTTCAGCCAGGCAGTCAATAAAGTGGTTTACCGTTGAGCCTGTGCCTACGCCGATGATTTCGTCTTCAACGACATATTCCATTGCGGCTTCTGCGGCTTTGCGTTTCATTTCATCTTGGGTCATAGTACTCGTTCCTGATAATCGGAATTGCGAATAATAACCTTTTAACCTCCATGACTCAAAAATACATTGAAAAAATTCTCAGGGCCCGCGTTTATGATGTGGCCATTGA
>JBFHWF010000111.1:0-3539 GCA_041589175.1 Gammaproteobacteria bacterium
GATGGCGAAATTAAATCTGAACGTTATAAGGATCAATAGACATGATGATCGAAGGCTTTACAGCGCTCTATATATTTATGTTGTCGGCATTTACCGGCTACGAAGTGATTAGCCGTGTACCGGTTATCCTGCACACGCCGATGATGTCAGGCTCCAACTTTATCCACGGTATTGTACTGGTGGGTGCTGTTGTGGTGATGGGACATGCCGAAACCACACTAGAGCAGGTGATCGGTTTCTTCGCCGTTGCCCTGGCGGCCGGTAATGCAGTGGGTGGTTATGTTGCCACCGTGCGTATGCTGGAAATGTTTAAAGTCAGTGATAAGAAGAAGGGTGCCGCTTAATGGATACGTTTATTCAAGTCGTATATTTCGTTGTTGCCATTCTGTTTATTCTTGGCCTGAAAAAAATGAGCTCGCCGGTAACGGCAACCGGCGGTATTGTCTGGGCTGGTATTGGTATGGTTGCAGCATCAGTTGTGGCATTCTTCGAGCCGGGTGTATTTGATCACGGCACCAATGTGTTCCTGATTATCCTCGCGATTGCCGTGGGTTCGAGCATTGCCTATATCACTGCAAAGCGCGTGCAGATGACCGACATGCCTCAGATGATTGCTATCTATAACGGCATGGGTGGTGGTGCTGCGGCCGCAATCGCCGGTGTCGAGCTGGTGAAAATGGCCGGTGGTAGTCATGCCATTGGTGGCACTGCACAGGTGCTGGCAGTACTGGGCGCACTGATCGGTGCGGTTTCATTCTCCGGTTCGGCGATTGCCTTTGCCAAGCTGCAGGGTTTAATGAACAAAACCTTCCGCCTGCCAATGCATATGATAATCAACCTTGGACTGTTTGTGCTGACACTGATCGCGGGTGCCATCATTGGCTTCAGTGGTGATGTCAGCATCCAGCTGGTACTGGTGTTCTTTGTGATGGCACTGGTGTTTGGTGTGCTATTTACCACACCCATCGGCGGAGCCGATATGCCGGTAGTCATTTCGCTGTTTAATGCGTTCACCGGTCTGGCGGTTGCCTTTGAAGGCTTCGTGCTGGGTAATGCGGCGATGATTATTGCCGGTACCGTGGTAGGTTCTGCGGGTACGCTGTTGACCCAGTTAATGGCGAAGGCAATGAATCGACCCATAACCAATATCCTGTTTGCCAGCTTTGGTTCTGATGGTGGCGCCGCTGCCGAGGAAGACATCGAAGGTAGCATGAAGGAAATTCAGGGTACCGATGCAGCGATCATGATGGCTTATGCCGAGAAAGTAATTATCGTACCGGGCTACGGTATGGCGGTTGCACAGGCTCAGCACAAGGTCGCTGAACTCACCAAGTTGCTGGAAAGCCGAGGTGTTACAGTGAAGTTTGCGATACACCCGGTTGCCGGTCGTATGCCGGGTCACATGAATGTTCTGCTGGCGGAAGCGGGTATCGAGTATGACAAGATACTTGACCTGGATGAGGTTAATCCGGAGTTCCCAACCTGCGATGTGGCGCTGGTGATTGGTGCGAATGATGTGGTTAATCCGGTGGCACGAACTAATCCGGACAGCCCTATCTACGGTATGCCGATACTTGATGCGGATATGGCAAGAAACTGTATCGTTATCAAGCGAGGTCGCGGTGCCGGGTTCTCAGGTATCGAAAATCACCTGTTCTATGCTGATAACACTCGCATGTTGTATGGCGATGGCCAGAAAGCCGTGGGTGAGCTGGTAAGTGGCATCAAGGAGCTGCAATAAGTCAGCTATTGCAGCCTTGCGGCAACTTGACATACCATAGCCTGCACCCGCTGGAGAAATCCAGCGGGTGCAGTTGTGTCTGCATCGGAAAAAACTGGCGTTTTTGGCAAGAATACGCCAGCACACTGAGAATAGTCTCGATACTCGTATTATACTCACTGTAATATCCACGCTCCGGTTCAGATACTAGATAAAAGAAATGAATCAAAGAATAAGAGAATAATCGTGCACCAGCCCAATAGTGAAGTTCTAAATCTCTCCAAAACAGGCAAGAAGTTAATGAAGCAACGGCGTTTTAAGGATGCCGAAAAAGTCTTTATGGAGGCAATGGACATCGAACCCACCAACAGTTATATCCTGGTGGGTCTGGGTGATCTGTTCAGGATGACGAGTGATTTCAATAAGGCTATTGGGTATTACACGCGCCTGCTGAAAATAGACGAAAACAATGTGTTTGCGTTGCGTGGAATTGGCGACTGTTTTCGTGGGCTGAGAGAGCCTGAAAAAGCAGTGGAGTTCTGGGCGCGTTATCTACAAATAAATCGTGGCGATGTGCATGTTATGGTGCGTCTTGCTGACGCCTATAAGAGCATGGATGAAATTGAAAAAGCAGAAAAACTCTATATCGAATCCATAGCAATCCAGCCACATGATCGTTACGCATTAATGGGGCTGGGTAACCTATACTATAAGGACAGGGAAGACGATAAGGCGCTGGTATATTTTGAGAAACTGCTCAAGCTGGATGAGAATTACGTGGCCGTGTTAACCATGGTTGGCAACATTTACCAGCGACGCAGCGATTATGCAAATGCGGAAAAATATTACCGCAAGGCAACCGAACTGGAGCCTGATAATTCCTATGCCTTATATGGTCTGGGTAACTGCCAGCGGGGCGCGGGTAATATTGATGAAGCAATAGACTTATGGGGCAAGATTCTTGATCGCGAGCCCTATAACCAGAATATTTTAAGTCGTCTGGGTGATGCCTGGTTATCCAAGGGCGATGTGGATAAGGCTCGTGAATTATATGACAGGAGCCTTGATCTTGGTTTTGATGCATTCGCATTGATTGGATTGTCACGGATATATCGTGGCGAAGGCGATTTTGTAGAAGCAGAAGCCTGCTGTAATAGAGTGCTAATGGAAAAACCAGGCTTTGAACGAGCGATTGAGGAACTGTCGCTCGCATTAATTGATAAGGATCTTGCCAATAAATAGGTATATATATGAGCGTATTGAGAAGCTGTTTAATACTTTTATTCTGTCTGTTATCAGCGGTTACTAATGCTCAGGAAAAGCAGACCAAAGTTGTTTTGCATGTTAATGACGGTTTCAAACTTGGTCATCTGCAGAATAGTGTAAATAATATACGCAATGAGATGGGTAAAGATGTTGATATCAAGGTGGTGATTAACGGTAAAGCTGTCACACGTTTGCTGAAATCAAATCTTGAGAGCGCAAAGATCGTGCAGTCAGTGCTTGAGCAGAATGTGCCGATAGGTCTTTGTCATAATGCCGTCAACAGTAATAAAGTAGACAGAAGTGTATTGATAGAAGGTCTTGAAGTGCTGGATGCTGATGGAAATGTTACGATTATCAGGCATCTGCAGAAGGGATATCTCTATATAAAACTTTAGGCTGGCAGGGCTATAAGCCACAAAAAACCAGTCCAGAAAATAAAAAAAGCAGGCATGAATATGCCTGCTTATATTGTAGAAAAAATATAAATTGAAAGTAGAGCTTAACCTTTCAATAAAGTACCTACACCCTCATCAGTTAGCAACTCAAGTAGCAC
>JBFHWF010000112.1:0-3468 GCA_041589175.1 Gammaproteobacteria bacterium
CAATGGCAACTACAGACTCGTGTGAGATATTTGCAGATGAAAGTAGTGTATTTGCTGCATCGGCTAACAGCTCTCCCATTTCACAGTCTGCTTCGCCTAACATGTCGATGCTGGCAAGGTCTGAATCGCGGCAAAGTAATTTGAGTTTTTCTCGAAGTTGTCGGGGGATATCGTGACTATGGCTGGCAACAAGTCTGGGGCGACTGTTGTCGAACGTCACCAGCACTGCATCAATACCATCCAGACTGGTACCAGACATCAGGCCGATGTAGGCGCCACTCATTGAGTTGCTTCGTTCAGAGCCAGTGCGTTACGGGAGAGTACATCCAGTTGAGCCAGATAGCCGCGTGTTGTGATTTCAAAATTATCTCGATAACGTCCGGGTACAGGCTGAGTGCTTGGGAATTTAACAGTGAGCGGATTGCGGTGTACGCCGTTGACGCGGAACTCGTAATGCAGGTGCGGGCCGGAGGCCAGGCCGGTTGAGCCAACGTAGCCAATAACCTGTCCCTGCTTAACGCGGCTGCCATTGCGGACTTTCTTGTTGTAGCTGTTCAGGTGGGCATACAGTGTGGTGTAACGACTGCCGTGCTGCAGAATTATTGTTTTGCCATAACCACCTTTGCGGCCTTTGAAAATCACCTTGCCGTCACCGGAAGCCTTAACGGGTGTGCCACGTCGAGCCGCATAGTCAACGCCCTTATGGGAACGGAACTTGTGTAGGATTGGGTGGTAGCGCTTCAGGGTAAAGCCTGAACTGATACGGCTGAAGTTTACCGGGCTACGAAGGAAGGCCTTGCGCAAGCTGTCGCCTTCTGGTGTGTAGTAGCCGGTGTCTCCACTGACGGGGTTGGTATAACGCAATGCGCGATAGGTTTCACCCTGATTAACAAATTCGGCTGCGAGTATGTTGCCGTCTTTTATCTTCTGGCCGTCCTTAAAGCGCTGCTCATAAATGACGGTGAAGCGGTCGCCCTTACGAATATCCAGTGCAAAGTCGATATCCCAGCCAAAAATACTGGCAAGCTCCATGGTTAGGTTCTCTGAAAGCCCGGCCTCTGCAGAGGCAAGAAACAGGGATGACTCAATTTCGGCCGTTGCGTAGGCGGTACGAACCTCAATTTCATGTTCGTGAATGTGGGCGCTGAGTTTGTGGTCCTGCTGGCGTTCAACTCTGAGGTATTTCAATGGGCTCAGATCGTAGTGCAGGGCAATCAGCTGGCCATCGCTATCAGCCATAAGTTTGATGGTGTCGCCAGGGTGGATACGGCGCAGTGCTTTTGTCGCCTTACCCAGTTTCATCAGGCTTAACAATTGGCCGGGTTTGATCTTGGCGCGATCGAACAGTACGGACAGGCTGTCGCCCCGGCGTACGGTGAAAGTTTGCCAGTCTTTGCTGTCGATTTCCGTGAGTGGCGCTTCGCCTGTGATGCTGTCCGTATCGTCGAAATCGCTGATGTCTGGTGACGATGTGCTGGCTGGTAGTGGGAGTTTTAGCTGTATTCGTGTTGGGGTGTCACCCGGTTCTTCAGCAATGGCAACCTCATTAATGGATGAGGAGAGGGCTTCATGGTCTACTTTGACGACTTCCTGCTCATTGTTTGCAGTGCTGGCGAGAACGACGCCGATGACAGCGCAGCCCGCAGCAAATAGCAGCCAGCGCAGGCCGTTATGCCTGCTAGCATGCTCGGGTTGCGACAGATTTCGAAAGTCTTTGTTTATGAAGTTGTTGTAATCCACGGATTTCCCTGGGTTTTTCTAACTTAAAATAGCTCGAAAAATGACGAATTGCAATGTCTGTGGGAGAAAGATTGTATTTTATTTGATGCGAGGTGCAACAAATAGTGTGTAATTCCTTGAATTGGTCGTATAAAAAACCTTCAAATGGTAGAAAGTGCGGGTCAAACGGGGTTTTCGTTGATCTTTTCCCGGGGCTCTTGTATAACGCGATGCGCCAGATGTTCGCCCGTTTCAGGCGAATACCCAAAAGTAACCTAACCGTGGAGTCATTATGCCATCCATTGATGAAACACTTGCGCTGATCAAGCGGGGTGCAGAAGAGATCCTAGTGGAAGAAGAGCTGGTCAAGAAGCTTGAGTCAGGTCGCCCCCTGAAAATCAAGGCAGGTTTTGATCCCACGGCGCCAGACCTTCATCTTGGGCATACGGTACTGATTAATAAGCTCAAACAGTTTCAGGATCTTGGGCACGAAATTTTATTTCTGATTGGGGACTTTACCGGAATGATCGGCGACCCGACGGGTAAAAGTGCGACCCGTCCTCCATTAACGGAAGATCAGGTAAAAGCGAATGCGGAAACCTACCAGGAGCAGGTGTTCAAAATCCTGGATAAAGAAAAAACCAGGGTCGTCTTTAACTCGGAATGGATGGGTAAAATGAATGCAGCAGACATGATCAAGCTGGCGGGTCGACAGACTGTTGCGCGGATGCTTGAGCGAGATGACTTTAAGAAACGCTACAAGGCAGAACAGAGTATATCCATCCATGAATTTCTCTATCCTTTGGTGCAGGGCTATGACTCTGTGGCTATGGAGGCGGATGTAGAGCTCGGCGGTACGGATCAGAAATTTAATTTGCTTATGGGGCGCGAGTTACAGAAGTATTATGGTCAGGAGCCGCAGACTATTTTGATGATGCCGTTACTTGAGGGGCTGGATGGTGTCAACAAAATGTCCAAGTCACTGAATAACTATGTCGGTATCACCGAGGCTCCGGGGGCGATGTATCAGAAGCTACTGTCGATGCCTGATAGTATGATCTGGCGTTACTTCGAATTACTCAGTTTCCGCAGCATGGAAGATATTGCCGATCTGAAGCAGCAAATGGAAACAGGTCGAAATCCCCGGGATATCAAGATTGAGCTGGCGAAAGAGCTGATAGCCAGATTTCATGGTGAAGAGGCGGCCGCTAATGCTGACAAGGGTGCGGGCAACCTGATTGTAGAGGGTGAAGTGCCTGAAGATGCGCCTGACATTGAGCTCGCGCTGGAAGGGCAGAGTGATTTGCCGGTCTCTGCCATTATCAATAAATCGAATCTGGCGCAGAATTCAGCACAGGCCAGGGATATGCTGACTAACGGCAGAGTTAAGGTTGACTGGGAAGTGGTTGATGCGAAGCACCGACTTGGTCCTGGAAAATATATTATCCAGGCGGGTAAGAAGAAAATAGCGCGGATTACACTGGTGGTGTAGGTCTTAACGATTGTCATCACGGGAGTGACATGTCGAGGTAACGACTTTGCCTGGGTGCGCAAATGACTATTTGGAAAAAGCGCTAGAAAAATATTTTCACATAATTTAAAAAAACCGTTGACGCCCAGATCGAAGTCTGTAGAATGCGCGTCCTCGTTACGGAGAACGGGCTGTCCGGAAGGGCGGGATTGAGCAGGAAAGAGTATTTAGGGCTTCCCAAAAATGTGCGAAGTGTTCTATAATAGTCGGCTCGCTCC
>JBFHWF010000113.1:0-3279 GCA_041589175.1 Gammaproteobacteria bacterium
TACAAGTCTGTCAGTTAACGAAGTTCAGTCATCCCAGCAGACAGAATTTACAGAATTATTATCGAATGCAATTAATCAGGTAAATGAGAACCAGATGGCCTCGGGCAAGATGGCGACAGCTTTCGAAAAAGGTGATGAGAACGTTTCCATGGCCCAGCTAATGGTGCAGATGGAGAAAGCCAGTGTGTCTTTCCAGGCTATGACACAGGTGCGTAATCGTTTACTAAATGCGTATCAGGAAATTATGAATATGCCTGTTTAATTGTTGGCAGACTTTTTTAAATAACAGATTCATCAATCAGGTAATGACATGGCAGAACAAGCAGTAAATACAGCTCCCGCAGTGATGATGGTGCCCGTGCCTAGAATTATCGGCGCCATACTCGGTATCGTCGTGACTGTGCTGGTGAGTATAGGCATCTATACCTGGGGTACATCGCCGAATTATTCTTCGTTATATACTGGCCTCGAACCGGGGGATGCGTCTGAAGTGGTAGCTGCATTGCAGGCAGCAGGAATACCCTATGAGCTGGCAGCGGCTTCCGGTTCGGTTATGGTTGAGAGTGGTCGAGTGCATGAAGCTCGACTAAAACTTGCAGCACAGGGTTTACCCAAAGGCACGGCCATCGGCGTTGAAATGCTGCAGGAAGAACAGAGTTTCGGTACCTCGCAGTTTGTCGAAAGTGCACGTTATCATCATGCGATGGAAACCGAGCTGGCGAGAACTATCAGCACGATGCGCAATGTGAAGTCTGCCCGTGTACATCTGGCTATTCCCAAACATTCTGTTTTTGTACGTAAACGTGAAATGCCAAGTGCATCAGTGGCACTGAGTCTTTATGGTGGTCGTAATATCGAACAGGGACAGGTTAATGCGATTGTGCACATGGTGGCATCGAGTATATCGAGTTTATCACCTGAGCATGTCACTGTAGTTGACCAGAATGGTCGCCTGCTATCCTCAGGTGGTCTGTCCAGCAATGTCGCGATGACAGCAAAACAATATGATTATACACGCCAGGTTGAAGAAGATTACGCGCGTAGAATCGAACACCTGCTAGAGCCTATTATGGGTGTAGGCAAGGTGCGTGCTACGGTCAATGCAGATATTGATTTTACCCAGCAGGAAAGTACCGAAGAGCTATTTAATAATGCAAACCAGACAGTACGCAGCGAGCAATCTTCAGAAACCCAGAGATTCGACAAGAATGCGGAGGGTGGTGTGCCAGGTGCGCTTGCAAACCAGCCGCCTGAAGGTGGTGAACTTGTACCGGGTGCGGGTGAAGTTGGCGCAGCTGATGGCATAGTACAGAAGCCGCTGAATTCCAGTCGTAATTCGGTGCGAAATTATGAAGTTGATCGCACGATTCGTCATCTCAGACAAAGTACAGGCGAGATCAAGCGCCTTAGTGTGGCTGTACTGGTTGATGATCGTGTCGTTGTCTCTGAAGAAGGAACCACGCGTACACCGCTAACCAACGATGAGATTACGCGAATAACAACACTGGTTCAGCAGACCATTGGTTTTGATGCCGAACGGGGCGATGCTGTCGATGTTATCAATGCGTCATTTACACCGCTGGATGAGATTGAAGAATTACCAGAACCTTCTATTATGGAAAATAGCTGGGTGCAGTTTGCACTCAAATGGATCTGGCCGTTTATACTCATACTGGTGGTGATCTTTACTATCCTTAAACCATCGATCCGAGGTCTCACCAGTTATACACCTCCAGTCCCCAGGCTGGAGTCTGAAGAGGCGGAAGCTGCTGCAGCCGCTAAGCGACTCGAAGGTGGTGAAGCCGGTGAAGGTGGTGTCGAGGGACTGGAAGGTCCGGAGGGTATGGCACAACTCGAGCACCAGGGTGAAGGTGCTATACCATTACCAAAAGATCATGATGAGAAAGTCGAGTTTGCGAAATCCATGGTCGAACAGGATCCCAAGAAAGTCGCGATTGTCGTTAAAGACTGGATCGCTAACGAAGGTTCATAAAGTAAGCAGATATGGCAGAAGAAAAAGCTCCAGCATTAAACGGTGTTCAACGCGCAGCTGTCCTGCTCATGGTTATGGGTTCGGATAAGGCAGCGGAAGTGTTAAAACACCTGAATCCGAAAGAAGTGCAAAGCCTTGGCGGTGCCATGGCAAACCTGCAGAACGTGAATAAGGCGACCATGGAAAAAGTCATGGACGAGTTCATTACCGAAGTAAATAGTAAAACCTCTGTTGGCATCGGTTCTGAAGATTATATTCGTGAGATGATGATAAATGCGCTTGGCGAAGATAAAGCCAATAATATGATTGACCGCATTCTGCTGGGTAGCGGAAATAAGGGGCTGGAATCCCTGAAGTGGATGGATGCACGATCAGTTGCTGAAGTTATACGGCTTGAACATCCACAGATTATAGCGATTGTGCTGGCCTATCTTGAAGCTGACCAGTCGGCTGAAGTTTTAAAGATGTTACCTGAGCGTGCGCGTCCGGATATTCTAATGCGTGTTGCATCGCTAGAAGGTATTCCGCCATCAGCGTTACAGGAACTGGACAAGATTATGGAAAAACAGTTTTCTGGTAACCAGAATGTCAGTCACAACAGCATGGGTGGTTTAAAAACCGCGGCCAATATACTTAACTTCATGGACTCTTCCATTGAAGGTTCAATTATGGAAACCATCGGTGAGATTGACCAGGAAATGCAGGATGGTATTTCAGAACTGATGTTTGTCTTCGATAACCTGAATGAAGTGGATGATAGAGGTATACAGGCGCTGTTGAGAGAAATTTCTACCGATACCCTGACACTTGCCCTTAAGGGTGCAGAAGAGAGACTGAAAGAAAAAATACTTAAAAACATGTCAAAACGTGCATCAGAAATGTTGCGTGAAGATATGGAGGCCAGAGGACCTGTTCGACTTAGTGAGGTTGAGGCTGCACAGAAAGAAATCCTCACCACGGCTCGTCGCCTGGCTGATGAAGGTGAAATTATGCTCGGCGGTGGTGGTGAAGAGTTTGTCTAACGAATCATACATCAGATGCCGAAATGACAGCATACAGTCCATTACTGTGAGCTAGGCCATGGCAAAAAAATATACCGTTTCCGAAGCCGATATACAGCATTATGTTCCACCTGAGCTGAGTGGACGCATTGCGGGTATGCGTGAAGATCGAGTGCGCCCACAGACGGTGGAAGAAATCGAGGCGCTACAGAAGCAGGCTTATGATGAAGCCAGTGAGCAGGGATATGCCAAAGGCTATGAAGAAGGTCACCAGAAAGGTTACGA
>JBFHWF010000114.1:0-3126 GCA_041589175.1 Gammaproteobacteria bacterium
ACTTTAATTTCGGCCGGGTCAAACCCCCAGGGCTGGTTGAGCAAAACAACTTCGCGGCCGATATGGCTGGATCCCTGTACGGCGGCGTGTTGCAGCCCCTTGATAATGCTTGTCGAGAAATGCGCAGACTCGAAAAGTTTTGCCTCCTCGGGTTCAAGCTGGGTGGCGAACTGTTCCAGGAAGCGTTGCGGGTTTCGCAACATGCCGCGCACCATGATCATCGATAACATGCGAATCACCTGGGGTAATTCACGAGCCAGCTTGTTCGACATCTTATACAGTGGGATCATACCCGCATAATCTTCCTCGGTTTCAGCTCGCACGCCGCAGCTAATGAGTAACAGGCGCTCAACACGCTCCGGCAAGCGATGGGCAATCGCCTTGGCAAATAAACCACCCAGTACGTAGCCTGCCACGCTGAAGTGCTGTAGTCCTAGTGCGTCAGCCAGTGCCTGAATGTCATCAACATAGTCCAGTACTGTTTCCATCTTTTTCGGGTCAGACAGTCCATAGCCCGGGCGATTAGGTGCGATCACCCGTATGCCTAGCTCACTGGCCGCATTGCCAATCAAGGTATCAATTTCGATATGGCAACCCCGCACGCTGTGCAGGAAAATCAGTGGTTTTCCATTTGGATCACCGTATTCATGGAAGGTGAGCAAACGGCCATCGGCTAACTGAAGTGTCTGCACCTCTTCATCACCTTCACCCATGCGGCTGAATGTATTTGATATCAGGCCAGGTTCCTTGCTCATGCCTTCGCCAGGTCCACTGAGAACGAAGCGAATCAGATCAGATTGTCGCTTTAGTCCGGTTTTATTCAATAAAGCCTTGATGTGGCTGCGCACGGTGTGGTCGCTGATAAACTGATTCTCGGAGATTTCCAGAACGTTGTATCCACGAATCAGCAGGGATGCGATTTCACTTTCCTTTCTGGTTAGTTTATACAGGTCGACAAATGACTGCGGCAGTACAAAGGGCTGTGATTTGGGGCGTGAGATTAGAATGGCAACATGGGAGTGATCAGGTTGCAGGTGATCGAGGGAATAATCAGATACGCCCTTGATCGGACTGAGGTAGGCCATCAGGCTGTCGCTATTTTCATGGCTTTCTTCCAGCATCAACATGCGGTCATGTAATTCGGTCGGCGCACTGTGAGAAAGATGTTTGACGGTTTCCTGCAGAAGCGCAGTGGTGTCCTCTAATCGAGTCACAATGCGGTTGTCTTCTGTATGCAGCAGTTCGCCAGTCTGCAGGATTTTACGTGCAAGATTATTACTCTGTACGATACGACAGTTGGCATCAACCACAAGAATGGCCACAGGAAGGCGGTCCAGTAGCGAGGAGACCATTTCATTCTGTTCTTCATAGGCCACCAGCCGCTGCGATACATTCAATGCATTCCTGAAATGGGTGAGCAGAATAGAGGATATCGTATCTGGATGTGTGACGAGTGATGAAGTGTCAGGCTGATCTAACTGTGGCAGGCTAAGGAGAACGGAAGACAGGGATGTAGCATTGGGATCACTGGCGTCGTCACTTAATCGAGAGGATGAATCATTCAGGTTCTGCTCGAGTGCATCTGGCTGAAGATTCAGGCTATCGACAAAACCGGCCAGTGCATTCAGCAGGTCAGGCCATTGCTCAGGGTCAACGGCGGTGCTGTAAATAAGACCGATAATGCGGTGAACATCGATAGTGTCGTTATTATTCTGCGGGTCCATAGCCAGGAGTATTGCTGCTTATGGTGGCTACTATCGCATAAAGTACTAGATGATGAAACACATGGGGTAACTGAGAGGCGGTCTATGAGATAAGTGGGCTGGACTTTCAGCCCACAAAATAAAGTAAGGCGACTGGCTACAGCTGATTGCCTGCTCGGAAATTACGCAAGGTATGGGTATGTTTTCCGTCAGTAAAGCCGTGATAGATGCCATCGCCCATGTGTTTGAGAGTTTTGCATGAGTCACCCCGTTTAGGATGACTGGTACAATGCTGGTTGTCATTCTGCCACCATTTACGTTCGGATATCTTATCTTTCCAGGGGATGTAAACAAGATGAGAGCCATCCTCCGAGTCATAGGCCGTCAGGTGTTTGTCTGTTTTGACATTGTGTATATCGAATGTTTTGTTGCTAAATAAAGCGCGAATTTCATCGGCAGTGATATCATCACCGGCAAAAACGGGAGAACTAAGAAAAACGGTAGTTAGCGTAATTATAGATAAGTGCTTCATATAATATCCTGGTAGTGTTGGTGTAATCGGTAAAAAGTTATCGGGATAAGATACTATCCTAACAGTTGTTAGAATAGGGCTAAGCCTTGCCGTAATCGGGTGCGAATGAACGATTGCGAACGGTCATTGCAAAATAGATAAGATAAATACCCAGTAAAATATCAATCGACCCACAAAACTCAAGCCACCATGAAGGCGTGCCATTATTAATGAATAATACATCATGATATGCATCATAAATGCCATGGGCAATACAGCCAGCCGCAATGAATAAAGACGATGTTTTTCTACTGGCTTTAATCGCAAGCGCTGCAATGGTAAAGAAAATAATACCAATACCAAGCTCTTTCAAAAGAGCAGTATAATCCCCTGCATAAAGTGCAAATACAAAGTAGTAAAGAGGAAATGAAGCTAGTAGCAGAGGATAAGGCAACCGAGCTCTTTCGAGCCGACTTTTTTTGAAGCGCCATATGATTAATATGGCTGTGATTATCCCAAAAACTAATGCATAGATATTCATCTGAATTCCATTTCGAAACCGGGTCAGATCCCAGTTTTCGCTAATATAAGAAAGCTGGAATCTGAACCAGGGTCTGTTGTGCTAACGTCTACGAGTTGAAGGCTTGAGGCTATCGATATCCTCCTGCACCTGCTGCTGACTACGTTCATAAACAATCTCGCGGCCCATAACATTGCCAACATAGGCAGCGCCGTTTGCGGTGGGTAGCAATTTACACTTGGTACTGTGAATACCTTCGCCCAGTACGACTTCAATCTGGTCGGCGCGTTTCGAGTACACCAGTACATTTAGCACCTGGTCGGAATCGGTATTACGTACTGGAATGGTTTCGTTATCCATAGTTGTGGCCTGTGCAGTGGGTGGCTTTATGG
>JBFHWF010000115.1:0-2884 GCA_041589175.1 Gammaproteobacteria bacterium
AAGGTTTTATAATTGCAGAAATTAATTTCATCAATCACCTCCTGGTTAAGCCTTTTACAAGGCTAAAAAAGCAAGCGGCTAAATGGCCGCCTGCTCTCATGTTTAATTAAAGATCGAATGACTTCGCCAGGCTAAATACCAGTGTTGTCTCACCATCACCTTTCGTAGTAACAAGATCCAGATCTTCATCGTTGTTCAATATAGCGACACCCATATCAAAACCGCCAACTTCTGCACCGTAACCAAGCTCTGTGTATGAACCATCAAAGTCATCACCCCATGAACCAAAGGTTACATAGAAACCATTGTGTTCCGCAGTTAATGCAACAAAAGTATAATCAGCAGTTGGATCTGAATCATATTCACCTACTGCGTATTCCAGACTAACTGGTCCATAACCTACACTCAGATCTACTTCTGAATATTTTTCATCAAATTCGTCAGTGTAGTCATATACGATGTAACCAATGTCAAAAGACAGGCCTTCGATTTCACCGGCATAACCTACGTAGTAGTCTGTTTCCAGGCCTGAGCCTACATCACCCCACCAGGTGCCGACATACAGACCGCTTTCATGCTCGTAATCCAGGCCAGCTGAGGCACTTGAGCTTGCCTGATACACACCACGGAAGTAATAGTCAGATACGTAGCCAACATTTGCACTTGCACCCGCAACTGCTGTACCACTTACCATGCTGCTTGCTGCAATCGCTGCGCTAATTGCTAGAACATTAAATTTTTTCATGTAAAAAACCCCTGGTTATTTTTAAAATTTATTCACAAATCGTGTGCAAACATAGAGCAGCAGACGTGCCAACTAATAAATAATCCGCAAAAACAATAACATACATATAACTCTAATATATATTGCAGGTCGTTCCAGCCATTACCATGCACCACAGTGGCTCACAAATATATGTTTCGCACCAAAATGGATCGCCCGCATGCACAAAGCAGGTGCATAAGAAATCAGGTACACTATCAGGTAATATCAGTTAGCTGGATGTGCCCATATGCTAGATAATAAAACTATTAACGATCTTGCCAGTAAGCTGTCTTCAGTTATCCCAGAGGGCGCTAAAACACTCAAGGCAGATATCGACAATAATATTAAGGCGGTACTAGAATCTAGCCTGCGTCAGATGAACCTGGTTAGCCGGGAAGAGTTCGATACTCAGTCCGCCCTGTTAGAGCGCACCCTTGAAAAAATGGACCAGCTAGAACAACAGATACGGGAAATGGAAAAGAACCTCTAACTTCCCGCTTAACAAGGAAAGGAATCCATGTCACTGGCGACTATTCACACCCAGGCACTGAGCGGCATTACGCCCATACCCGTTAGCGTTGAAGTTCACATTTCCAGCGGTTTACCTGCCTTATCTATCGTTGGCTTGCCCGAGGCCGCAGTGCGAGAAAGCAAGGATCGAGTGCGTGCCGCAATTATCAATTCAGGTTTCGAATTTCCAGCACGTCGCATCACCGTAAACCTCGCACCTGCTGACCTGCCCAAGGAAGGCGGACGCTATGACTTACCAATTGCCATTGGCATCCTCGCCGCATCCCAACAGATACCGACTGATGCACTCGATTCATTCGAGTTTCATGGGGAACTGGCGCTAAGTGGTGAGCTAAGGCATGTAACAGGAGCACTCCCAGTGACACTGGGTGCCAGGGAACGAAATCTTCGCCTGATACTTCCGTTAGCCAGTGCATCGATAGCCGCACTGATTGAAGACGCCGAGATTTACCAGGCTGGACATTTGCTGGATATCTGCCGCTATTTTCATCAGCAGGGAGACCTGGCAAGACCCGTAGCCAGCCTGAACCCCATTGCCACTCCTGAGAATGACATGAGTGATGTCAGAGGACAGCATCGCGCCAGGCGTGCCCTGGAAATTGCAGCAGCCGGACGCCATAACATGCTGATGATTGGGCCACCGGGCACCGGTAAAACCATGCTTGCCTCTCGTTTACCCGGTCTGTTACCGCCACTGTCAGAACAACAGGCCATTGAAAGCGCCGCAATCTGCTCGATCAGCCATCATGGCTTTAGCCTCGATAACTGGAAGAAACGCCCCTTTCGTGCGCCTCACCATACCGCTTCCGGTATCGCCCTGGTTGGCGGCGGGAGCAATCCAAAACCCGGAGAAATCTCACTGGCACATCATGGTGTGCTATTCCTGGATGAATTGACAGAATTTGACCGACGCACACTGGATGTTCTTAGAGAGCCGCTGGAAACCGGTAGCATTTCTATTTCACGCGCAGCCAGGCAGGCCGAGTTTCCCGCCAGGTTCCAGCTTATTGCAGCAATGAACCCATGCCCCCAGGGCTATCACTGCGATGGCAGGTCACTCTGCCAGTGTACTGTTGAGCAACAGCGTAAACACCGTGCTCGTATTTCTGCACCACTGCTCGACCGGATTGATATTCATATAGAAGTGCCCGCCGTAGACAGGAAGAGTCTGCAGCAATCCGCTAATAACGAAGAAACCAGTGAGCAGATACGACTGCGCATCGAGCTAGCATACACAATCCAGCTAGAACGAGCAGGTAAAGCAAATGCGGAACTCAGCAGTCGAGAGACCGAGCAGTTCTGCTCCTTAAAACCGGCCGAGGCGGCATTGCTGGAACAGGCGATGGATAAGCTAAAGCTTTCTGCTCGTGCATATCACCGCATTTTACGGATGGCCAGAACCATTGCTGATCTTGATAATTCGACAGATATACAGACACCCCATCTCAGCGAGGCGATTTCTTATCGCTCGCTAGACCGGTTTATGAATGGCTAAGGCATACAGTCGGCACGGCAGATGCCGATGCCGATGAGCACAGCCAAGTTAGGCAGCCGTTCTAGATGTTGTCGATAATCGCATTCAGAGTG
>JBFHWF010000116.1:0-2530 GCA_041589175.1 Gammaproteobacteria bacterium
CACCGCCGCGGCTGGTATCGAGGTTGAAACCCGTGATATCTCCCTGTCCGGACGTATTATTGCCAATTTTCCCGAGAACCTGAAGACGGAGCAGACGCTTGCCGATGCACTTGCAGAGCTGGGAGAGCTGGCAAAAACACCTGAGGCTAACATCATCAAGCTGCCAAATATCAGTGCTTCGATTCCACAATTAACAGCGGCAATCAAGGAGCTGCAGTCACAGGGTTACGACATTCCTGATTATCCGCAGGAGCCACAAAACGATGAGCAGCAGCAGATCAGGGCCAGATATGCGAAAGTGCTGGGCAGCGCGGTAAATCCGGTACTGCGAGAAGGTAATTCAGATCGACGCGTGGCGGGCCCGGTTAAGGCTTATGCAAAGAAGCATCCGCATTCTATGGGTGAGTGGAGTGCTGACTCAAAATCCCATGTGGCTTCGATGAGTGAGGGTGATTTTTATTCGAGTGAACAGTCTGCTGTGATGCAATCCGCGGGTGACGTGAAAATCGAGTTTACCGCCGAGACAGGTGAAAAACAGGTGCTTAAGGAAAAAACGCCAGTTCAGCAGGATGAGGTAATCGACGCATCAGTAATGAATCGTCGTGCGCTGTGCGATTTTTTTGAAAAACAGATCGAAGATGCAAAATCACAGGGCGTACTGTTGTCGTTGCACCTTAAAGCAACCATGATGAAGGTTTCCGACCCGATTATGTTTGGTCACGCTGTTAATGTGTTCTACCGTGATGTATTTGAAAAATATTCAGATAAATTTGCACAACTGGGTGTTGATACGCGTAATGGCCTCGGTGATGTGTATGCAAAGATTTCAGCGCTGCCCGATGCTGAGCGTAAGCAGATAGAAGATGATATCCAGGCGGTTTACAAGTCGCGCCCTGAATTAGCAATGGTAAATTCCGACAAGGGTATTACTAACCTGCATGTGCCCAGTGATGTGATTATTGATGCCTCTATGCCAGCGGCTTTGCGTTCTTCCGGGCAAATGTGGGGACCTGATGGCAAGCTGCATGATACCAAGGCGATGATTCCTGACCGCTGCTATGGCGGTATCTATCAGGAAGTATTCGAATTCTGTAAGCAGCATGGCGCTTTCGACGTGACCACCATGGGTAATGTAAGTAACGTTGGCCTGATGGCGCAGAAAGCTGAAGAATATGGCTCACATGACAAAACCTTTGAAATTCCTGCCAATGGCACGGTGACCGTTAGCGATGCGTCGGGAAATACCCTGCTTGAGCATAAGGTCGAACAGGGTGATATCTGGCGCATGTGCCAGACCCGTGATATCCCGATACGCGACTGGGTCAAGCTGGCGGTAAACCGTGCAAGATTAACGGGTCAGCCAGCGGTATTCTGGCTGGATAAACAGCGCGCACATGATGCAAACCTTATCCAGAAGGTAGAAACCTACCTTGCGGATCACGATACCTCAGGTCTGGAAATAAAAATTCTTTCACCGGTTGAGGCTATTAGATATACCCTGCAACGGGTGAAAGCAGGTGAAGATACTATATCGGTGACTGGTAACGTGTTACGTGACTACCTCACCGATCTGTTCCCGATTCTTGAGCTGGGCACCAGTGCCAAAATGCTGTCCATCGTGCCACTACTGGCGGGTGGTGGCCTGTTCGAAACGGGTGCGGGTGGTTCTGCGCCCAAGCATGTGCAGCAGCTGGTGGAAGAGAATCATTTGCGCTGGGACTCACTGGGTGAGTTCCTCGCGCTGGCGGTATCACTGGAAGACCTGGCGCAGAAGCATGGTAATAAACGTGCACAGGTACTGGCTGATGCTCTGGACAAAGCCAATGGTACGTTCCTCAACAGCGACAAGTCGCCTTCACGTAAGGTCGGTGAACTGGATACCCGGGGAAGTCATTTCTACCTTGGCATGTACTGGGCGCAGGAGCTGGCTGCACAGACTGAGGACGGCGACTTGCAGCAACGCTTCCAGCACGTAGCAGAAAAGCTTGGCGAGAACGAAGACAGCATCGTCGCCGAGCTGAATGCCGTACAGGGTAAAGCGGTGGATATTGGTGGTTATTATCGACCCGACAGGCAGAAAACCACGGATATTATGCGTCCGAGCTCCACTCTGAATGCGATTATCGACAACATCTAGAACGGCTGCCTAACTTGGCTGTGCTCATCGGCATAGGCATCGGCATCTGCCGTGCCGACTGTAGCCTTAGCCATTCATAAACCGGTCTAGCGAGCGATAAGAAATCGCCTCGCTGAGATGAGGTGTCTGTATATCTGCCGAATTATCAAGATCAGCAATGGTCCTGGCCATCCGTAAAATGCGGTGATATGCACGAGCAGAAAGCTTTAGCTTGTCCATCGCCTGTTCCAGCAATGCCGACTCGGCCGGTTTTAAGGAGCAGAACTGCTCGGTCTCTCGACTGCTGAGTTCCGCATTGGCTTTGTTTGCACGCTCAAGCTGAATTGTGTATGCGTGTTCGATGCGCTGCCGTATCAGTTCACTGGTTTCTTCGTTATTAGCGGATTGCTGCAG
>JBFHWF010000117.1:0-2319 GCA_041589175.1 Gammaproteobacteria bacterium
CCAATACGATCCCCGTTGTAAGAATACCAGGCACCGGCCTTATCGATAATCTTGCAATCCACCCCCATATCTATAATTTCACCTTCGTGGGATATACCCTCACCATACAGGATTTCGAAGTTTACGGTCTTAAATGGAGGCGCCACCTTGTTCTTCACAACCTTAACCTTGGTCTCATTACCGACAATCTCCTCGCCTTTCTTGATTGCACCGGTACGGCGAATATCCAGCCTGACAGATGAGTAGAACTTCAGCGCATTACCACCGGTTGTGGTTTCAGGGTTACCGAACATCACACCAATCTTCATTCGCAACTGGTTGATAAAGATAACCAGGGTGTTCGAACGCTTGATATTTGCCGTCAGCTTACGTAGCGCCTGGCTCAGCAGACGCGCCTGCAGACCCATGTGCGAATCACCCATCTCGCCTTCGATCTCAGCCTTTGGTGTTAACGCCGCTACCGAGTCGACCACAACTACACTCACTGCACCGGAGCGCACCAGCATGTCGGTAATTTCGAGCGCCTGCTCACCCGTGTCCGGCTGCGATACCAGCAGCTCATCAATCTCGACACCCAGCTTCTCGGCATAACCCGGATCCAGCGCATGCTCTGCATCCACAAACGCACAGGTTCCACCCATTTTCTGCGCTTCTGCAATCACCTGCAGTGTTAACGTCGTTTTACCCGATGACTCAGGGCCGTAGATTTCAACAACACGCCCCTTAGGCAGGCCACCTATGCCCAGCGCTACATCCAGCGCAATTGAACCGGTTGAGATAGCCTCGATATTGGCCCTTGGGCCACCATCTCCCATACGCATCACAGAGCCTTTACCAAACTGCTTTTCAATCTGGCTTAAGGCCGCGCTAAGTGCTTTTTTCTTGTTTTCGTCCATCGTCTTCCCCTGTATCTGGTTATTCAGTTATGTGCTTAATGTCTTGCTTACGCGATGATGCGTTGCGATATGTTTGTAGATTAGTAGATACTTTTTACGATGTCAATATTTTTTATCATGTTGATATATTTTATCAGCTACATTATATTTATGAGCATAAGAATAAGGACACACTATGGCTAGCAATATCAAAATGCTGCATGAGATAAAATTTTCGACACGACAGCGCCTTCAGTTTATTGAAATCATGGCCTACTACACCGGCCAGATCAGTCGCAGCATGCTTGCAAAGGCCTATGGCATCTCCGACCCGGCAGCCACCAAGGACCTTAAGCTCTACAACGACCTCGCTCCCGATAATCTTGAATACAACCCAAGCCTGTTCAGTTTTGTGCCAACACCCCAGTTCGATGAAGTCTTTGCCAACCTCAGCCCGCAGGCTGTGTTGCCGATGTTTGCGCATAACCTGCTCTCCGTAGAGAACCCGTCTGGAGATGAGCCAATCTATGGCATTACCGTGGATGAGCTGCCTCTACCCGCTCGAATGCCTGACAAGCCGGTGCTGGCACAGATTATCCGTGCGATGAAAGCCGGCAGGCAGCTCGAAGTTAGCTACCATTCACTGAGCCAGCGTGAGGATGCGGAAAATCTGCGCATCATCGAGCCCCATGCACTTATCAATACAGGCCTGCGCTGGCACATAAGAGCCTATAACCACGACAGTTATGACTTCAGGGATTTCGTCCTGTCACGCTTCTCTAGCGCACGAGTACTGGAACAGCAGGCAGAGTCCAGCCAGGGTTACGATGATGACTGGGTAGAGCTGATCAATCTGCAGTTACAGCCCCATCCCTCGCTGGGTGAAAAGCAACGCAGGGCGCTGGACTATGACTACAGCCTGCAAGATGGAATGATTGAAATACCCGTACGACGGGCACTGGTAGGTTATCTTTTACAACAGCTGAAGGTTGATACAACCGCTGACGCATCATTGAACCCGAATGCCTACCAGCTGGTGGTTGCTAACCGGGATGAAATTGAAGCCTTTGCAGGCTGGGTATTTGAGTAGAATGAAAATACCGATGTATTAGTAATCACAGCTATAGTCTTAGTAGCACATGACGCATCCCCACTCTCCATCAGCATTTTTAACTGAATCTAGCTGACTATATTTCTGCCTGAACTCCGATGATCCCAGAATCCCTCCCTGTTTTAGAGTGGCGTCAATTTCCTCAATATCTTCTTCGTCCCTGATTTTAAGCCTGATAAGTTCTTCATAGACGGCTGCACATCCTGCAGCGTCGTCAGCCACTGACGTATAGGTGGAATGCGCGGTAATCAGGCTATCAGCTTTATTCAGGGCATTGCAGTGATAACTCGACCAGGCCCAGTCCTCTACTTTATTTACCTGCGCTTGCCTGAC
>JBFHWF010000118.1:0-2219 GCA_041589175.1 Gammaproteobacteria bacterium
ACCGGTAGACTTCATGTACTCTTCAGCGCGCTTGGCGATAGAACGTGGGTCACGCTCATAGCCCTGCATAGTGGCAGGCTCGATAATGTCACAGGTGATGTTTACAGTGGCTTCTTCGCAGAATGGGTCCATAACCGCAGTTGAAGGATCAGGCATCATGATCATGTCTGATTCGTTAATGCCTTTCCAGCCTTCGATTGAAGAGCCATCAAACATTTTACCTTCTTCGAAAGTGTCTTCTTCTACTGTATGAGCAGGTACTGAAACGTGCTGCTCTTTACCGCGTGGGTCAGTAAAACGAAAATCAACGAATTTAACTTCGTTGTCTTTCATCATTTTTAATACGTCTTTAGCTGACATAAGTGTCTCCAGGATGATTATTTGTGCAAGTTGAAACGTGTCGGATTTAAGTGCTTGTTAACGAAAAACAGGCTGTGTACTGCTAATTCACTCAAATTCGACAGGTCTCTTGAACCTGCGGGTTAATAGGCGACTATTTTGCACAATTTGTGCCACAAGTAAAACGAATTCAGGCTGGGCTTTCACGGTGCAAACGCCTGTCTTGCGCACCAGAAAAGTGCATTCAATCAGCTATGTGCACCAATATAGTGCGTTACTTGTACAGCACCTCTACTTTCCCAATGCAGTTCAGCTGCTGGCAAGCCTGCGTCAGGTGCTGTTTGATGGTGTCCGGTTGCCCTCCTGACAGTATTAACTGAAGGGGTAGCACCAGGTCGATGTTAATCGAACCGTCCAGGTAGTGTAATGTGGTGGAGATAACTTCTTTCCCCTCGGGCACATCATCCCAGTGTTGCTTGAGCTCATTCAGTACTTCATTTCTTAATGGCAGGTGTCGGCAACTATTTTCACTGTGCTCGTCGTCTTCGGGATCGATATGAACCGTAACGTCATTGATATCATCAAAGTTCTCGATGAGTGAAGCTTCAACCGCTTCTGAAATCTGGTGTCCCTCGGATACACTGAGTTTGGGTGGTACCAGTATGTGTACATCAACCAGCGCATTCTGGCCCATGCGTCGTGTGCGCAGCATATGCAGCTGAGTCACACCATGCACGTCCATAATAGCCTGTTCGATATTTGCCAGGGTTTCTGGTTCCAGCCCTGTATCTACCAGCTCCTGAAAACTCTGGTGACCGAGTTCCCAGCCAATCTTGCATATCATCATCGCAACAATGATGGCTGCGATGGAGTCGAGCATGGGGTATCCCCACATGGCGCCGGCGATGCCCACGAAAACCACGATCGAGGAGATCGCATCAGAGCGATGGTGCCAGGCATTTGCTTCGAGCAACTTGGATTTTACGCGACGAGCCACCACCATGGTGTACTGGTAAAGAATTTCCTTGCTGGCGATAGATAGCCCGGCGATCCACAGGGTCATCATGCTGGGGGCGATAATACTCTCATAATCGGTGAGTCGGTAAATGGCATCTCCACCAATACCAATGCCCACAGCAAACAGCAGTACGGCCAGTGCTATGGTGGCAAAAGTCTCATAGCGTGCATGACCATAGGGGTGGTCTTCATCCGCTTCTGTATTGGAATGATGGGTTGCCATCAGTACCAGGCCATCTGAAACCAGGTCGGAGAGTGAGTGCAGGCCGTCAGCAATCAGTGCCTGTGAGTGGCCGATATAACCTACAATGAGCTTACCTATCGCCAGTACAAGGTTGACTATGAGCCCCCACCAGGTGGCGATATCCATTGCTTTTTTACGGTCTTGATTAGTGATATCCACAGCAGTCTGTCATGATGGTTTAAAATGCAGTGGCTATTGTCGTGTCTTCTAGCATTGCTTGCAAGCGACCCGTAAACTATTTGCTCGTCAGGAGAACTTATGAGGCATTCGTATGATTGAGATTAAAGTTGAAAATATCAAATGTAACGGCTGCGCGGCCAGTATAAAAAAAAGCTTACTGGCAGATGAAAGAGTCAGTAACGTTGAGGTAGATGTAGAAAATGGCATTGTTCACATTGAAGCAAGTGTAGCTGCCGAGCAGGATATCTGTGCTGCCCTGCTGAAAATGGGGTATCCACAGAGTGGCACTGCTGAAGGTATGGCTGCTGCGAAAGCCAAAGCTAAATCCTTTGTTAGTTGCGCCATAGGTAAAGTCGACAATATGGTGAACACATAAGGTTTACCGCAAAAGGACCTGCATGAGTTCAATTACACGCAACGGACCACTACTGGCATTTTC
>JBFHWF010000119.1:0-1900 GCA_041589175.1 Gammaproteobacteria bacterium
GTACCCGATATTTCTTGATCTGTATGACAAAAATGTCTGTGAGCGTAGTTGTCTATATGACGGAGTGCGTGAGGCGCTGGATTTTCTCAGGTCGACCGATGTGAAGATTGGCTGTGTCACCAATAAGAATGCCCAGTTCACCCTGCCTATACTGGAAAAGCTGGGTATAAAAGATGACTTTGAAATTATCATCTGTGGTGATACGCTGGCAAAGAAAAAACCCGACCCGTTACCGCTACTGCATGCAGCAGAGCAGCTGGGTGCAAAACCGCAAGAATCCCTGATGCTGGGTGATTCCATGTCGGATGTAAAGGCGGCGCGCGCTGCCGGTTTCAGTATCGTATGTATGTCGTACGGCTATAACCACGGTGAAGATATCCGCGACTACAACCCGGATGCGGTTGTAGACAGAATGGACGAAATAAAGAACATAATCGACTGGTCTTAAATAATGAAATACTCCAGGCAAACCGATATGCGTTTCTATACACACTGGCGATGGTCATGCTGATCCCGATGTAAAGCCGCGTCTGTTAGAAACTGCCTGGAAGTTATTTATGAACCTGTTAAATTTAGATCAGCAACAATTTGCCGAACTGGCAAAAAACAATTACAGCCATATTCCGCTAGTACACACGGTACTTGCGGATCTGGACACCCCCCTAAGCACCTATATCAAGCTCGCTAATGCGCCGTATTCGTACCTGTTCGAATCTGTACAGGGCGGAGAGAAGTGGGGGCGTTACTCGATTATCGGTCTGCCCTGTAAAAAACGTATTCGTATTAGCGGCAATGCTATTCAGGTAGAAACCGATGAGGGTATCGAACAGCAGCTGCAGGTTGAAGACCCCTTGGCATGGATCGAAGATTACCAGCAGCAGTTTCATGTGCCGGATCTCGACGAGCTGCCGCGCTTTACCGGTGGTCTGGTGGGTTACTTTGGTTACGATACGATTCGTTATATTGAGCCCAGGCTGGCAAAGACTCAGAAACCGGACACGCTAAATACCCCTGATATTCTGTTGATGCTGTCCGAAGAAGTCGTGGTTTTCGATAACCTGAGTGGCAAACTGCACTTTATTGTTATGGTGGATCCAGCTGCTACCGATGCTTTTGGCAGAGGCGAGGCGCGTCTTAAACAACTGGCGCAGCAGTTGCGCCAGTCAGTGCCAACTTACCAGCCGACACAACAGAGTGTGCAGGTGAAAGAGGAAGATTTCATTTCCGGTTTTACCGAAGATGGTTTCAAGCAGGCGGTGAGTAAGGCACGTCAGTATATTGTCGATGGCGATATCATGCAGGTCGTGCTATCACAGCGCATGACAATTCCGTTTAATGCGCAACCACTGGATCTCTACCGTTCGCTGCGCAGCCTCAATCCGTCACCTTACATGTATTACATGGATCTGGGTGATCATCATGTGGTGGGGTCATCCCCTGAAATCCTGGTGCGCCTCGATGATAATAAGGTTACGGTTCGACCCATTGCAGGAACAAGGCCGCGTGGGGCTAACGAAGCAGAAGACCTCGCGCTGGAACAGGATCTGTTAGCAGACCCTAAAGAGCTCGCAGAACACTTGATGCTCATAGATCTTGGGCGGAATGATGCCGGACGAGTGAGTAAGGTGGGGAGTGTTGAGCTGACCGATAAAATGATCATCGAACGCTATTCCCATGTGATGCATATCGTCTCTAATGTGACCGGTGAGTTAAATGATAATATGAGTGCAATGGATGTGTTACGCGCAACGTTTCCGGCGGGCACAGTGAGTGGTGCCCCCAAGATTCGTGCGATGGAAATTATCGACGAGCTTGAGCCAGTAAAACGCGGTATCTATTCTGGTGCCGTGGGTTATCTGTCCTGGAGTGGCAATATGGATACCGCTATTGCAATTCGCAC
>JBFHWF010000120.1:0-1831 GCA_041589175.1 Gammaproteobacteria bacterium
AGCCAGGCAGATGCAGGACCTGCGGCAGCAGGATATGTTTAATCCGGTACGCATTGCAGACTTTCTGATGGAAAAAGATCGCCTGTTCGCGGAACTTACCCTGGATGATGATGAGCTGAAATTATATGAGCAGGTATATGATCAGCTAACTTTCGATGTACCACAACCGGATCTGGTCGTATATTTACAGGCTCCAGTTGAGGTATTACTGGATCGTATCGAGAACCGGGGCATTTATCACGAGAGATTGATAGAGTCTTCTTACTTGCGGAGGCTCTCGGATGCATACGTAGAATTCTTTTATCATTACACCGAAGCGCCTCTGCTAATAGTTAATGCGACTGAAGTGGATTTTGCGAACAACGAAAATGATTACCAGGCATTGTTACAGCGTCTAAACTCGATTACGAGTGGACGGCATTTTTATAATCCGAACCCTGAACTGATATAAACGGTACGATAGATGAGCGCACAGGCGAATACAGCACATAAGGTCACCATCAATACCTTGCGTGAGATGAAGGCAAAAGGTGAGAAAATAGCCTGCCTGACGGCGTATGATGTCAGCTTTGCGCAAGTGCTGGATCAGTCAGGTGTGGATATTGTGCTTGTCGGGGACTCGCTCGGCATGGTGATACAGGGGCTTGATTCCACGATTCCGGTCACCATGGATGAAATGGTTTATCACGGAAAGGTGGTATCTCGTGGTCTCAATCGTGCCCTGCTGATTCTTGATATGCCCTTTATGTCAGATGCATCAACCCGGCAGGCAGTCGAAAATGCGGGTCGCTTTATGAAAGAAGCCGGCGCCAGTATGGTTAAGCTGGAAGGTGGTGCAGATCAGCGAGAGCTAGTCGAAACGCTTACACGCATGGGAATACCTGTTTGTGCTCACCTCGGGTTACAGCCGCAACGAGTGCACAAGCTGGGTGGCTACAAAGTGCAGGGTAGGGACCAGGCCATCGCAGAAAGAATGCTGGAAGATGCACGCGTGCTGGAACAGGCAGGTGCAGACATGCTTTTACTCGAATGCGTGCCGGCAGATCTGGCCGCAAGGCTTACGAAGCAGTCCAATATACCGGTGATTGGTATCGGCGCAGGGAACCAGACCGATGGCCAGATTCTGGTTTTATATGACATCCTCGGCATTTCAGCAGGACGCATTCCAAAGTTTGCCCGTAACTACATGCAGCAGGCATCTACTATCCAGGAGGCCGTCGAGCAGTATGTGGCCGATGTTAAAAGTGCCCGTTTCCCGGATGACGAGCACAGCTTCAAATAGCGCCTACCACCTCAGGTAATTCCAGAATGAAAACCATACAGACCCAGAATCAACTCAGGGATATGATCAGTCAGTGGCATTCGGCGGGTGAAAAGATCGCTTTTGTACCAACAATGGGTAATTTGCATGCCGGACACCTGTCTCTCGTGGAGCATGCACATGCAGTGGCTGACAGGGTGGTGGTGAGTATTTTTGTTAACCCGCTGCAGTTTAATGAGGCCAGTGATTTTGCAAATTACCCCAAAACACTGGATAAAGATCAGCAGCTACTGCAGGAGCAGCAGGTAGATGCGTTATTCCTGCCAGATATACAGACGATGTATCCACAGGGCCAGTCAGGGGTAAGTAAGGTGCTGGTACCGGGAATCACCGAAATGCTTGAAGGTGCGAGCAGGCCAGGGCACTTCGACGGTGTCGCGACTGTGGTACTCAAGCTGTTTAATATGGTGCAGCCTGATCTGGCAATTTTTGGTGAGAAAGACTACCAGCAGCTACTGGTAGTCAGGAAGATGGTGAGTGACTTTAATTTGCCGATAGAGATTCTTTCGA
>JBFHWF010000121.1:0-1717 GCA_041589175.1 Gammaproteobacteria bacterium
GACCCCATGGTAACAGGTAGCCCATAAAGGCTTCTGCCATTAACACCAGGTAGATGAACATACCGAACAGCCAGACAAGCTCACGAGGCTTCTTGAATGAACCGTACATCAGGCCACGGAACATGTGCAGATAAACCACCACGAAGAACGCAGTTGCACCAGTTGAGTGGATATAACGTATCAGCCAGCCGTAAGGCACATCGCGCATGATGTATTCCACCGATGCGAAGGCCATGGCACCGTCAGGCTTGTAGTGCATTGTCAGGAAAATGCCGGAAACAATCTGGATAACCAGAACCAGCAGTGCAAGCGAACCAAAGAAGTACCAGAAGTTAAAGTTCTTTGGCGCATAGTATTCAGCCAGGTGTTCGTTCCACATTTTAGTGGCAGGGAAACGAGCATCGACCCATGACATTAGACTTTTAAACATTATGCCGCCCCTCCATCTTCACCGACCAGGATGGTACGATCGCTCTTGTAAAAATGAGGAGGTATTTCCAGGTTCAATGGAGCTGGAACACCTGAATATACACGACCCGCCAGGTCAAACTTGGAACCGTGACATGGGCAGAAGAAACCGCCTTTCCAGTCCTCACCGCCTAAATCGGCCGCGCCCATTTCAGGACGGTAGGTTGGAGAACAACCCAGATGTGTACAGATACCCACCATTACTACAACTTCAGGCTTTCTGGAACGTGTTGCGTTTTTAGCATATTCCGGCTGCTGGTCATTCTCAGACGCTGGATCACGTAAACTCTCGTCCAGAGTTGGCAGATCTTTTATATTCTGCTCAGAACGCTTGATAATCCATACAGGCTTACCACGCCATTCTACTGTTAGCAATTGACCTTCTTCTAGCTTACTGATGTCCACTTCTACAGGTGCACCTGCAGTTTTGGCACGCTCACTGGGAGCCCAGGAAGACAGGAAGGGTACAGCAACAAAACCAGCTCCAACAGCACCAACCACAGCGGTGGTGTTTGTCAGAAAGCGGCGTTTATCTTGATTTACGCCTTCTGTAGCCATGAGTACCTCTCTTAGACTATTTTTGATTAAAATCACTTTCCCGACACATCCACTGCAGCTTAATATCAATCATATTAAAACCGTCAGTTTCATCCGGAAATCGGTATTCGACACACCCCTTCAAGGGTGAAAAAATGCGGCGATATAATACTGTATTTCAGTACAGTATCCAAGGACTATTTCAGTTTTTCATTATTTATCAATAAGTTAAATATATCAAAGATATTCCAAATCAGACCGGATTTGCAATATCGACAAATTCAGCCTGGATAGAGAATTTCTCTGCCAGATGACTCGCCAGCGCCTGAACTCCATAGGATTCCGTAGCATGGTGCCCCGCTGCAAAATAATGAATATCCATCTCTTTTGCCAGATGGAATGTCTGCTCCGACACTTCACCACTAATAAAGGCATCCAGCCCTAGTTCTGCTGCCTGTTCTATATAATGCTGTGCACCACCCGTGCACCAGCCTATTGTTTGAATCTGTTTTTTCTGTGAAGCAGCCAGATGTAGAGGCTCACGTGATAATCGCTGCGTGATTAACGAGGAAACCTCAGCAGGATTCATCGCATCCTTGAAACGGCCATACCATAGCAGGTCTTTGGCAGCTCCCTGACGCACACAGTCATCCACATTAATACCCAGCTGCTGGGCCAGGGTGACGTTATTACCGAATTGGGCATGGGCATC